>NZ_JBLWTZ010000006.1:0-192353 GCF_048269885.1 Tenacibaculum sp. | reverse complement strand
AGCGGTGTGTAATAAGCTACTAAAACAAGCTTTTGCTATTGTAAAAAGTGGTTTGCCTTATGACGCAAATTATAAAAGTACGTTTGTTTAAAAAAGTATAAAATGTACTTGTTTTTTACCTCAGTTCTTTGTTGTACTGCGTTTTATTTATTTTATAATAAACAGAGTTTTCAATTCCTTTACAACTATCATTTTTCCAAAAATTCATTTTCAGTTTTTCTAAAACTCTAACAGAAGCTTTATTGTCAATTGAAGCTCGCCCAATGATTTCATCAATCTTTAAATTGTTGAATCCATAATCCAAAGAAGCTTTTGCAGATTCAGTTGCATATCCTTTTCCCCATTGACTTTTAAAAAAACGAAAGCCTAAGTCAATTAGCTTTTCATCATTTAGTTTTAAGCCACACCAACCTAAAAAATCGTTTGATTCTTTAGAAATTACAGCCCAACGACCAAATCCATTTATTTTATAGTCATTGTAATTTTTCAGGAATAATTCTGCATCAGAAATTGATGAAAAGGAGTTGTCTCCTGTGTATTGTAAAACTTCAGGATCAGAGTTTAAATTATAAAAATCTTCAGAATCCGAAATATCCAATTCACGCAACAATAGTCTATCTGATTCAATTATTTTTTTCATTTCTTAATGCAGTACAACGGTTGGGCTATGAGCAGTAGCGTCCCGCAGGGTGCTATTGCTTATAGGTTTTGTTAGCTACAGATTTTTTATCTCATCATATATTTTCTCATTCTTCTATCGAGCATTTGGGTTCTATCATGAATTTCACTCATTCTCATGACCAAATCCATAAATTCTTCGTCCACTGGCATTTTCTCTCCGCTATACCTGTCAACAAGTTCTTTTAAGCGGTAAATCATGTGTTCCAATTCTTTATTGAAGTGCCTATACTCATCGTAAAATATCATAGCACGTTTATCCCCTCTTTCTCTTAACACATCATTTAAATAATCAGGTGGAAGGAGTACCTCTGGCGAACGGAGAATTTTTTGATTGATTCTCGTTAATTCGAGAAGTTCTTCAAGAATTTCCTGCTTTTCTTTTTCAGGTTCTTCAGTATCCGCTTCTTCAGTTTTGAATTCTTCAGTTACTTTTTTAAGTTCTTCTTGAAGTGTTGGATACCATGCTTTAAATGCCTTTTCTACCATTTCATCACTTAGCTTAGTATCTCCACATGCTTTATTGATTGTCTTAATCAACTTCAAAACATCTTCTTCATTATGAACTGTTGACTGGAATTGAAGAATTGGTCCATTTATTTCGGATCTTTTAATATCAAAAAGGAAGGGGCTGACGTAAGACTTTTCAAGTTTCTTTGATAATGCTCCAGCTTCAAATGTTAGCCAAGGGGCATGAAGATTTTCTTTAGTCACACATAGAATACCAAACCCTGAATCTTCAAGTTCTTTTGCAATATCAGTACTCCATCGAGCACCTTTATCTATATCTTCTGAACTTACATAAGGTTGAATTGATTGGATTACTGATGGCAACCAATCTCTGAGAGTCAATGCAACTCTATGGCTTTTACTTCCTGACCAACTTAGAAATACTTTCATTTATCGTTTGTTTTAATTGTAGCTAACGATTAGTATATGGCAAGTAGGGCAATAGAAAGCGATAAACTTTCAAGTTTGCACTGAGCCAAATCGTTGTATTTTGTTTTTACCTTATTCATTTTAAAAGCCAAATCAACGATTTGGCGGTGATAGTAAATAGCACTAAACTTTCGTAAACCACTGAATGCCCTATTTGCTATATACCGTGTTGTAACCAGTTTTTTTACTGATTTCATATCTTCTGTCCGTGCAGTTGTCTGCTTCATTAAAGAATTCTTTTTTCGCAGTCATAAACTTTTCTAAAATTTTAACTGAATTCAAATTTCGGGTATCGACATCTGCTGTTATTTTATCCATTTTCATTTGGTCAAAACCATAATTAAGAAGTCCAACTGTTACTTCTGTACCATAGCCTTTTTTCCAATACTTTTCTCGCAATCTATAACCAATTTCATCTTCATTCTCATTGTTTTTTAGAAAAGCGCAAAGTCCAATGAAATTATTTTCAGATTTTAATTCTATTGCCCAAACTGATATTTCAGGTTGATTAAGAAAGTTGTTTAGATGGTTATTACTTTCCTCTTTAGTCATAACCTTTCTTGGGATGGGGTTCATAACATTGGGATTTCCCATCATATCAAAATAATCTTCGGAATCTTCCTTTTTGAGAGTTCTAATTAAAAGTCTATTTGTTTCAAAAATGTTCACTACTGTTCAGTGGATTGTTTTAATTGGTTACAACTCGTTATATACCAAGCTTTAGTTCTTTTATCCCGATAAAAACATGGGATATCATAAAGTATAGATTTTTTTATACACTGTCAAATATATCAAAACCAACACTTTATTAAAAGTAAAGTTATTGTTATTTGTTAATTAATTATAAAAGCTAATTGTTTTACAATTCTTACGAACCTAATACAAAGTATTTATAAACTCTTACGGAATCCCATAAGCTCAGCTATTTAGGGAATAAAAGATGTTTTAAGTGCCATTAAAGGTTACACGGTCGCTGATATCACGGCATGCTCCGAAGACACTACGGCATGGGTCGCTAATATCACGGCATGTTCTCTGCTTTTACATCTGTATAGATTCAACCCAACATTCTCTGTATACTTATGAGCGGACGCTGCCTTTGATAGTAAAAAATAAACCTCATACTAACAAACCAAAAAAAGGCTATATAGTATGAGGTTTCCCCTAAGTTATTAATTCGTTTAAAGTAACAACTATCGTGAATTATTCTTCAGTAGTTACTTTTTTAAAGCGCATCATGGTTACATCGTCCATCAATAAGTTTAGTTTTCCTTCTATGTCAAAACTATACTTGTTTATTTTTTTAATGGTTTTTAAAAACTCTTGTTCTCCTTGTCCGCAGTACATCATAGTTGTTGGTCCTGGTTCTCCAAAAGAAATTGCATTTTCTTCTCCTAACGTAAATTCAGCAGCATACCCGTTACAACCGTTATTTCCTGTAGCTTTGTTTGTTTCTTTATCAAACGTAAGTTGTGGTTTTTTATCAGGAAACAATCCTTCAAAAGCAATTCTAGGTCCAGAAATGTATTCTAGTTCCCAAGTGGTTCCGTATAATTGTTCAGCAGTATCTTTTTTAGCACAAGACACTGTAATTAATAGGATTACTGCGAATACAAATGATAGTTTTTTCATACTATGTAAGTTTAGTTATTAGTGTTCAATTCAGTTGAGTTTTTTACTACAAATTTTCTTGATGCTTCACCATCTACCAATTTGTAAGTAATTTGTCTGGTACCACCAGTAGGGTTGGCATTAGTATCGTCTTCTTTATAAATAGGAAAACGTTGCGCTAAGGTTGTTTCAATAATGGTAAACTCATCGTGCCCCATATATCCCTTGCTTAATTCTTTATTATCGGTAATAGGAGGGAAGTATATTTGACTCATCGATTTTTTATTGTTTACTGAAAATCCTATTACATTTCCGTAGCTTCCACTTCCGTCAGATTTTGTGTAGATTAATACTTCTGGAGAACCATCAGAATTTAAATCTTCAATTTCAGCATCTACAACATTACCGTCAATTGTTTGAGTAACGGCGAAATTGTCAATTTCTAATCCGTAAGGAGTAACCGTTAATTCAGTTTCCATTCCATTTTTTTGAGTAGCAATGCTAAAACTAATTCCTTGTAAGGTTACATTTTTTCTAAAAATAGTTTTGTCTATTTGTGTTTGGTCAAGGTTTCCTTCAATTTTATGATAAGAACCCGCAAGACTTCCTCCACCTGAACAGTAAAAGTTTAATAAACTATTATCTTCTTTGTTTGCCGTTGCAATAGAAATTTGTTTGTTTTTAAAAGAAAAAACTACAGTTTTACCATTTATGTCAGTTGTATACGTGCTGTCATTTGTTTTTTCCGCAAGAGCGTCAAAAGTACAGGTAGGTTTTTTCTTGTCAGCACGTGAGCGAACAGCAATTTTTATATTGTCATTTGCGGAAGGTCTTACAGCAACTGAAACCCAGTCGTACCCTTCGTTTCTTTTTTCGTATTCTGATGAAACGTAGTTTCCTGTAACATCAGTCATAGTAGCTGCTGTTTCTTGTTTAACAGTTTCTTGTGTATCTGTTTTTTTTGCTTCGTTTTTACAGCTAACCATCGCTAAAAAAGCCATTCCTAGTAGTGCTGAATTGGTAAGTTTTATCATGCTATTTTATGTTTTTTGCTTCTAAATAACAATAAATATACCATTAAAGATATGAAAAAACGTTTTAAGAAAACCTTAAGATTCTTGTTTTTTAGTAGGTTGATATTGTAGCGTATAGGTTTAATAACGTTTTTTGAGAGTATAAAAAAAGACCGCCAAAACCTAATTTGACGATCTTTTAAACAAACAACTAAATTCTAAAACCTATAAAAGTTGAAGAAAATTTTTCTATTTTTTTAGAAGCAGTATTTATTTTCTGCTTTTAATTTTTCTGCGATTGTGTCACGTAACTCAACTACGTTAGGGTAGTTTGCATACTTTGTAAAACGCTTAAGTCCCATTAACATCATGCGTTGCTCATCACCTTCAGCGAAAGAAATAATTCCTTCTCTTGCGCTTTTAGTAATAATTTCTACAGCATTGTATAAGTATAACTTAGCCATTGCAATCTGTTCTTTTTGAGCCTCTTCACCAAAACGCTTCGCGTTCTTTTCAGTTCTTAAAATTCCAGATTCTGCCATGTATATTTCAATTAAAATATTTGAAGCAGCCGTTAATAACTGTTGGTGTTGCTCTAACTCTGGTCCAAATTTTTGTAAAGCAGCTCCTGCAACCATTAAGAATACTTTCTTAAGTTTAGCAAGGATTTCTTTTTCTTCTGAGAATAATTCAGAATAATCTGGAGTATCGAAAGAAGGAATTCCCATTAATTCGTTTTGAACTGCCATTGCAGGATTTAATAAATCTACATGACCTTTCATTGCTTTTTTAACTAACATTCCTACCGATAATAAACGGTTAATTTCGTTAGTACCTTCGTAGATACGAGCAATACGAGCATCTCTCCAAGCAGACTCCATTGGAGTTTCTTCAGAGAATCCCATACCTCCGTAAATTTGGATTCCTTCATCAGCACAGTTTTGTACGTCTTCAGAAACCGCTACTTTTAAGATAGAACATTCAATAGCGTATTCTTCAACGCCTTTTAATTCTGCTTCTTGATGAGAGTTTCCTTCTGACTCACGAATCGCGATTCTGTCTTCAATATTTTTAGCAGCTCTGTATGATGCAGACTCACCAACATAAGCATTGGTAGCCATTTCAGCTAATTTCATTTTAATAGCTCCGAACTCAGCAATAGGAGTTTTAAATTGCTTACGCTCGTTAGCATAGTTTACAGCGTGAGTTATAATTCTTCTTTGAGAATCTAAACAAGCTCCTGCTAATTTGATACGACCAACGTTTAAGGCGTTCATTGCAATTTTGAATCCACCACCACGAACAGATAACATGTTTTCAACAGGAATTAAGGTATCGTTGAAAAATACCTGACGAGTAGAAGAGGCACGAATACCTAATTTGTGTTCTTCTTCTCCTAAAGTTACTCCGTTAGGATTGTTTTTATCATATTCTAAGATAAAACCAGTAATGTTTTTATCGTCTTCGATACGAGCAAAAACGATGAAGATTTCAGCAAAACCTGCATTCGAAATCCACATTTTTTGTCCGTTAATTTTATAATGCTTTCCGTCTTCAGTTAACTCAGCAGTAGTTTTACCTGAGTTCGCATCCGATCCTGCTCCTGGTTCTGTTAAACAGTAAGCTCCAAAACGCTCTCCCATTGCTAAAGCAGGAACGTATTTTTGCTTTTGCTCTTCAGTACCGTATAAGGTAATTGGCATCGTACCAATACCTGTATGCGCACCAAAAGCTGTACTAAAAGATCCAGTTCCACTTGAAATGTAATCACATGTTAACATGGTAGAAACGAATCCCATTCCTAATCCGCCATAAGCTTCAGGAACCGCCACCCCTAAAAATCCTAATTCACCAGCTTTACGCATCGTTTCTTCGGTAAGTGCATAATCTTTCTTTTCGAAACGTTCTTTATGAGGAATGATTTCACGGTCGTTAAATTCTTTAACTGCATCACGCATCATTGTTTGCTCTTCTGAAAAATCTTCAGGAGTAAATATATCTTCACATGTTGTTTCTTTTACTAAGAACTGCCCTCCGCGTAAAAGATCTTTTGTTAATTCTGACATAGTATATTAGATTTTAAGATTCAAGAGCCAAGAGTCAAGACTTATTCAGACCAGATTGGAAACTTGAAATCATTTTTTGTATTGACTTAATTTTTTGTTCTAATTCTTTAAACTTTTCTTCAGATAGGTAGCTTTCATTAAAAGCAATAATTAATTGTGTTTCCCATTCAAATGAAGAACCTAAGCTATCTTCTAAATATTTATTAAAATGTTTGTTAGTGCTTTTACTTGAACCCTCAGCTATGTTAGAAGGAATAGAAACAGCACATCTATTCATCTGAGAAACCAAGCCAAACTTTTCAAAGTCTGGAAAGGTTCTAGTTAATTTATAAGAATCAGAAACTAAATTCATGCTTTCAGTCCAAATTTTTAATTTTTTGAAATTGTGCATCGTCTTGTTTCTTGATTCTAATAGTCTTGTTTCTTAATTTAGGAATTCAAAAATACCAGCAGCACCTTGACCAGTACCTACACACATGGTTACCATTCCGTATTTGTTATTCATGTTACGCTTACGCATTTCATCAAATAACTGAACAGATAGTTTACCACCAGTACATCCTAATGGGTGACCTAAAGCAATTGCTCCACCATTTACGTTAACGATATCCGGATTTAATCCTAATTCGCGAATAACTGCTAACGATTGTGAAGCAAACGCTTCATTTAGCTCAATTAATTCAATATCACTTTGTTGTAAACCTGCTTGTTTTAATGCTTTTGGAATAGCGGCTACAGGACCAATTCCCATAATACGAGGTGGTACTCCTGCTGCTGCATAACTTACTAAACGAGCTTCTGGTTGAATACCTAGCTCTTTTACCATATCTTCACTCATTACCATAACAAAGGCAGCTCCATCACTTGTTTGTGATGAGTTCCCAGCAGTAACAGAACCATTAGCAGCAAATACTGGACGTAATCTTGCTAAGGCTTCTACGCTGGTTCCACGACGTGGACCTTCGTCTTTAGTAACGGTGTAATTTCTTGTTGCACGTTTTCCGTTTCCATCAATGTAAGTTTCTTCCACATCAATTGGAGCTATTTGATCTTGGAAACGATCGCTATCTAATGCTTTTAAAGCTTTCATATGCGATTCGTATGCAAATTGATCTTGATCTGCACGAGATACATTGTATTGTTGCGCTACTGCTTCAGCAGTATTCCCCATTCCCCAATAGTAATCTTCGTGACCTGCATTTACGATATCGTAGTTTAATTCTGGTTTAAAACCTGTCATTGGTACAGAACTCATGCTTTCTGCTCCACCAGCAATAATACACTCTGCCATTCCAGATTGAATTTTTGCTACTGCCATACCAATAGTTTCTAATCCTGATGAACAGAAACGGTTTACGGTAACTCCAGGAACATCGACAGAATCTAATCCGATTAACGAAATAATCCTTGCCATGTTTAATCCTTGAGAACCTTCTGGCATCGCGTTACCAACAATAACATCGTCGATACGCTTTACATCGAATTCTGGCAACTTACCCATCATATATTTGATGGTCTCAGCAGCTAATTCGTCAGCTCTTTTAAATCTGAACACACCTTTTTTAGATTTCCCTACGGCGGTTCTATATCCTTTTACTATATATGCTGTTTTCATATTTTCTTGCTTTTGGCTATTGGCTTTTAGCTATTGGCTAACAGCTAGAGGCTAATAGCATAGTAATTTTAATTACGTAAAGGTTTACCAGTTTTTAACATATGCTGAATACGCTCTAACGTTTTTCTTTCAGTAGTTAAACTTAAGAAAGCTTCACGTTCAAGGTCTAATAAATACTGCTCAGTAACTTTTGTTGGTTCTGATAAATCTCCTCCAGCCATTACATAGGCTAGTTTGTTTGCAATTTTCTGATCGTGTTCAGAAATATATTTAGAAGCTTCCATAGAGTCTGTTCCTACTAAGAACATTCCTAAGGCTTGCTTACCTAATACTAAAACATCTTTACGTTTTACTGGTTGTGTATAACCTGCTTCTGCTAATAACACAGCGTGCTTTTTAGCTTCTGCAATTTGACGGTCTTTATTTACCACCACAACATCTTTTCCTTTTTGTAGTAAGTTTAAGTCGTATGCTTCATAAGCTGAAGTTGCCACTTTAGCCATACCAATAGTTAAGAAGTGCTCTTGTAATACGTTTAATTGAACATCACCCGTGTGGAATAAGTCTTGAGCTCTTAACGCCATTTCTTTTGATCCACCACCACCAGGAATTACTCCAACTCCAAACTCTACCAATCCGATGTAAGTTTCAGCAGCAGCAACTACTTTATCAGCGTGTAATGATAATTCACATCCACCACCTAACGCCATTCCGTGAGGAGCAGCAATCGTAGGAATTGCAGAGTAACGCATACGCATCATGGTATCTTGGAAATACTTGATCGCCATGTTTAATTCGTCGTACTCTTGCTCAACAGCCATCATAAAAATCATTCCGATGTTGGCACCTACTGAGAAGTTTGCAGCTTGGTTACCAATTACTAATCCTTGGAAGTCTTTTTCAGCTAAATCAACTGCTTTGTTTAATCCAGCTAACACATCACCACCAATGGTATTCATTTTAGATTGGAATTCACAGTTTAGGATTCCGTCTCCTAAATCTTCAATTACAACTCCAGAGTTTTTGAATACCTCAGTAGTTTTACGAATGTTATCTAAGATGATAAATGAATCTTGTCCTGGTTTTTTAACTTGTGCTTTTGCAGGTACATCGTAGTAATATGTTGCACCGTCTTTAACTGTATAGAAAGAGGTTTGACCACTAGCCAACATCTCTTTTATCCACAAGGCAGGTTCTGCCCCTTCAGCTTTCATTAATTCGATACCCTTTTCAACTCCTACAGCATCCCAAATTTCGAAAGGACCATTTTCCCATCCGAAACCAGCTTTCATGGCATCGTCAATTCTGTATAATTCGTCAGAAATTTCTGGAATTCTATTTTGAACATAGGCAAACATTGCTGCGAAGTTCTTACGGTAGAATTCTCCCGCTTTATCTTTTCCGCCAACTAATACTTTAAATCGGTCAATTGGCTTATCGATTGTCTTTGTTAATTCTAAGGTAGCAAATTTTGCTTTTTTAGACGGACGGTATTCCATCGTATCTAAATCTAAGGCTAAAATTTCACGCTTTCCTTCAGCATTGGTTGTTTTTTTGTAAAAACCTTGCTTGGTTTTGTTTCCTAACCACTTGTTTTCCATCATTGTGTTGATGAAATCTGGCAACTTAAATAAATCGTGAGCTTCGTCGTTAGGACAGTTTTCGTAGATTCCGTTAGCAACATGCACTAAAGTATCTAATCCAACAACATCAACAGTACGGAAAGTAGCCGATTTAGGACGTCCAATAACTGGACCAGTTAATTTATCAACCTCTTCAATAGTTAAGCCTAATTCTTTTACTTGGTGGAATAACGATTGGATTCCGAAGATACCGATACGGTTACCAATAAATGCTGGTGTATCTTTTGCTAATACTGAAGTTTTTCCTAAGAATTTAGAACCATAATCCATTAAGAAGTCTGTAACTTCTTGTTTACAATCAGGTCCTGGAACAACTTCAAATAATTTTAAATAACGAGGAGGGTTAAAAAAGTGCGTTACCGCAAAGTGCTTACGAAAATCTTCACTACGTCCTTCGTTCATAAACTTAATAGGAATCCCTGAAGTGTTGGTAGAAATAATAGTACCAGGCGTACGGTATTTTTCAACTTGCTCAAAAACACTTTGTTTAATGTCTAAGCGCTCAACAACTACCTCCATAATCCAATCTACATCTTTTACTTTGTGTAAATCGTCCTCAAGATTTCCAGTAGTAATTCTATCTGCAAATTTTTGATTGTAGATAGGTGATGGTTTCGACTTTAACGAAGCAGCCAAAGCATCATTTACCAAACGGTTACGAACTACTTTGTCTTCTAAGGTGAGTCCTTTTGCTTTTTCTTTGTCGTTAAGTTCTCTTGGAACGATGTCCAAAAGCAATACTTCCACGCCAATGTTAGCAAAATGACATGCAATACCTGATCCCATGATACCAGAACCGATAATTGCTACTTTTTTAATTCTTCTTGCCATTTGTTTGTTGGTTTGTTTTATACAGCTTTATTGTCAATATCATCTTCGTATATTAACTTATCTGTAATTAGTTTGTTTATTGTTGTTGTTACTTTAAAGAAGCTATCTAATTCTTCTTCAGTAATATGTTCTCTTACCTTATTATTGAATTGGTATACGTGTCCTTTTGAAACTTCTCGCATTTCTTTACCGTATCCGGTAAGTTTTAAAATAACGCTTCTACCATCATTAGGATTTTTCTCGCGACATATAACTCCCTTATCTTCCATAGTTTTTAATAAACGAGAAAGACTTGTAGGTTCCATTCCCATTAACGGACCCAATGCAGTTGAAGGGGTGCCGTTTTCAGAATCGATATTCAATAAAGCAAAAGCCGTGGCCATTGTGCTATCGTGCTTTGCAGCTTGCTCGTTGTACATTTTTGCAACGGCTTGCCACGTGGCTCTTAATTGGTGATCTATTGATTTATCCTTGTCCATGGATGCCAAATATATAAAATTTTATTATGCATGCATAGTATTTTGTAAAAAAGTTATGCATGCATAATAAAATTAACAAAAAATTAATCTTGTAACGTTTAGAGCGAAGCGTATACTAATTGAGTATAAAAATATGTAAGTTTGTCACTGCTGTTTTTAAATAAACGGCAATTAATCAACTATAAAATCTATGAACAATTTATTAGAAATTAACAATGTAGTAAAACGTTATGGCGATTATACTGCGTTAAATAATGTGTCGATGCACATTCCTAAAGGAAGTGTTTTTGGTTTGTTAGGACCTAATGGAGCAGGGAAAACCTCGCTTATTAGAATTATCAACCAAATAACAATGCCTGATGCCGGTGAAATTATATTAGATGGAGAAAAGTTAGCTCCAAATCATATAGAACATATAGGGTATTTACCAGAAGAAAGAGGGTTGTATAAAAGTATGAAGGTAGGAGAGCAAGCATTGTACCTTGCTCAATTAAAAGGGTTGAGTAAATCGGAAGCTAAAAAGCGATTGAAATATTGGTTTGATAAATTTGATATAGGGGCTTGGTGGAATAAAAAGATTGAAGAGTTATCTAAAGGAATGGCGCAGAAGGTGCAGTTTATAGTAACGGTACTACATCAGCCTAAATTATTAATTTTTGATGAGCCTTTTTCTGGGTTCGATCCTATCAATGCCCAACTAATAGCAAAAGAAATATTACAGTTGCGTGATGAAGGAGCTACCATCATTTTTTCTACCCATAGAATGGAGTCTGTTGAGGAGATGTGTGATTATATAGCGTTGATTAATAAGTCGAATAAAATTTTAGATGGTAAGCTAGAAGATATTAAAAAGGAGTTTAGAACAAATACGTTTCAGGTTGGATTAGCAACGTCTAATTCAAAAGAAGTAGAGCAAAAGCTTAAAGAAAACTTCGAGGTCTTACCGGCAGATTTCAAACTGTTAAACGAAGGATTAAAACTGAATGTAAAATTGACCAACGGAAGTTCTCCAAACGATTTGTTATCGTATTTAACAACTCAAGGGCAAGTACAACATTTTGTCGAGTTAGTGCCAAGTGCCAATGATATTTTTATTCAAGCAATCCATAAAAACAGTTAAGCAATGAAAAGATTACGATTAATTATAGAACGCGAATTTATAGCTAAGGTTAGAAATAAGTCGTTTATCGTCATGACTTTCTTAAGTCCACTGTTAATGATTGGTATGGGAGCTTTGGTATTTTTCTTAATGAAAAAGAATGATGAGAAGGTTAAGAAAATAGTATATGTTGATGAGTCGGGAATGTTCTCTAAAGATATTTTTAAAGATTCAAAAACAGTAAAGTACGAGGATTTTACCGCTTTAGGAATAGAAGATTCTAAAAAGAAGGTAGAAGATGGTGATTATTACGGGGCTTTATACATTCCGAAACAAGATAGTTTAGAGGTATTGGCAAAATCGATTGAGTTTTTCTCGAAAGATTCACCAAGTATGTCTGTCATGGAAAGTTTAGAGGATAAAATAGATAAGGAGTTACGTCATAAAAAATTAACCAGCTTCGGAATTGATATTGCACATATTGAAGAATCGAAAATAGCTTCAGAAATAAAAATGTTGAATTTTTCTGGTGAAAAATCTTCAAAATTAATCAACGGATTAAAAATAGGTGTAGGAGCTATCGCAGGATATTTGCTAATGATGTTTGTGATGATTTACGGAACATCGGTAATGCGTAGTGTTATTGAAGAAAAAACAAGTAGAATTATAGAGGTAATCGTTTCTTCTGTAAAACCTTTTCAATTAATGTTAGGAAAGATTATAGGAAATGCATCAGCTGGATTATTACAATTCTTTATTTGGGGGATTTTATTTTTAGTGTTCAGTCTAGTAGCTTCTTCATTCTTTGGAGTTGATATGATGGAAATGCAGTCAGCAAAAGTATCACCAGAACAAATGGAAGCTATTCAGCAAACTGCAACCAATAAAGGAGAAATGATTGTGCAAGAAATTTTTAGGTTGCCTTTAGTAAAAATGTTCTTCTTATTCATTTTCTATTTCTTAGGAGGATACATGCTATATAGTTCGTTGTTTGCAGCTGTAGGTGCAGCGGTAGATAATGAAACGGATACGCAACAATTTATGATGCCTATTATGTTACCGTTAATTTTAGCAGTATATGTAGGGTTTGCAACAGTAATTAATGATCCTCACGGACCAGTATCGGTTGTATTCTCTTATATACCTTTTACATCTCCAATAGTGATGTTAATGAGAATTCCGTTTGGAGTTGCTTGGTGGGAAATAGCGCTTTCTATGTTGCTATTAATTCTTACTTTTATAGTGATTGTATGGATTGCAGCAAAAATTTATCGAGTAGGTATTTTAATGTACGGTAAAAAGGCAACTTACAAAGATTTATGGAAGTGGATTCGTTACAATGGGTAATTATCATCTATGGAATAAATGATAGTATTTAACTCGTAGTAATACTCGAAAATGTTTAGATAGTAAATCGTATCTGATCATTAAAAAAGAACTAACAGATGAAAGAAATAATAAAAGAAATAACCGATTTTCTAAATCTTAGAATTCCTGTAGGAGGGAAAGAGGTAGACTTTACTATAAAAACAGTTTTGTTCTTAATACTTGGTTTAATTCTTGTGAAAATTTTACTGAAGTACTTAAAAAAACTAGCAAAAAGTAAATTAGAACAAGAAGACAAGAATAAGTTTGATACTATTTTCTCTTTTACTAGTTGGTTGGTTTACGTCGTTGTTTTTTCAATAGCGTTAAGCTCAGCAGGAGTTAATTTAAGCGCCATCTTAGTAGCATCTTCTGCCTTATTAATAGGTATTGGTTTGGCTTTGCAAACTTTTTTTCAAGATATAATATCTGGAATTTTTATTATCCTTGATAAAAGTGTTCATGTAGGTGATATTATAGAGCTAGATGACAAAGTTGGTAGAGTAGAAGAAATAAAGTTAAGAACTACCAGAGCCGTAACAATTGATAATAAAGTATTGGTTATTCCTAATCATAAGTATTTATCAAATAGTTTATACAATTGGACACAGAATGGTACTACAACTAGAGAAAGTGTAACCGTTGGGGTTGCATATGGTAGTGATGTGGCTTTGGTTAAAAAACTATTGACGCAAGCGGCTAGTGAACACCCAAAAGTGTATCAGCATCCAGCTCCTTTAGTGCTCTTTGAAAATTTTGGAGATAGTTCGTTAAACTTTAAATTGATTTTTACATTAAATGATAGTTTTCAGGCAGCAATACCTAAAAGCGATATACGATTTAAAATAGACGAACTGTTTAGAGAGCATAATATCAGTATTCCGTTCCCTCAAAGAGATATACATATTGTGGATGCTAAAGGGATACGTTTTGAATCTCCTAAAAAAGAGGTACTCCAAAACAATCAGAAAGAAATTGAAAGTAAAGAGCAAGGAAACTCTAAAGAAGAACTAAATAATTAAGGTAAAAAACATTTGGCTTGCTTTTTGAATTGTAATCACCAATAGTTCTTTCTTGTTGTAAAGAGTGTGTTAATAAAGTAACGTTAATAGATGTAGAAAACGAAATAGGTGAGCTTAAAAAATGATTTCTGGTTTTAAGAACTCATTAAATCAGTCTTTTTTCTTTTGGTCTTGCATCTAAAAGTCTAAAATATGAGTAAAATATTAATAATTGAAGATGAGGCTGCAATTCGCAGAGTATTAAAAAAAATTATTTCTGAAGAAAATGATTCCTACGAAGTTGAAGAAGCTGAAGATGGTTTGGAAGGAATTGAAATGATAAAGAAAACAGATTACGATTTGGTTTTATGCGATATTAAAATGCCAAAAATGGACGGTGTTGAGGTATTGGAAAAAGCCAGAAAGTTAAAACCTGAAATACCAATGGTGATGATTTCTGGTCATGGTGATTTAGATACCGCAGTAAATACTATGCGTTTAGGAGCCTTTGATTATATTTCAAAACCACCAGATTTAAACCGTTTATTGAATACCGTAAGAAATGCTTTAGATAAAAAGGAGTTGGTAGTAGAAAATAAGCGTTTGAAAAAGAAGGTGAGTAAGAATTATGAAATGATTGGAGAAAGTGATGCCATTACTCATATTAAAGATATGATTGAGAAAGTATCCGCTACCGATGCTAGAGTTTTAATTACCGGGCCTAATGGAACAGGAAAAGAATTGGTAGCACATTGGCTACACGAAAAATCTGAACGTTCTAAAGCTTCAATGATTGAGGTGAATTGTGCAGCTATTCCATCAGAATTAATAGAAAGTGAGTTATTTGGACATGTAAAAGGGAGTTTTACAGGCGCTAACAAAGATAGAGCAGGGAAGTTTGAGGCGGCAAATGGCGGGACTATTTTCTTAGATGAAATTGGTGATATGAGTTTGTCGGCACAAGCAAAGGTATTGCGTGCATTACAAGAAAATCGTATTCAACGTGTAGGGTCAGATAAAGATATAAAAGTAAATGTACGTGTAGTTGCAGCAACGAACAAAGATTTAAAAACAGAAATAGAAGAAGGACGTTTCCGTGAAGATTTATACCATCGTTTGGCAGTGATTTTAATTAAGGTTCCTGCATTGAATGATAGAAGAGAAGATATTCCGTTATTAGTAGATTTCTTTGCTAAGAAAATTTCTGAAGAACAAGGAATGCCTAAGAAAGGGTTTTCTAAAGATGCAATTAAATTATTACAAGAGTATGATTGGACAGGAAATATTAGAGAGTTGCGAAATGTAGTTGAACGTTTACTCATTTTAGGAGAAAAAGAAGTTTCAAAAAATGATGTACAGCTATTTGCTAGTAAATAAACAAGAGTAAAAAAAGACCTGAGTTCACTGAACTCAGGTCTTTTTTTATGTTATTTTATAATTTTTTTTGCCAAACGATATGCTCCTATTTTTCCTACTGCTTCAAATACCGTTTTAAACCAGTTGCCAAAAGACAGGTCTTCTTTAAATTGCTCTTTTACAAGTTTTATTTCTTCCAGAGAAATATCTCGTTTAAGTTTTAACAACCTTAATTCTCTAGTTATTTCTTTATTGCTGTTATAAGACTTGCTCATCATCAAAATATTTTTTAGATAAATTCTTAATTACAAAATTTTCAACGGTAGTTCTTAAACTATAAGCTATTATTGCAAGCACCATAAATAACAAGGCTACAAGTAAGTACCCTAAAACTACGTTGTTTAAATAACTACCAAGGGTAGCTGAAAGTGTAACCGCTAAAAAAACAAAAGCAATAAGTAGAAAGATACCTATAATGGCAAAATTAAAAATTAAGCTTAGTGAAGAAGTTAGCACTTGAAAAATTTTTAATTTATAGTATTTTTCAGAGTTTTTAATATACTCTTCACACTTTTCAACTGCTTTTTCAGAATTGGTATGTAGTGATTTGAAAACAGACATTATTTAGTTTGTAATTTTTTGTTTTTGGCTTTTAACACTTTTAGTTTTTTTTCTAATTGAGAAATTACATCATCAGCCTTGTAACTAGCATCCGTAAAAATAGTATCTAATTTTTCTTCTAAAGTACTAGAACTGTTACTAAGTGATTCAGAAACACTGTTTTTTAGGTTCTCAGCTCGATGCGCTACTTCTTCTTTAAGATGTGTTGCTTCTGAAGCTATTGTGTCTCTTGCAGAAGCTGCACCATCTGCAATTTTTTGTCGTGTTTTACTTCCTTTATCAGGGGCGAATAACACACCCAATCCTGCTCCAACAGCCACTCCTACTAATAAACCAAAAATACTTTTATCGTTACTCATAATATGTTTATTTTAAATTATTAAATCGTTTCTGTAACAAAGATACTTCGAGACTAGGAGGTGTTTTAGCTCAATAAATTTAAATATTAACTCAATTACTGTTAGTAGCTTAGAAAAAAGAAAGGGTGAGTATTTTGTGAGTAGTAATTGAAACATAAAAATAAAAAGCTAGATTCTCTAATAAGAATCTAGCTTTCAATATGTTCATTAACTGTAAATTATGCTAAATCATACCTGTCAGCATTCATTACTTTAGTCCAAGCAGCTACAAAATCTTTCACAAACTTTTCTTTGTTGTCGTCTTGTGCGTACACTTCAGCATAGGAACGTAAAATTGAATTTGAACCAAAAATTAAATCAGCTCTAGTCGCTGTCCATTTAGTATTTCCAGTTTTTCGGTCAACAATATTGTATAAGTTTTGTCCAGTAGGCTTCCAAGAGTATTGCATATCAGTAAGGTTTACAAAGAAGTCATTACTCAATACACCTTCATTATCTGTAAATACACCATGTTTGGTATTTCCATGGTTAGTTCCTAATACACGCATTCCTCCAACTAAAACAGTCATTTCAGGAGCGGTTAAGCCCATAAGCTGTGTTCTATCTAATAATAACTCTTCAGGTTTTACTACATAATCTTTCTTTTGCCAGTTTCTGTACCCGTCGTGTAAAGGCTCTAAAACATCAAAAGATTCAGCGTCTGTCATTTCAGCTGTGGCATCTCCTCTTCCAGGAGTAAAAGGAACTTTAATGTTAACACCACCTTCTTCAGCGGCTTTTTCAACAGCAGCACTACCTCCTAAAACAATCAAATCAGCAATGCTTACTTTCTTGCTTAACCCTAATTGAATTTCAGCGAGTTTATCTAATACTTTTTTCAATCTTGTTGGTTCGTTTCCTTCCCAGTCTTTTTGAGGAGCTAAACGAATACGGGCACCATTAGCACCACCTCTAAAGTCAGAACCTCTAAAAGTTCTAGCACTATCCCAAGCAGTATTTATAAGTTCAGTACGTGTAAGTCCACTATTCAATAGCTTTTCTTTTAGTTCTTCAACTTCAGTGTCGGTTAAAGTATAATCAACGGTAGGAACAGGGTCTTGCCAGATAAGTGTTTCTGATGGGGCATCAATACCTAAATAACGTGTGTTGGGTCCTAAATCACGGTGTGTTAATTTAAACCAAGCACGCGCAAAAGTATCAGCAAAATAGGATGGATCTTTGTAGAACTTTTCAGATATTTTTCTGTATTCAGGATCCATTTTCATTGCCATATCCGCATCAGTCATGATGGGATTTCTTTTGATATTTGGGTTGTGGGCATCTACAGGTTTGTCTGCTTCTTCCATACTAACAGGCTCCCATTGCCATGCACCGGCTGGACTCTTTTTTAACTCCCATTCATGATTTAATAATAAATGAAAATAGGTATGATTCCATCTGTCGGGTGTAGTTGTCCAAGCACCTTCTAAACCACTAGTAACTGTATCTGCAGCATTCCCGTTTCCTTTTGGATTCATCCAACCAAAACCTTGATCTTGAATTTCTGCTCCTTCAGGGCTTTGTCCCAAGGCATCGGCATCACCATTACCGTGAGCTTTTCCTACGGTGTGTCCACCAGCTGTTAACGCAACGGTTTCTTCATCGTTCATTGCCATTCGCTTAAAAGTTTCTCTGACATCTTGTGCGGTTCTTAACGGATCTGGTTTTCCGTCTACTCCTTCAGGGTTTACATAAATCAACCCCATTTGAACTGCGGCAAGTGGGTTTTCAAGAGATTCACGATCTTTATCGCTATCGTACCTGTTTTTTGTAGGGGCTAGCCATTCTTTTTCAGTCCCCCAATAAATATCTTTTTCAGGATGCCAAATATCTTCGCGTCCTCCAGCAAAACCAAATGTTTTGAATCCCATAGATTCATAAGCCATGTTCCCAGCCAAAATAATAAGGTCTGCCCATGATAATTTGTTACCATACTTCTTTTTAATAGGCCATAGTAAACGTCTAGCTTTGTCTAAATTCCCATTATCAGGCCAGCTATTTAATGGAGCGAAACGTTGATTACCAGTATTACTACCACCTCTACCATCAGCAACTCTATACGTACCAGCCGCGTGCCACGCCATACGAATCATTAAACCGCCGTAATGTCCCCAGTCGGCAGGCCACCAGTCTTGACTATCGGTCATTAAGTCTTTTAAGTCGCTTTTAACTGCTTCTAAGTCTAATTTTTTAAATTCTTCAGCGTAGTTGAAACTTTCTCCTAAGGGGTTAGTTTTGGTGTCGTGTTGATGTAGGATGTCTAAATTCAATGATTTAGGCCACCATTCCATAACGTTGTCATGTATTTCTGTATTAGCACCTTGAGAAAAAGGGCACTTCCCATTGCTACTAGAAGAGTGTGAGTGTACATCTTTCATATTTATATTTTTTTTAGGTTAGATTAAGCTCAAATTTACGATAAAACTATGGATAATTTTTATCTATATTTTTTATTTTGGTATAATATATTCTTATTCTTTGTTTTTTTTGTTTTGTAAGTTGTTGGTTTTTAAAATGGTATTTTGTTTATTGATTTTGTTGTTTTAGTAGTATTGATAATTCTTATAATGTAATAAAAAAATATTTTTAGTTTCACTCTTTAAATGGTAAGAAACGAAATACATTTGTGCTCGTAAAAAATTATTAATCAATAAACAATTATAAAATGGCTACAGCAGTAGGAAAAAAATTTCCAAGTTTAAACGTAGATGCAATGAATGAAATGGGTGATACGTTTAAATTAAATGTATTAGAAGAGGCAGTTAAAAACAAGAAAAAAGTGTTGTTATTTTGGTATCCGAAAGACTTTACTTTCGTTTGTCCAACAGAGTTACACGCTTTTCAAGCTGCATTACCAGAATTTGAAAAAAGAAATACTATCGTAATTGGTGCTTCTTGTGATACTCCAGAGGTACACTTTGCTTGGTTAAGCCAATCAAAAGATAAGGGAGGTATTGAAGGAGTTACATATCCATTATTAGCGGATAGTAATCGTAATTTGTCATCTATTTTAGGTATCTTAGACATCTCTAACGAAACGTATGATGAAGCTACAGGAACTGTTCAGGTAGAAGGAGATAACGTAACGTATAGAGCTACCTATTTAATTGATGAAGAAGGAACTGTATTCCACGAAGGAATCAACCACATGCCAGTTGGTCGTAACGTAAACGAATATTTACGTTTAGTTGATGCGTACACTCATGTACAAGAAAAAGGGGAGGTTTGTCCTGCTAACTGGGAAGAAGGTAAAGAAGCGATGCAAGCAAATGCTAAAGCTACTGCAGAGTACTTAGCAGCGATCTAAGAATATAATTTAAGAAAGGAAACAAGTTCGTGTGAGATAAGTGAAGGGGTCGAGCACGAGCTCCTTTCGAAACAGATAATACAAAAGACTATGGTACAAGAATTGAGTCAAGACAATTTATCAGAGGTTGTTGCAGGGAATAAAAAAGTAGTAGTGCAATTTTCAGCTACATGGTGTGGTAACTGCCGTATTATGAAACCTAAATTTAAAAAGTTATCTACTGAAAATGAAGATATGGTTTTTGTTATTGCTGATGCAGAGAAATTTCCAGAGAGTAGAAAACTTGCTGATGTAAGTAACTTACCTACTTTTGCTACTTTTATTGATGGTAAATTTGTAAATCAAACTCAAACTAACAAGTTTGATGTGTTGAAAGATTTAGTAAACGAAGTAGCTTAATTATGAAATTACCAGTAATTAAACACCTAACTTCATTTATTGAAGAAAACGACCAAGATTACGTACTAGAAACTATTGAAACTCTTGAGGCTTTAACAGAAGTTCCATCGTTAAAAGACGAAGAGTTAGACGTAATAGGGGAATTAATTTCCAATATGTACGGAGCAATTGAAGTTGATAAAATGATTAAAGACGGAACACCTAAAAAAGAAGCGTTAAATAATTTTATGAAACGTGTATTAGGTTCAATTGACCAATAGTTTTTAGAAACTGATATTAAGAAGAATCCCAGAAAAATTAAAAATTTTCTGGGATTTTTTTATGATATAAGGTGTTATGTTTGACTAAATATGTTAGGAAAATTGGAAGTTAAAACACTTTGTAGCTTTTCTTTAGTTAATGGTTTTGATCTAAATTCATTTATTTGATTAATAGCTTTGGCTTTTTCTTTATCGTTAGGATCCAAAGACGTGGTAAGCATGATTACAATTTTTTTAGCTTGTTTATTTTTATCAAACTTTTTGTATTCTTCCAAGAAATCCCATCCATTCATCTTAGGCATATTAATGTCTAAAAAAATAAGTTCTGGATGAGGAATATTGTTTTCAATATTAAATTTTAAATACACAAGGGCTTCTTCAGCACTTTGTTTGCATAGAACGTGTTCGGCGCAATTTTCTTTTTCTATAATTAATTTGTGAAGAAAATTGGTTGCGGGGTCGTCGTCAATTAATAAGATAGTGTGTAGTTTTTTCATAATTATTGGTTTGGTATTGTAAAGAAAAAGGTGCTTCCTTTTCCTAATTTTGATTTAACTCCAATTTCCCCTCCGTGCATCCCTACTATTTTTTGGCAATGGGCAAGACCAATTCCTGTACCTTCATATTGATCTTCTGGGTGTAACCGTTGAAAAATTGAAAAAATTTTGTCTTGAAACTGTTCAGGAATTCCGATACCGTTATCTTTTACATAGAATTTCCACGCTTGATCTTTCTTTTTTGCCTTAATCGAAATATAAGGAGAAACTTCTTTTTTAGAAAATTTTATAGCATTGCTAATAAGGTTTTGAAATAACAACCTAAGCTCAGTAGGGTAAGCACTAATAATAGGTAGGTTGCTAAATTTTATAGTTGCCTTACTTTGTTTAATCGTACTGTTTAAGTCTTCTATGATGTCATTAACTAGAAGGTTACAGTTTACTTTTGATAGTTCTCTTTGACGACCTAACCGCGAATAATCTAATAAGTTTTTAATTAAACTGCTCATTCTACGAGTCGCCTTTTTTATAAAGAGAAACAGTTGTTTTGCATTGTTATCTAGTTTATCGTGATATTCATCATAAAGAATGTCAGAAAAAGAAGAAATGGTTCTCAAGGGTTCTTGTAAATCGTGTGAGGTAATATAACTAAACTGCTCAAGTTCTTGATTTTTCTGTTCTAAGGTTTTTACATATTTAGAAGCTAGTAACTCTTCAGCTTCTTTACGTTTGGTAATGTCTAGCTGAATAGCCATATACTCTCTAATATAATTGGTTTTTTTCTTTAGAGGAACAATAGCGGTTTCTGTCCAGTACAAAGAACCGTCTTTAGCTCTGTTTTTTACTTCGCCAAACCAAGGGTCTCCTGAAGATACAGTTAACCAAGCTTCTGTAAAAAAAGAATCTGGATGGTAATCAGAACGAACAATTTCATTTGTACTTCCAATAATTTCCTCTCTTGAATACTTAGAAATTTCACAAAACTTATCGTTTACATATTTAATAAAAGTGTTCTCATCTGTAATAGCAACAATAGCTATTTTATCTAAAGCTTCTTTAAACTGTAATAACTCTGAGTTTTTATTAATTAAGTTTTTCTCTAGGGCTTTTCTTAAGTAGTCAGATTTGTTCAATCCAATAGAAACTATATAGGTGTATAAAAAACCAGAGAGTATTAAAATTAAGGTATATACGATAATACCAGATTGGGCTCCTATTATTTTTTCATTTATAAGGGTAAGCATTAAAAAACTTAAAAAAAATGGAATAAGGATGATAAAAGGTAACAATCGTTGAAGAGATCTACTACCATCGCTGTTTCCTAAAATAGTTTCTTTAAATCCAATGTTGTAAGACTTAAATATTAATAAAAATGAAATAAAAACAAAAGAGATGGCTGTTTGAACAGACATAGTTTTGAAAAAAACAATTTTAGAGTCTGTTGGAAATCTTAAAATAAAATACAATATGGTAATTAATGAAATTATTGAGGTTACCAGCGCCACGTGCTGAGTTGTAGCAATATAAACTCTATTGGTTGATTTTAATCCAGTAAGTCCAATGGCAAAAAAAATAAAACATACTGCTGTAGCTTCTGACATTCTGCCCGGGTTGACTATTGTTAAGGAGTCTTTTATAAATAGATTGTCTATGTAGAGGTTTACTCTAAAGATGTATTCGATAAGAGTTAAGGTACTGATAAATAATACTGTATAAGTGAAGAGAAAGAAAGGCTTCCTATATGTTTTTTGCTTTTTTCTACTAATAATTAAGCTTACTGTACATAAAAAGAACAATAAGGCAGTGTTAAATTTGGTTGTAGCTCCATTTTCATTAATTGTAAATACAAGTTGCTTATGAAGAATCCATTCGAGCATCGTAAAAACGCTAAAGAACAATACCAAATAAGTAAACAGGTAACTTATGTATTTAAGTTTTTGTGATTTCATGTAGTGGGGGACTCTATAAAAAGGTTAATTATTGTTTTTTGAAAAGCAGGAGAGCATTTTTTCGTATTCAATAATACTCTCGTTGTAATTGTTTATCACTGAGTTTATAAGCGATTTTATTCTTTTAATGTTTTTTGATTGGGAGCTTAGTTCTTCAATTTCAATAAGTAGGTCTTTAGATTGCAGCCCCATAATAGTAAATGAAGATTTTAAAAAATGAGTAACTTCTTTAATTAAAAGAAAATTTTCTTCGGCACTTGCTTTTTCTAGAGTAGCAATCTTACCCTTGCTCTCTGTTAAGAAAACAGAAATCATTTCAGTATAAAGTTCAATATCATCAGAGAGGTTGTTGTTTAGAAAGCTTAAATCAACAATTTCACTATGAAAGCAATTGTTTTTTAACATGGGGGTACAATTTTATAAATACAGTTTTAATACAGATAATTAAATAGTTAAATTAACATATTTTTATTATATTTGAGTATCAGGTATGATTTTTTTATAAAATTAGTAAAAAAAGTATGTAAATAATAATTTAATGAGTAAGGAAAAGAAAATTGTTATAGCTGAGGATAACTCAGTGTTTTTGTTATTAATTAAATTAAAGTTAGAAAAAGAAGGCTACAAACTGTTTGTTGCTGAAGATGGAAAAAAAGCAATTGAGCTTATAGAGGTTTGTGAGCCAGACTTGATTTTAACAGATATAATGATGGATTATCTTTCTGGTTTGGAAGTTATCAGTCATGTTAGAAATGTATTAAAAATGGATGTCCCTATTCTTGTTTTTTCGGCTTCTGGCCAGGAAGAAATGGTAACACAAGCGTTTAATTTAGGTGCCAATGATTTTATGGTAAAACCATTAATGCCTAATGAGTTAGTGATAAGGGTAAAACGAATGCTTATGTAAAATAAACTTATCTCTCAACATTTATGGTCCCCCCTCAATTTATCGATTCTTTTTTTAAAGATCTTCCGTTTGTTGTCAAAATAATCTGGATACTTGCTACAGTTTTCTTTTTTGTTTTACTAAATCTTATTCTTTTTTTAAAAGTAGTAAGGCATCGTTTAAGAAAAAAAGAAGCATTTCTTAAAAATAAAGGGAAAGAGTATGAAGTTCATATTGTAAACTACCTTTATGCATGTGAAGGTTGTGAAGATGTAAATAGCACTCAAGAAAAACTTATTTCAGAGCTGAAACTTAGTTTAAAGACCAGTGTAAACAGAAAGGTGTTTGTTCATACACTGCTTACTTTAAAAGGAGAAGTTTCTGGTAGTATGGTTGATGTTATCAATCAATTATATAGAAGGCTAGGGCTAAATAAACATGCCTTGTCAAGGTTAAGGAGTAGTAAATGGCATGTAGTTGCCATAGGAATTAGAGATTTAAGACGATTTAAAGTATTAGAAGCTCAAAAAGAAGTAGCTAAATGTATTAACCACTCCAAAGTAGAAGTTCGAAGACAAGCCTACTTATATTTTATCAATTTGTTTGGTTTTAAAGGGCTTGATTTTTTAGATCATTTAAAAATTTCGATTTCAGTTTGGGATCGAATAGGAATTCTTGGTGCTTTACAAGAGATGAAAACACAAGAAGTGCCTGATACTCGAAAATGGCTAAGGTCTCAAAACAGCTATGTGGTATTGTTAGCTTTGGATTTGGTAAGAGGTTATAACCTACGAGAAAATCAAGAAGAACTACTTCAGTTAATACAACACCAAAATAGCAAGGTTCGCTTAAAAACCATTCATGTTTTAAACCATTTATACATAACGGAAGCAAAAGAATTGCTTATCAACGCATACGAAACATTAACCGTAAAAGAGCAAATTGCAGTATTTGAACTCTTAGAAAATATGGGAGCTATAGAAGAAGAATCGTTTGTTTTAAAACATATTACCAGTCATATTTTTGAAATAAAAGTACTGGCTCTGAAAATTTTAAAACAAATAAACACGCCAAAATTTTTAGGTGTTAAAAATGAAATGAGTAGGCTAGGGAATTTCAAGCTTATTGATTTCTTAGAAAAAATACCCTAAATAAAAAGAAAGTTATGGAGGTCTCTAGCATTGTATATTATCTATTATTTGTTATTCATTTTTTATTCTTAGGATACTCATTTTTAGTTTTAGTATCCTATGGAATATTGGCTGTTTATTCGAGAAAAGAAACAATTTCTTATTTGCGAAAAAATAGTTTTGTTAATTACAAAGACATATTATCATCAAGGTTAGCGCCTGGGATTTCAATTATCGCACCAGCCTATAATGAAAGTTTAAATATTGTAGAAAATGTAAGGTCGTTACTCTCTACACACTATGCAAATTACGATGTAATTATAATAAATGATGGGAGTACAGATGATAGTTTGGAAAAATTAATTAACGCTTACAACTTAGAAAAAGTAGAGTATTTAATTAATGAACGTATTAAGACAAGACCCATAAGAGCTGGAGTTTTCAAATCTAAAAATCCAGCCTTTGAAAGACTCATTGTAGTTGATAAAGAAAATGGAGGAAAAGCAGACGCGCTTAATGTAGGATTAAATATTAGTAAGAATGATTATGTGGCTTGTATTGATGTAGATTGCTTGCTGATGGAAGACTCACTACAAAAAATGATCAAACCTTTTTTAGAATATACAGATAGAGAAGTTATAGCGTCAGGGGGAGTTATAAGAATAGCGAACTCATGCATTATAAAAAATGGAAAGCTACTAGATGTAAATTACCCAAAAACTACGTTGGTTAGAATGCAAATATTAGAATACTTACGATCTTTTTTATTGGGTAGAATGGCATGGAGTAAATTAAACGGATTGTTGGTGATTTCAGGAGCATTTGGAATGTTTGATAAAAATATAGCGATTAAAGTAGGTGGGTATAGTACAAAAACTGTTGGAGAAGATATGGAAATTGTTGTTCGAATGCGGAGATATATGGAAGAACAAAACAAGAAATATAAAGTAGCTTATATTCCAGACCCTTTATGTTGGACCGAGGCTCCAGAAAGCTATAAAACATTTATATCACAGCGTAATAGATGGACGAGAGGAACTATAGAAACATTAAAAACACACAAAGTAATAGGCTTTAATCCAAAATACAGGGTATTAGGCATGTTAAGTTTTCCTTACTGGTTTCTTTTTGAACGACTAGCACCTATAATTGAAGTACTCGGAATTATATACTTTGTGGTGCTGCTTTTTTTAAAAAGTGTGCATTGGAGTTATGTACTTGGCTTTTTTTTAGCAGCCTATTTTTCTTCTGTCATATATACGTTATTAGCTATTTTTTCAGAAGAATTTAGTTTTCATCAATACAAAAAAAAGGGAGTGGGGTTTCAATTGATAAAATCGGCTTTTATAGAACCTTTTCTGTTACACCCTATAATATTATATGCAGCATTAATGGGAAATAAAGATTACTACTTTAATAAAAAACTGAAATGGGGGAAAATGACCCGAAAAGGATTGAGTAATAAATTATGATGAAAAAAAGCCTAGTAGCGTATTTAAAAGTACTTGCAGCCTTGTTAGTAATGATTTGGCTGTTAGGACTGTTTGAAGTTATTACAACCTTTAAAGAAACTGATACAGTAGTTTTTATATTAAAAGTTGTTTTGTATAAGTTGTTACATGCAGTAATTACAGTTTTAATAATAGGAGCATTGTTGTTCCCTTTATACTGCTTATTAGGATTGGGAAACAAAAAAATAGCCGAAATATTACTCGTAGTTTTAGGAGTGTTTCTTGTAATTGGAGAATTCTCTTTGGTAAAATATAGCACAACTACTTTGTTAAATTTAGGAGCAGATCTTTTAGGGTACTCCTATGCTGATATTTACAAAACAATAGCATCGTCCAAATCATTTTCTATTGTAAACTACTTGTTCATTTTAACAATTCCATTGCTTTTTTTAGTATTGGTGTATTTGTTTAAGAAGAAAATACCAGCAAAGCATTTTCTAAAAACAATTTTAGGATTACTAATACTGGCACTGCCATTGAAGTTCTTTAATTCAGAATTCAACGAAACTGTGTATCAAACTAAAATTAGTTTTTTAGCAGTTGATATTTTAAAGTTTAAATTGGATAAACTACAAACACACAATTATCAGCCTGAAGAAGCAAATGAGTACCCACTTTTAAAATCATCAGAAGAAACAAAAGATGTATTAGGGCCTTTTTTTAATAGAACATTGAAAAAGCCCAATATAGTCGTTATTGTAATGGAAGGGCTAGGGACTGAATTTGTAGATGGTAATTCATACAGTGGGTTTACTCCCTATATAGATAACCTAATAACACAATCGTTGTATTGGGAGAATTTTGTTAGTAACACCGGTCGAACCTTTGGGGTGCTACCTTCACTACTTGGATCGTTACCTTTTGGAGACACAGGTTTTTTAGAAATACCCAAAACACCATCACACCTATCGCTATTTAATATATTAAAAGCAAACGGGTATACAACTTCGTATTATACAGGAACCCAATCTAGCTTTGATAAAATCATTAACTTTTTAGAATATAATAGCGTTGATTTTATTGTTGATGAAAATAAATATGGACCGTCATATGTAAAAACAGGTGGAGTTGATGGTTTTTCTTGGGGATACCCAGATGCAGAAATGTTTAAAAAAGTTGTAAGTACTTTAAAAAATAAAAAGCAGCCTAGGTTAGATGTGATAGCAACGCTTAGCAATCACGAACCTTTTGTGTTTCCAGAGAAAGAAACCTACAAAAAGAAGGTAGATAGTATTTTAAAAACCTCACGAACATTTGAAGTTCCTAAAAAAGAAATAGCAAACAAAAAAGAAATATATGCAACGCTACTTTACAGCGATCATTCTCTAAAAAACTTTATGGAGAGTTATAAAGAAAGAGAAGATTTTGATAATACAATTTTTGTGATTACAGGAGATCATAGGCTAATTCCAATAGAACAAAAAGACAAGTTGTGTAGATTTCACGTTCCGTTGTTAATATACAGTCCCATGTTAAAAAAAGCACAGCGTTTTAAATCTGTTTCTTCTCATTTAGATGTTGCGCCAAGTATTTATTCCTTTTTAACGAATAATTATACGTTTGAACCACTGAAACAAACTGCTTGGTTAGGAATAGGCTTAGACACTACAAAGAGTTTTAGAAATATTCATCACATAGGATTAATGCGTTATAAAGGAGGTTTGAAAGATTTTATTTATGGTGAATATTTGTTTTCTGATGGAGAGTTGTATAAGATAGATCACACTTTTGAAACACATCCAATTAACAACGATAAAATATTGAGTAAGGTAAAAAAATCTTTTGAAGCGTTTAAAGCAATTAATAAATATGTAACAGAGCAGGATAAAATTTATCCAGATGTTCTTTATGAAAGAAAGCAGGATAAAATTCAATTTACAGAAGGAGAGCAAAAAATAATAAGAGAAGTAACAGAAGGGAAAACATTTGATGAGGTGTTTTTGATAGCAAGATCAAAAGCTTTTGACGGAGATAGGGTAGCTGCAAGATTACTTTGCGATTTTATATTAAACAACATGCCAAATCATGCAGATGCAAGAATTTTAAAAGGCAGAACATTGTCTTGGGATGGAAACTATAAAGAAGCAGAAAAGCTGTTGTTAAATGCAGTTGAAAGACATCCATTTTACGATGATGCTTATATAGCCTTGTTAGATCTGTATTGGTGGTCAGGTAAAGAAACAAAAAGTATAGTTGTTGCTCAAGAAGCTTATGTAAATGAAATTAAAAATCCAGAGATAAGCTTTAAACTGGCAAAGGCATATCAACGATTACAACAAAAAAGGGAGGCCTTAAAAATTATAGATAGTCTTTTAACCTTGTATCCAGATAATAAAGAGTATGTAGCACTAGAAAAAATATTAAAAGAATGATGTTAAACAGCATAAAATATAAGCTTAGTATACTGTTAATGTTACTTGTTTGTACTGTTTTTTCACAACAGAAAGTATTTCAAGGTAATCCAGACACCGCTTTTGAAAAGGCAAGAGCAATGGCTTTTAATCAGCAACGAAAAAAGGCACAAGATACGTTGCGATTTATTTTAACAAAGTATCCAAATTATTTAGATATACGTTCATTTTTAGCAAGTACTTATTCTTGGGATGGAAATTATAAAGAAGCTAGAAAAGAGTTTGAATATGTGTTGGAAAAAGATCCTAAAAGAAAAAATGATTGGATAGCGGCTATTAAAAATGAACTGTATGCCTCGTTACCTTATAAAGCAAACGATTTAGTAAAAAAGGCATTGTCATATTTTTCAGACGATACAGATTTACTGTATCTAAAGGCAAAGTCAGAAGAAAAATTACAGAACCCAAAGGAAGCATTAATAACGCTAGATAAAATAATTAGCATGGCTCCTAACAATTCTAAGGCAATTTCGTACAAAAAAAGTTTAACCAATACATTGCGTTTTAATAGTGTAGGGTTGAGTTATTCAACCGTTTTGTATCATAAGAATGAACGAGATGCATCACACTACAGTACGCTTAATTACACAAGACAAACAAAATATGGGAGTGTAATTGCTAAAATAAATTACTCAAGGCGTTTTGAGTCTGATAACCTACAGTATGAAGTAGATTTATACCCAAGAATAACAGACGGTTTATACGCATACGTGAGTGCAGGCTTTTCAAACTCTAGTTTATTTCCTAAGGTGCGTTATGGAGCAGAACTGTATAAGTCGTTACCACTTGGCTTAGAAGTTTCTTTAGGTTTTAGAGGGTTAAAATTTTCTGAAACAACAACTATTTACACAGGATCCATAGGCTGGTATACAGGGAATAGTTATTGGTCGTTACGACCTTATTTTACTCCTAACGATAACGGTACAAGTAAATCAGTTACGCTAGCGTATCGTAGGTATTATAGTGATGCTGATAATTATTTTGGAATAGCTGTTGGAATGGGATTTTCACCTGAAATAGATAGGTTTCCAGTAAATACAGAGCAAACGGTAGTTTTTGATTTAAAAACACAAAAAATAAGTGGAGAATATGCATTTACCTCTTCCAATAAAAAGCATGCCTGGAGAGCCTCGGTAAATATTTTGCGTGAAGAAAAAAGCTTTGAGAGAGGAGCATACTTTTTGTTATACACTTTGGGAATATCTTACGATTTACGGTTTAGATAGGAGTTACATTTAGTAAAATTAAACAAATTTTCGATGGTAGTTTTTGCCTAGTTTGACTGCGTATTCAATTACATTTTTAATGATTTTTCTATTGTCGTTTTTACGCCAATTGATATATAACTCCGTATTTTCTGGTAGTGTGATAAAACGAAGATTGGTATTTAAAGAAAACTGATATGAATACGGCAAAATAGAAATCCCTAAACCTCTACCAACTAAACTTAAAATCATGCTTCCAAAATCAGATTCAATATGAGTTTGAGGTTCAAAACCGTAAGCGTTAAAAATATTGCGAAGCAACGAAGAAAAATAGGTGGTATGGTGCAACCCAGAGAGAATAAATTTTTCGTCTTTTACATCTCTTAAGTCTATAAACGAATCTTCAGTTAACCAATGGTTTTTAGGTACGACAAGACAAACAGGTTCTGCGTACAGTTTTTCAGATAAAATAGAAGTATTTAACACCTCGTTTCTACTAAAAGCAACGTCTATCTGATAACCAGAAAGAAGGTTTTCAAGTGTAATATCAGTAGGTTCCATAAGCTCTACTTTTAAGTCGGGTTTTTCTTCCGAAAACAACGTAAGTAGTTCAGGTAAATAGTTGTAAGAAATAGAACCAGGGTAGGCGATGCTAACAAGTCCGGAAGAACCTTCGTCTATTTTTTTTGCGTGTTGATGAGTACGATCAAACTCGTCTAGTAAAATGCTCCATTTTTTTTTAAGGAACACACCAGCCTCGGTAAGTTTTACATTTCTTTTATCTCGCTCAAATAAAGTAATACCCAATTCTTCTTCTAAAGATTGAATTTGTCTACTCAACGACGATTGAGAGGTGTAAACTTTCTCTGCTGTTTTCCAGAAATGTAATTCTTCTGCTAGCGTTAAAAAATATCGAATCTGTTGAAATGTCATTTTAATGCGTTTTTTGCATTAATTAATCAAAAATAAGTATTTTTTAATAAAGAGAACTACTGTTGCTTTGCATAAAAAAACAGTGTAATCATTTTTAAAAAGTAACGAAATGGGAATTGAGAATTTTATCGCATTTTTTGTAGCAACTCTTCTTTTTGTATTAACCCCAGGAATAGAAACTGTTTTCTTAATTAACAAATCTATTAGTCAAGGAAGAAGGTCTGGTGTGTACACTAGCTTTGGTTTAAATACAGGGGCTTTGGTGCATACGTTGTTTGGAGCGTTGGGATTGTCGATTATGGTAGCTAAATCTGCATTGTTTTTTGCGTTGATTAAGTATTTAGGAGCGGCTTACCTGGTTTATTTAGGGGTTGCAAAAGTGATGTCAAAAAAAGGATTGATTACTGAGACAAATGAAGAGCAAAAGAAAAATTCAGCAAAAAGTAGTTTTACATCAGGATTTGTTACTAATATATTAAATCCGAAAGTTGCATTATTCTTTATAGCTTTTTTTCCGCAGTTTATAAGTCCAACAGAAATAGAGAATCCCGTTCCTTTTATAATAATGGGAGTTATTTATGCGGTAATGACTACTATTTGGTACTTGATTTTAACATCGTTTGCAGGGATGTTTTCAACTAAAATTAAAGAGAATGAAAAAATAGGCGTAAGGCTAAACAAAGTGTCAGGAGCAATATTTGTATTGATGGGGTTACAAATAGCGTTTATGTAATAGTAAATAATGCTTAAAAGAAAAAACCTGAGTTATATATAACTCAGGTTTTTAAAATTTAGAATCGTACAGTTCTATTAGTTATGTTTTCATCGTATTTTTTTGCAAACTTTTTTAAGTTCTTAGAATTAATGTTGCCTTCATTATCTAAGACATTGTTTTCAAGCAAAAGCTTTACCATGTATTTCCAACCTCTAGTTCTTACTCTACTTGATTCAACCCATATTTCATCTTTGGCGAAAAACATTTTTTTATAATCATCGTCAAGATAGTTATGAGTACCGTTGTCTTCTTGAAACATATTAGCTACTTCATCATTATTATCAAGAGAGTAAAAAGTTATTTCGGTACCAAGACCTCTTTTTTCATATTTTAAAATTTCTTTTCCGTCTACTAGTACTTTTCCTTTTTTTAATTTTATTTTTTGAGAAAACCCCAAAGAAGCTATTAGAATAGTAAAAGTAATTGATAATAAAAGTTTCTTGTTCATAATGGTAATTTAATTTGTTTAATAAAGGGAATAAAAATAGCTTTTCTTTAGAAAAGAAACATTACATGTGAGTTAATTTAGTTACTATTTCTTTATGCTCAGGGAATAACAGTATAAGCTCTTCTCTTTTAGGTAATACAAAATCGTTGAAGTCAAATCCAGGAGCGACGGTACAACCAGTAAAAGCATAGGAGTTTTCTTTATTTACTTCAGCGGCAAACCAATAACCAGCAGGAACTACAAATTGTGGGAATTCATCATTTGCGAAGTCATTTCCAATCAATACAAATGAGTAGTTTCCTTCGGGAGATATCATATGTAGTTTTAAAGTACTTCCTTTATAAAAATGCCAAATTTCATCTTGATTGATTTTATGAAAGGCAGAAAATTTTTCAGAAGTTAATAAAAAATAAATACACGTACTGTAATTTCTATCGCCTACAAAGTTAGAATTTAAGTGTTCGTTTTTAATAATTCCGTTGCTTCTGTATGTTTCTTTATAAAAACCACCTTCAGGATGCTCTGTTAAGTCAAACTTTTTAATTAGTTGTTGAGTTGTCATTTTCTTTTTGTTCGTTAACTTTTTTAATAATGGCTTTTAAACGTTCTTTGGTACGCTGTTTTTCCAAGCGAAGCTTATTTTCTTTTTGTTTCATTAAGCGCGTATGCTTCGCTTTGTTTACTGTGTTTTTAGCTTTCCCTTTTTTAGGCATTTTAAGGATTGATTTTCCAGATTTTATCTGCAGTTTTTAAATATTCTGATAAGGCAGCTGATCCATACCAGTTGTATAAATCTACATCTAAGTATTTTTCAGCTATAGCAGGATCTGTATTAATTAGCATTCGAGCCTCTTCAATGGTTTTTACATTGAATATAAAAAGTCCTCGATAAGCGTTTTCGTTTTTACCAAATGGTCCAGCAACAATGAGTTTTTGCTCTTTAACTAATCTGTTGATGTTATTTAAATGGCCCTTAAAAGCCTTACTTTTAAGTTCTTTGTCTGTTGAGGTATTGCTGCCTGTTTTTAAGATTGCAAATACATAACTTTTCATTCCGTAGTCATCTGCACCTAATTCTTTAGCTAGTTTAGCATCGTAATTAAGATTGTTATTTTGAGCATTTAAAGTAATAGATAACAGTGCTATTATGAATGTGAAAAAGAGTTTCATGCAGTGTAAAGTTTTGTAAATTATAAAATTACACGTTTTTTATGAATTGCCAAAAGTCCTAAGAAAGTCAAGAAACCATTTAAAATTAAGACAAAAAAACCAAAATCAAATCCCATTTTTTCTTTGCTGTAAAAACTAATTGCATAGGTTAATACTGGAGCAATCAAACAAATAATAGGAACGAGTTTGTCTTTTACAGCTAGTTTGGTAAATAATCCGAAAGCATATAATCCTAATAGTGGTCCATAGGTATAACCAGCAAATTGGAATATTTTAGCGATGACACTTTCATCTGCAATAAAATATTTAAAAATTAAAATAGTGGCAACTAGGATAAAAGAGAATAACACGTGGATTTTCTTTCGTGTTTTTTCTTTTTCTTCTTCGTTTTCTTTTTTGTCAATTTCAAGAATATCAATACTAAATGAGGTAGTTAATGAAGTTAAAGCGCTATCGGCACTAGAGTAAGCTGCGGCAATCAATCCTAATAAAAAGAAAAGTGCCGTTATCATGCCTAAATCACCACTCATGGCTATAGTAGGAAACAAGTTGTCTTTGTGCGCATTTAATTCATTTGCTGTAGCGTAATCGGTTAACAATACTCCTAAAGCTAAGAAGAAAAAATTAACAATAACCAGTACTATAGTAAACCAAAACATGTTTTTTTGAGCATCTTTTAGGTTCCGACAGGTCAAGTTTTTTTGCATCATGTCTTGATCCAAACCTGTCATTACAATTGAGATAAAAGCACCTGAAAAGAACTGTTTCCAAAAGTAATTCCCTGCTTTTACATCATCAAAAAAGAAGGTTTTTGATAAGCTATTATCTGCTACGTACGAAAATAAATTATCTATTTGCATTTCGTCTTTTATCATCACAATACATACACCAACAGCAATCAGCATAAACAAGGTTTGTAAAGTGTCTGTCCATACAATAGTTTTAATTCCTCCTTTAAAAGTATATAACCAAATAAGTAAAATAGTAATAGTTACTGTTACCCAAAACGGAATTCCATAAGCATCAAATAAAATTAACTGTAATACATTTGCCACTAAAAACAAACGAAAGGCAGCACCAACAGTTCTTGAGAGTAAGAAAAATGAGGCACCTGTTTTATAGGAATGCCTACCGAAACGTCCTTCTAAATAAGTATAAATTGAGGTTAAATTTAACCGATAATAAAGAGGAAGTAATACGAGTCCAATAACGGCATAACCTACTACATACCCAAGTACCATTTGCATATAACTCATTTTATCACCTTCAACCCAACCTGGAACTGAGATAAAAGTTACTCCTGAAAGCGATGCGCCAATCATACCAAAGGCAACCAGATACCAAGGAGAGGAATTATTGGCTTTAAAAAATGTTTGATTGTTTGCCGATTTACCTGTGATGTAAGAAATGAGAATTAATACACCAAAATAGACTAAAATAAGGAGTAGTATATGTAATGGTTGCATACTGTTAATTACGAATTATAAATTACGAATGTACTAATTTAGTTTTTAGCGCATACAAATTCATAATTCGCAAGTAACAATTAAAAAGTTATAGCTCTATAACCACTTCTTCGGTTTTTCTACGAACTTTTTTCAAGTCTTTCATGTAGTCATCTTCGGCTCTAAAACCAACAGGTAGTACTAAAACAGATTGTAAGTTATAAGTGTCTAATCCTAAAATTTCATCATACTTTTCAGGAACAAAACCTTCCATTGGGCAACTGTCAATTTTTTCGTTGGCAGCAACCGTCATTAGGTTTCCTAAAGCAATGTAAGCTTGGTTCTTCATCCAATGAAATAATACTTCAGGAGACTTGCTATCAATATCGTTTGTTAAAAACTCTTTAAACGGATTTAAAATTTCGTCTGGTGTATTTCGGATGTCTTTCACTAGTTTAAAATAGTTTTCTACATGTGCTGAGGTTAACTCTTTTGGAATACATAAAACCAATAAATGTGAAGCCTGAACAACTTGATGTTGATTCCAAGAGTGTGCGACTAATTGCTGTTGTAAATTTTTGTTTTTAACAACCACCATTTTAACAGGCTGTAAGCCATAGGAAGTAGCAGTTAAGTTGAAAGCTTCTTTTAAAATATTGATTTGCTCTTCAGAAAGAGACTTATGTTCGTCAAATTTTTTAACAGCATAACGCCATTGTAAATTTTCTATACTATTCATGTGGTTTAGTTTTTATTTGATAGTCGAGGGTTAAAATACTTCAAAATTTGTATTGAAGTTAAAATGTTTTACAAGTTTTCTTATTCATTTCATAAGATAAAATGCTTGACAAAAATAGCGGAATAAAAAGTTGTCTAAAAATACTTTGAATAATTAATATTGATAGCATCATAGAAATATTTTGTACATTGAGAATGAAAAAGAAAGCATATGAAAGAAGAATTTTTACATTATTTATGGCAATACAAATTATTTAGCAAACGAAACTTAATATCAGTAAAAGGAAAAGTTGTTGAAATTTTAGATTCTGGGAGTTATAATAGCAATACTGGGGCTGATTTTTTAAATTCAAAATTAAAGATTGATAATCAGCTATGGGTAGGAAATGTTGAAGTTCATGTGAAGTCGTCTGACTGGTATGCCCATCATCATGAACAGGATAAAAATTATGATGCAGTCATTTTACATGTGGTATGGGAACACGATACAGAGGTGTTTATGAAAAATAACCGTCCATTACCAACCGTAGCATTAGAAAATGTTGTTCAAAAAGAAGTGTTGATAAATTATCGGAGGTTATTCTTAAAAGAACAACGCTGGATTCCGTGTGAAAAGCAAATAGCAGAAATCAATTCCTTTTTATTAAATAACTGGTTAGAACGTTTGTACTTTGAACGATTAGAGAATAAATCGGTAGTAATAAAAGAGCTGTTACAAAAATCAAATAATGATTATGAAACGGTGTTGTTTCAGTTGTTAGCTAAGAATTTTGGATTGAAAGTTAATAGAGCGGCTTTTTTAGAACTAGCACAATCATTTAATTTTTCAGTGTTGCGTAAAGTTCAATTCAATGAAGAGCAATTATCTGCCTTGTTATTTGGACAAGCAGGTTTTTTGGTTGACCAAATCGAAGATAGTTATTACCAACAGTTGCAAAATGAGTATACTTACTTAAAACACAAATACAAATTAGAGTCAATGGCTAAGTATAGGTTTCAGTTTTTTAGAATGAGACCGAACAATTTTCCTACGGTTAGAATAGCGCAATTAGTGGGGCTATATAACAAATATCAAAGTTTGTTTTCAAAGGTAATGGATGTAAATAAAATAGAGGATTTTTATAATTTATTTACAATTGAAGTAAATGAGTTTTGGAAAACACATTATACATTTGAATCAGAATCAAAAAAATCAGTTAAAAGACTTACAAAATCATTTATAGACTTGTTGATTATTAATACAATTATTCCTTTAAAATTTGTTTATGAAGAGGCCAGAGGAGAGGTTAATGAAGAAGGTTTGTTACAATTAATACAACAATTGAAACCAGAAAATAATTCAATTATAAGTAAGTTTGCAGTATTACAAATCAAGGCAAAGAATGCTTTTGAATCTCAAGCTTTATTAGAATTAAAAAACAATTATTGTGCAGAAAAACGCTGTTTGCAATGTGCTATAGGAAGTAAGTTATTAAAAAAATAAAGAATATGATGTTAGTAGTTATAACTAGTATTTTGTCTCTTATAGTATTTGTTTATACATTACGTAATTATCTTCTTTTTAAGTTTGGGTTAGAGGTTAAAGGAAAGGTTGTTGATGTAAAGTATGAAGTTATAGGAATAAAAACTAGAGTACCAACAGCAAAAATAACATATAACTATATTGTAAAAGGAAAATTATACGAACGCACGGAGAATAGCGAAGCAAAAAAGCATATGTTTAAAATGCATTGCATGGAAGGAGAAACGATAAAGGTTTATGTACATAAAAAGGATATGAGTAAAGCTACTATTGTTAATCTGAAGCATTATTTTTTTCCAGTCGCTTTAACAGCCTTTTTGTTTTTAATTTCAGTTATAGCTGTAGTAGTATCAATATAAAAAGCATTAATTGCTATTGCATTAGTATCTACTATTTGTGTAGGTTGTAAAGACAACAAAAATTCAAAAAACAATGGAGAAGCTTCAACAATTGAAGAATCTATTAGTGAAAAAGAAGAAAAATCAACTTCAGCAATTTGTTTATTAGATAAACTATCTATTAGAGAAAGTGCTTCAGCTAAAGGGAAATGGATAACCTCTATTAGCTTAGGTGAAAAAGTAAGCTTAACAGGAGATGAAACTATAGATTCTGTTTCGAAGAAGGAGTATTACAAGGTAAAGTTGATTGATGGAAAAGAAGGATGGACTAGATCTACTTTTTTAGCTGTTAATGGTAAAGTGGGAGCTATGTTAGAAGAAGCTGTTGTTTATAAAAGACCAGACTTACTTACCAAGACAGAAAAAAAATACAGCATTATGGATATCATTGCTGTAACTGAAACTCAAGGAGATTGGATTAAGGTTAAGGGAAAAAGGTCTGAAGGAAAGTATATTGAAGAAGGTTGGGTGAAAACTTCTAACATTACAAATGATCAAATTGATATAGCAACGGCTAAATTTGCGGGAATAGCAAATACTCAACCAACAATGACAGAAAGAATAAAGGCATTGAAAGATGTTATCAATAACTCAGATTTATCTTCTTCTAAGTTTATTACAGTTATAGAGAATAAAATAGAAGATTACGAGTCAAAAAACCAACCTTTAGATGCTCAAGAAGCAGCAACAGAGGAGGCTGTAGAGAAGGTGGCAGAATAAATTTATAAATAACTAAATAAAAAAACGATTTTAGAATATTCTAAAATCGTTTTTTTATTTTAATCTATTTTGAAAAAATAGTTATTAATACAAACTTTTAAATTTAGCAGGGTTTGCTTCGTTCATAATTTCGTATACTTTTTCAAAAATATCTTCTGCAGATGGTTTAGAGAAGTAATCTCCATCGGTACCATAGGCAGGTCTGTGAGCTTTAGCAGTTAAGGTTTGTGGTTTGCTATCTAAATGTCTGTAACCATTTTGATTTTCAACAATTTCTTGTAATAAATACGCTGAAGCTCCTCCAGGAACATCTTCGTCAACAACTAATAAACGATTTGTTTTAGCTACCGATTTTACGGTATCATGATTCAAGTCAAAAGGTAATAAACTTTGCGCATCTACAATTTCTACATCTATACCTACTTGTGCTAAATCTTTAGCAGCTTCTTCAACGATTCGTAAAGTAGAACCGTAAGAAACAATGGTAATATCGTTTCCTTCCTTGATTGTTTCAACAACACCAATTGGAGTTTTAAAATCTCCTAAGTTTGTTGGCAATTCTTCTTTTAAACGGTATCCGTTTAAGCACTCTACGACTAAAGCAGGATCGTCACCTTCTAATAAGGTGTTGTAGAATCCAGCAGCTTTCGTCATGTTACGAGGCACTAATACATGAATTCCTCTTACATTGTTTATTATTCCACCCATTGGTGAACCTGAATGCCAAATTCCTTCTAAACGATGTCCACGGGTACGGATAATTAACGGAGCTTTTTGCTTTCCAAAAGTACGGTAACGCAACGTAGCTAAATCGTCGCTCATAATTTGTAAAGCATACAGTAAATAGTCTAAATATTGAATTTCGGCAATAGGACGCAACCCACGCATTGCCATACCAATACCTTGACCTAAAATAGTCGCTTCACGAATACCTGTATCAGAAACACGGAACTCACCAAATTTTTCTTGTAAACCTTCTAGTCCCTGATTTACATCACCTATATACCCAGCATCTTCACCAAAAATTAATACTTCAGGATGTTTTGCTAAAATAGCGTCAAAGTTATCACGCATAATAATACGTGCATCTACGATATTTTTTTCTGAAGCATAGGTTGGAGCTTCTGCAGGAATATTTTCAGTAGCTAATTCTGTTTCACTTAATAAATGTGCTGAATATTTTACAGCTGCTTTATCAATTGATGTTTGGATGAAGTTTTTCAGTGCTGTTTTTTCAGCAAAATCTTCATCTCTTAAATAACGTAACGTTTTACGAGCAGCTACTAAAATATCTTTTCTGATAGGTTCAGCAATAGTGGCTAAATCATTTTTATATTTTGTAATGAATGATCCATTGTTGCTTTTTTGGGCAATGGTTTCTAGTAAAGAAATGGCTTCAGCTACTTCTGCTTTTATTTCGTTTGTATAGGCACTCCAAGCGTCGCGCTTAGCTTTACTAACTTCTTTTTTTGCTTCTTTTTCAATATTGATTAAATCTTCTTCAGAATCAATAAATTTTAAAGTTTCTCCCTCTTCATTTTCTAGTTCAAACTCTAAAATCCACTTACGCATTTGTGCAATACAATCAAATTCTTGTTCCCATTGTAAACGTTCTTTTGATTTGTAACGCTCATGAGAGCCTGAAGTAGAATGCCCTTGTGGTTGCGTTAATTCTTTTACGTGTATTAATACAGGTATGTGCTGTTCTCTCGCAATTTTAGAAGCTTTGTTGTAAGTGTCAATTAACTGAACATAATCCCAACCATTCACTACGAAAATCTCATATCCGTTACTTTCATTTTCACGTTGGAATCCTTTTAAGATTTCAGAAATACTTTCTTTAGTGGTTTGATGACGTGCATGTACAGAAATTCCATACTCATCATCCCAAACATTCATTATCATTGGAACTTGTAGAACACCTGCGGCGTTAATTGTTTCGAAAAATAATCCTTCACTAGTACTAGCATTTCCAATAGTACCCCAAGCAACTTCGTTACCGTTGTTTGAAAAATTAGTGTGCTTTTCTAAACCTTCAACATTTCTATAAATTTTAGATGCTTGTGCCAACCCTAATAAGCGAGGCATTTGACCTGCAGTAGGAGAAATATCTGAGGATGAATTTTTTTGAGCTGTTAAATTTTTCCAGTTTCCATTTTCATCTAAAGAATGCGTAGCAAAATGCCCTCCCATTTGACGACCGGCAGACATTGGTTCAACGTCAATATCAGTATGTGCATATAAGCCAGCAAAAAATTGTTGTGGAGTCAACTCTCCAATAGCCATCATAAAGGTTTGATCACGATAGTAACCTGATCTAAAATCTCCATTTTGAAAAGCTTTAGCCATAGCCAATTGTGGTACTTCCTTACCATCTCCAAAAATTCCAAATTTAGCTTTACCTGTTAAAACTTCTCTTCTTCCTAATAAACTACATTCTCGACTAATGCGAGCAGTTTTATAGTCCTTTAAAACTTCATTTTTAAAATCTTGAAAAGAAAGCTGTTGAGTATTAGCTATTTCGGTATTTTGCGTCATAATCATCTAATTTAGGTATGGTTACAAAGATAGCTTTTTTAGTTGAAATTTAAAAATTTCTATTTTCATTGAATATTTTTCAAAAAAAAGAGGGAAAAACAAATTTTATTGAAGTATCTATAATATACCTCTTCTAATAAAGTTATAAATTCTATCAATATCTGTTGTAATGATGAATCTAATTTTAGTAGGATAAGCTCTTTTATTGATTTCAAAACCTTCGTTAGTGTAAATAGGGAGATAGAATTCAAAAATATTTGGAAGGAAGTTTAAACGAATTCCATTTTCATAAAAAAACTTAGGAGAGTTATGCTTGTTTTTTAACATGGCAACGTCATTGTAAATTTCAGCCCACTTCCATACACTTACACTAGTATTAATAGATGTTATAAGTTGATTAGCAAAATAAGGTTCTTTAAATTTAGACTTAAAACCTCCTTGGCCAACGACAAATTGCTGACTAAAAATACCGTCGTTTTCCGAGCGACCAAATAAATTTTGTTCAAATAAATAATCATTTCCACGGTTTAATCCAAAGCTAAAGTAATTTCCCGTTGTTTTGTTAGAAAGGAAGAGTCCACCAAAAAACCGAACCTCAAAGCTTTCGTTAGCAGTAAAAAACTTTCTGTAACGAAAATCGGTTGATATTTTACTGAAGTTAGAATTTATTTCTAGGTTAGCAGCATACCGTATTCTGTGTATAGCATCAAACGTATTATTTATATAGCGTAGGTTAAAAATGTTATACTTGTCTTGATCACCTTGTGTAGTATTCGGAGCTACTTCTTTATCAATACTTACCATACGAGCGATTAAGAATTTTGAACCTATATCACGGAGGGTGTTTCTTCTAAATTGAAAACTAATAAATGGACTTAGAGTGTTGTATCCTAGCTCGGGGGCATAATGAAAATTACTTCCAGAAATACCATATCGTATTTTGTAAAGTTTAGAATCTCTTAAAAAATGGTTGTATCCTATAGCGAAAGACCCTGTAAGGTTTCGACTTTTTAGACTATAGTTAGGGGTTATGCTAAATTGAAAATTATGATTAACTAGCGATTTATTATTTATGTTAAGACCAAGAATTAGTCCATCGTACAAGTTATACTTAATATCAGGATAATAAAATAGTTGATTGTAATAAGGGTTTTCAAAATCTTTAAAAAAACGAAACTGAATAGGTTTGCTTATAATGCTATTATTTACATTTCTAAAATTGTTAAGAGAATTAAATTCAGGGTAGTTGTTTTCATAATTTAAAGCAAGCTTATTAAAGTCACCTCTTTTAATTTTTACTGTTTTGGTAGAGTCTATATTTGTAACCCAAGTTTTAAATTTTATGTTTTTCTTTTGAATACCATATAGTGCAACAGGAGCATTAAAACTTCTTTTGTTTTTGATGGTAACCAATAGAGAGTCTTTGTTTTGAGAGTAGGATACTTTTTTTATTTTATAATCAATTTTTTTGTCGGTAGTAAGATAATCTCCAAAAAACCATTGCAAATCTTTTGAAGTATTCTTTTGAAGTATGTTCGCAAAATACTTACTATTAGAGGGCTTTAATTGGTTTTGAGTATAAAATTCTTTAACAGATTTTTTTAAAATACTATCGCCTACAAAATCGTATAAATATTTAATTCCTAAACCGGCCTTGTATTTACTAACAACTTTCCTGTTGAAGTTAGAAAGAGAGTCGCTAGAGGTGGTTAAAGTTTGGTCATAAAATTTACGAGAACTGAACTGATATACTAGTGGGTATTTATCGTTTTGTTTTAATTGAGCAATGTTGTAGGTTTTTATAGGCCAATACTTGGAGTATTTTCCCAGAAAAGTAACGTTTGGATAATATTTTTTTACATATTCCATCATTAAAAACGTTTGCAAACCATCAGTTAACCAATAATCTTTTCTAGGGTTTTGAATAATGATATCATCAAAATATTTTTGGGTAAGTGCTTTAAAGAATCCAGTTTCCCATCTAAAATTTTTAGGAAAGGGTTTTAACCAACTAGGAAGTCCATAAATTTCATGCAATGAATTTTTATTAATAGTTCGAGAATCTACAAAAATTTCAGGGTGTGGGTGTTTGCCTATAAAGTCTTCTATAAATTGTATTTGTCTATTTATAATTTGGGTAGTTTCTTCATTTGGAATTTTTTTAAGATAGGCATCGGTCTTTATTTCTTTATCCTTTAGCTTAAAAGACTTAAAAGTTTTAACCGTATCAATATGAAGTATGATGTCTTTCTTTTTAGCGCCAACTAAATAATAGTTCGTATAATTATTGTGTTCAGTTTTATATTGGTATAAATTACTTTCTATGTGGTAATTTTTAGGAATATTTATAGAAATGGAGTAGTTAGAGAGCTCTTCGTATAAATCGTCTAAATTTAAGTTACTCATCAGTTGCCATTTTTTATCATATACAGCAGGAGTTACATACCAAAATCGTAAATGGTATCCAGTTTTTGTTTTCCCATATCCTGTGTATTTTGCATTTGGAACCTTTACAGAATAGGAGGTACGAATTATTAAACGATCTTTAGGTTTTAAAGGTTTGTTAAGAAATACCTCAATAATATCTTGCTGATTTTTTCTTTCCTTAAACGAAACTTGTTTAAAGTTTACAGTTAAGTTTCTTATTTTACTATAACCTCTATCTTTTTCTTTCGAAAAGTAAAAAGCTTTTTTGTAGTCTTCAATAAAACGCTTAGCTAAAGGAGTATTATCATTTTTAAAACCATTGGCCCAGTTATGTAAAAAAACACGATCTAAGTTTGCTGAAGAGTGGTTATAAAAAGTTGTTTTTTGTAAAATGTGAATTAAATCATTGCTAGTATCTAGTTTAGCTTTTATTTCAACAGAGTTTTCTTGCGCTACTATTTTAAAGCAATACAAGAAGGTAGCGTATAATAAGAGGAGTACTTTCTGTTTCAATATAAGGTTTTGTTTAAAGAAAGGGTATACAAAATGTGTTTCATAAACCCTGTGAAAATAAAAAAGCTCGTTGGAATTACAACGAGCTTTAAAGATAAATATTTTTAGAAATTTGGTTTCAGCTGATATTTCGCATAGAATTTATTAAAGTGTTCAACAGCTTCATCAGCAGTATCTACAACTCTAAATAAATTCAAATCTTTTTCGCTAATATTACCTTCTTCAATTAAAGTATTTTTAATCCAATCTAACAAACCAGACCAAAACTTTTTACCAATTAAAACAATAGGGAAACGACCAATTTTATTAGTTTGAATTAAAGTAATTGCCTCAAAAAGCTCATCCATTGTACCAAAACCACCAGGCATTACAACAAAACCTTGAGAATATTTTACAAACATTACTTTTCGAACAAAGAAATAATCGAAATTTAAGTTTTTATCACTATCAATCCATGGATTGTCATGTTGTTCAAAAGGAAGATCAATATTTAAGCCTACCGAAGTTCCTTTGCCTCGATGAGCTCCTTTATTACCCGCTTCCATAATACCAGGACCTCCACCAGTAATTACTCCAAAACCATTTTGTGTTAGTTTATAGGCTATTTCTTCAGCTAATTTATAATAAGGGTCATCAGTTTTTGTGCGAGCAGATCCAAAAATAGACACACAAGGTCCAATTTTGCTTAGTTTTTCATACCCATCAACAAACTCAGACATAATTTTAAATATTGCCCAAGAATCATTTGTTTTTATTTCGTTCCAGGTTTTTTGCTGTAGTTTTTCTCTAATTTTTCTGTCATCGTTCGGACTCATAATTCTTCTACTTTTATATTAAATAACAAATTAAATCGCTAAAATTTGATTTTTAGCAAGCCTGCTAATTTAGTGGTTTTTGGTGTTAGAAAAAAAGATAAAAGAAAAACTCCTTTAAAAAGATTGTTTTTTGATTGAGTAATCGAGTAAAGGCGAATATTATATTTAGGCTAGAAGACAACCCTTCCCTTCAGAAGAAAGAAGTAACAATTTATTGTAGTTAGTGTTTAAAAATTATGGCTTGGCAACCTTACTGTGTCTTTTTAGTAAATTACCATAAGGAGCGTATGGAGTAAGTTACCACGATCTTACATTTTTTTGCTCAGCTTTGCTTCAAGTGAGTTATGAGTTTAAGATTGATTTTTTATGTTAAAGAAACATAAAGCTTCGAATAAGTTTCGAAACTTTATGCATGTTTAAAAAAGGTGTTAGCTATAAACGCAAATACCATCTAAATGACTTTGTTGTGCTGTGTCACAGCGCAAGCCAGGAGCACACCAGTTACTTTTACAAGGACAACCGTAAGGAACATTGCCTTCTATGGCATCACACTCTCCTGGTGTTGTTAATTTGGTTCCGCCTTTGACTTGTTTTTGAGCCACTTTACTTAAAGCATTACCTAGGTTTAAGATTGATTTTTTCATAATTGAAATTTTTAGAGGGTTATGAATTTAGTACCAGAAGCAACCATATCTGTCGCATCTACCAGCATCGCAAAAAACGCCCCAAGATGTATTTTGGCAGCATTTACGACCTTCTTGATAACAAAAGCCATTAGACCCACCATTAATTTGTTTTTGATCAGCTTTTTCTAAAGCCTTACCTAAGGTTAAAATTGATTTTTTCATGATTAAAAAATTTGGTATTAATTAATCCTTGAACAGTTTAAAGACACTCAAGGTTTGTGTCTATTCTTCGCGAAAGAATTTTTTATTTGATAATATTTTTAAGTTGATAGAAAAAACGTTCTATCAAACGTAAGTCTTCAGTTACAATATCTGCTGCACCTTTCATTTCTTGTCTGAAAGGAATAGTTTTATTATAAGTAGTTTCTAAATTCTGAGGAAGTTCTACATCCACTATATAATTACCTTTTTCATTAGGAATAAGTGAAATAGATTTAACTTTTCCATTTAATTCTCCGAATTCATCAGAAGGATAATTTAATAATTTGATTTGAACTTTTTGGTCTTTCTTTATTTTACCAGAATTAGCAGCTGGTGCTTCAATTTTACCAATAAATGAGTTTCCCTTGTTTGGAATAATAGTAAATATTAAGTCTCCCGTATTAACTGTTTGGTTTTTATTCCAAAAAGACAAAAAGGAAACTTTTCCGTTTATTGAAGAAGTAAGGGCATATTGTTTTTCCCAATCTTTAATCGCCTTTTTTAAGTATAGCAAAGATTGAATAGCTTTCTTTTTAACACGAGTATCTTGTTGTGTTTTTTTTATAGAAGTCCCCTCTAAGTTTTTCGCAGAATTGTTAATCAATTCTCGTATTTGTGAAATTGAAGATTCAAGAGTTTTGTATGAGCGTTTAGCTTGTAAATACTCAATTTCTTTTTGATCTTTTTCCTTAGCAGAAATAACACCTTGACTAAACATTTTTCTGCTGCGTTCTAAGTCTTTTTCTTTAAAATCTAATTCTTTTAAGTTTAACTCTTTTTGAGATAATAGAATTTGTAATCGCCCCCTAGCTTCAATAACAGACATTTGATTTGCAAAATTCTCAGATTTAAACGGAGTTAATTTTTCGTTTAAAACATATTCGGAGTAGTCATTTTCAAACTGTGAGTAACTAGAAGTTATGTCTCCTAAAATTAAAGGAGGAACTTTATCGATAGGGAAGAAGAAATTTTGTTGATTTATTTTAATTGTATCCACAATACTCTTTAATAGTAAAACATCTTTGTATGAAGCACTGTTTTCAATAACAGCTAAAATATCTCCTTCGGAAACATTTTTACCTTCATTAGTTAAAAAGGTTTCAAATTGTCCTGTTGATTTTGCATAAATTTTCTCAGGGGGTGTTGAGGTAGTAACCATCACCTCAGCAGATATAACATCCGGGTATTTTACGAACCAAGAAATGAATAATAGCATTACTATAAGCCCAAGTAATAATGTATTCCCCCAGCGAATCATCCAATTTGGTACATGGGTTAAAATTTCTTGAACTTCTTCACTTCTAATTTCTATGTCTTGAGTATTGTTTGGCATCTTAGAATGTATAAAAGTGCTCTTACATTCAGATAAGATAAGAGCACCAATGAAATAAATTAATTTAGGATATTATGCAAGTTCCGTTATAACAAATCCATGGAGTTAAAGGGTCTCCAGGACCTTGTTGATCGTAACAATCTTTTTCTGTCTTACAAGAATAACCACCATTAATAAATTTTTGTTCTGCTTTGTTTAAAACTTTTCCAAGCTTAAAAAATGATTTTTTCATCGTAATTTATTTAAAAAATTAAGCAGGACAACATTGTCCATTTTTTATAATGCCTCTATTGGCTCCTCCCGTACCATTTGGCACAGCACACACATCTCCTTCTTGGCAATCTAAAGCACAAAAAAAGTAGTTAGAACAAGGAAAACCAATTGTTTTGCCTCCTTTAATTCGCTCTTGTTCTATTTTACTCAGAGCATTACCTAAGTTTAAGATTGATTTTTTCATTTTTAAATAATTTAAATTTGATTAAATCCCTGAACCTTTAAAGGCACTCAAGGTTTGTGTCTATTCTTCGCGAGTGAATATTCTTATTTACCTAAGTCTAGCTGGTTTTTAACTAGGTGGTAATAACTTCCTTTTAGTTTGATTAGCTCTTCATGACTTCCTCTTTCAATAATTTTTCCTTTTTCAAGAACCACTATTTGATGCGCATTTTTTACAGTACTTAATCGGTGTGCTATGACAACAGCTGTTTTATCAGCAAAAAACTCATTAAGTTTTCCCATGATAACTTTTTCGTTATTGGCATCGAGTGCGCTAGTAGCTTCATCAAAGAATAAAAACTTAGGGTTTTTGTATACTGATCGGGCAATTAATAATCGTTGTTTTTGACCTGTACTCAATCCATTACCTTCGCTACCAATTTTGGTATTATATCCTAATGGTAGTCCTTCAATATAATCACCAATGTTTGCCACATCTATTGCATGAGCTAATTTTTCTTTATCAATATAATCTTCCCCTACAGCTATATTTTTAGCTATAGAATCATTAAAGATGTATCCTTCTTGCATTACAACACCACAATTCCTCCTCCATTCTTTTTGAGAGATGTTTTTCAGATTAAAGTTGTTGATCATTATATCACCTTGATCAACTTGATAAAAACCAAGTAATAATTTCATTAAAGTAGTTTTACCACTTCCGCTAACTCCTACTATTGCTGTTGTTTTATTTGCAGGAATCTCAAGTGATAAATTTTTTAAAACAGGTTCTAGCCCCCCTGTATATCTGAATGAAATGTTGTTTAGTTTTATTGAAGCATTTTCAGGAATGGTAGTTACTTTTTCATCACTAGGTTTTTCTTCATCTTCCATATTGTGTATTTCACCTAATCTATCTAAAGAGATTTGAGCGTCTTGTATGTCTCTCATGAAATTAATTAGTTGTGTAATAGGACCATTTAACTGACCTACGATATAACTAATAGCCATCATCATACCAAGGGTTATTTGACCGTCTATAACTAATTTAGCAGAAAGGATGGTGATAAACATATTTTTAAGCTCATTAATGAAGTTAGATCCCACACTTTGAGTTTGTTCTAAAGCAAGACTCTTGGTAGCTACTTTGAATAATCGTGCTTGTACATATTCCCAATTCCAACGCATGCGTCTTTCTGCATTGTGGAGTTTTATTTCTTGCATCCCATTAATAAGCTCAATAACTTTACTTTGCTCTTGACTTACTTGAGAAAAACGTTTGTAGTCAAGTTCTTTTCTCTTTTTAAAGAAGAACAATACCCATCCAAAATATAATACACTTCCCAATACAAAAACACCAAAGATTTGTAGGCTGTAATATCCTAAAACCAAACTAAAAATTATAAGGTTGAAAAAAGAGAATAAAACTGTTAAAGATGATGTGGTTAAAATTCGTTCAATACGTTTATGGTCGTTAATTCTTTGCAGTAAATCACCTGTCATCCTCACATCAAAGTAGGAAATAGGCAATTTCATTAGTTTTATAAAGAAGTCAGAAATCAAAGAAATATTAATACGAGTACTCAAGTGTAATAAAATCCAACTTCTAATAATTTCTAAAGAAGCTTTTCCGATAAATAGAAATAATTGAGCAAATAAAATTAAGTAAACAAAGTTTAAGTCTTGGTTTTTAATACCTACATCAACTACACTTTGGGTTAAAAAAGGTAAGATTAGTTGAAGTAAGCTACCTGCAAGAAGTCCTATTATTAATTGCGCTATAAATTTTTTGTATTTATAGAGGTATTTAAAGATGAATGAAAAACCAAATTTTTCATCTTCTTCAAATTCTTCTTGATAAAATTTGGGAGTTGGTTCTACTAGTAGGGCAATTCCCTCTTCAGTATTCTCATCAGCATTATTACCAATCCAATGTTGGATAAATTCCTCTTTTGTAAAAGTAATTAATCCGTGAGCTGGATCAGAAATATAAACGAGCTCCTTTTTTATTTTGTAGAGAACTACATAATGATTTTTATTCCAATGAATAATACATGGGAATGGGGCTTCTTTAAGTTTACTGAAAGCCAATTTAATACCTAAAGACTTGAAGCCTATAGACTCTACAGCTTCACTTAAACCGAGCAAACTACTACCCTCACGAGTGGTTTCACTTAAGCTCCTTAGTTGTTGTGTATTAATAGTTTTACCATAGTGTTTGGCTATGATTTTTATGCAGGTAGGACCGCAATCCTTTGCTTCAGTCTGTTTATAGTTTGGGAATTTTTTCAAGTTCAATTTTGGTATAATATATAACTAGGTCAGGAATATACAATTTCTAACCTAGTTTTAAAAATTACTAAGAGCTAAATAATCAATAACTTTTTAAGGTATGTTTATAGAGGTGTTATCTGAACAATAAATGTTTTTTATAGCATTGTATTGAATTTACGACTAGAAAAAAAACCTTTTTTGACTTGGAGTAGTTGCTACATGTCCAATTTTTCCAAGTTGTGGTACTGAATCTCGCTCATTATAAAGAATCTAAATGGGTGTGTTTTAAATAAAACAATCATTAATTACATAGGATAATCACCAAAACAAGAAGTAGGTGTTCCCTCATACACTCCAGGGATGTCTCCATTTGGACATAAAGATTGACAATCTGTTGTGTATTTTGTTGAATTTAAATAACAGAAGCATTTGCATCTTGGATCAGGCATTGGTTGCCCCCCATTAATTTGTTTTTGCTGTGTTTTACCTAAAACCTTGCCTAGGGTTAAAATTTGTTTTTTCATAAAAAATATATTGATTTTTATATTGGTTCGTTAGCAGCCTGTACAGCTTATACCGCCATTAGGGCAAAATTGCCACGGACCTGTACAGTTGTTATTACCAGGGTCGCTGCCGTTTCCGTCTTCTGTATAACAGTATATTCCTTGACAGTATTGCCCAGCAGGACAGCTGCCTTCACCGTCACAAAAACCTACAGCTCCTCCGCCATTAATTAGTTTTTGGGCTGTTTTGTTAAGAGGCTTTCCTAAATTTAAAATTGTTTTTTTCATGATCTTATGAATTAAATACAACAATTAGTGGCTGGGTGATATTGACAACCCGAAATATAAGTTCCCCCACAGCTAGGGTTGTTTAATGCGGCATGACTTGTTGTACAGCATTGCAATGCTGGGTCACAGCATCTTCTAGGTTTTAAACCTCCACCGTTAATTTGCTTTTGCGCTGCTGTATTGAGAGATTTTCCTAAGGTTAAAATTGATTTTTTCATCTTTAATTTTATTAAATTATACTTCCGTCACATAAGTAACCTGTATTTCCTTGGTCGCCAAATAATTGACACCAACCAGCAGTATTACAACAATATCCACTTCCGCATTGGTAATGGTTGTCGCATTGTTTTTTACCTCCGTTAATTAGAGTTTGCTCTGTTTTATTTAAAGCCTTTCCTAGGGTTAAAATTGATTTTTTCATAATTCTAAGGTTTAAAAGAAGTTGATTAAGATTTACAAAGTAGGTCTCCTGAGTTAGGGCTTCCAATGGATTGACAAAAGTTAGCAGTGTTACAACATCCAATGTTACAATCATCATTGGTAAAACAATTGTATTTACCTCCACTAATTAGTTTTTGCTCTACTTTACTTAAAGGTTTTCCTAGAGTTAATATTGGTTTTTTCATTTTTAGTCTAAAATGAAACTACAGTAAATTTCAGCACAATGCGGTCCGTAATCCTCACATACACGGTCTTTGTTTGTATCGCACATTTTTCTACCTCCGTTAATTTGGATTTGTGCTGCTTTATTTAAGGTTTTTCCTAAGGTTAAAATTGATTTTTTCATGAGTAAGTTATTATTGTTTTGTAAAAAGTATTGAGTAAGGCACTAACTTTATTGTGTAGTTATACTCGAAAGCAGTGCCCATTATTCAGCCTATTCTTTTCAGATTACACTAGTTAAGTTATTCTAGAATAGGGCACACAAGAGGAGGACAGTTTCCTGTTGGGTAGTTCGGAGCGTTAATAGCATAACATCGATGACTACAACAATGGTGTCCACTGCCACATTCTGAGTCACATTGACAAAATCTTGGAGCGCCTCCTTTAACTTGCTTTTGTGCTGTTTTGTCTAAAAGCTTTCCTAAATTTAAAATTGATTTTTTCATGAGTAAGCTCTTTTGTTACAGAATAAAACCACAATAAAACTCAGCACAATGTACCCCATGGTCTTCACAAATACCATCTCTGTTTTTATCACATTGTTTTCTTCCTCCGTTGATATGAACTTGTTCCGCTTTGTCTAAAATCTTGCCTAAGGTTAAAATTGATTTTTTCATCATTAAAAAGGCATTAATTGGCAGTAGCTTTCTGCACATTTCCATCCAAAGTCTTCACATATGCGATCTCTGTTAGCATCACATTGCATTCTACCTCCGTTAATTTGAGCTTGTTCCGCTTTCTTTAAAGCTTTACCTAAATTTAGAATTTGTTTTTTCATAATTAAAATATTAAGGTTACTTTTGCGGCGAACATTTAAAGACACTCACCTATGTGTCTATTCTTCGCGAGAGAATTTTGTTCAAAACGCAAAGCCCTTTTCTGGGCTTTGTTTTTTTTATGCTGTTTTTAATGATACATTAGAAGTATGTGAGTTTTCTTCCAAGTCTTCAATAAATAATATCAAATCAGTTCTGCTGTACTCCTTTGGGAAAGATTGTCCGTTTACTAATATTTCAGGAGTAAAGTTGATGCCATTTTGCGTACACCAATTCTTCTCTTTTTCTAACTCTAAAGTGTAAGTTTCTTTGTCAACACACTCTCCCCATTCTTTTAACCAAGCAGTTGGTTTTTGTCCTTCATAAATAGCATCCATGGCTAAGAGGCATTCCTTACCTCCTTTAGTATTATAAATTTCTATGAGTCTGCTGGTAATTTTAATCACATCACTGTCTTTATCTTCTACGTTTACATTAAATCGTATTTTAATTTTTACATGGTTATGATATCTTTTAAGAATATCATCAACATGTGTATGAACCGGTTTACAGTGACCACAAAAAGGATTGGTAACAATTGTTATTTCAAGGTTGGAGTTAAGATTTCCAAAAATAATTTCCCTACTATCAGTTAATTGAGTGTCAAGCAGAGGTGATTTTTGTAATAAACTATCAAATAGTGTATAATTTCTTTTGAATTTTACACTTGCTATTTTTTCTTTTTTAAGTTCTTGAACTTCGGTAAATAGAGGTTTTATATAGCTCCAAGCCAACCAAGTAAATGAAGCAACGAGACCTAAAGTAATAAAATCACTAAGTACAAAAGTGCTAATGTAGTTTTTTGTTAGTATTGGTGCTAATGCTTGTAACCAAAGTACACCAACAATGCTTAAGCATAAAAGACACCATTTTTTTACTACTGCATATTGGTAGTATAAAGAGTATAGTGTAATAGGTATGGCAAGCAAACTAATAGTATATGAAATAACAGGGTTAGAAATTTGCATAAATGTTAAAAGAGACAAGCCAGCAAAGTAGAGCATGCTAAAATCACTCAATTTATACCCCTTGAAAATTTCAGCACCTTTAGAACTTAGCACGGCATCACAGTCTTTTTTATCATCAGTTCCCGAACAAAAGGCATCGCCTATAGAGGTTTTTAATCCAAGTTCTTGTTTTATAATTGCGCTACTAATTACGACTCCTGTAATAGATAATAAGAAATAAAAAGTGTTATACCACGAAGTTGAATTGCTAAGAACAAAAAATAAAGCAAAAGCTCCGAATAAAGCAAAAGCGATCGTTTTAACTAACTTAGAATTGTTTTTAGTTGTTAGATAGTTTTCAGTTTCTTCCACAGCAACAATAATTCCTGTAAATTTATTTAAAAACTCACTTTCAGTTAGTTTTGTTTTTTTGTTTTCAGAATCATAGATAATATACTCCAAGTTTTTTCTTTCCGATACAATTAAATCCTGACCATGGTCACTGTTTATTTGAGCAATGAAGCAGTTAGGGAGCTGAGAAAGTGTTTCTGAGTTGACAGGAACATCTGCCGCAACATTTTCAATATTAAAATGGTCTAATACTCCTGTAATTGCATGTAAGCTAGGGTAAGAAGGATGGCTTTGAATTTGAAAAGCTAATTCTTCTTTGTCAAAAGAAATACTATTTTTCTTGAGTAATGTTTGTACTAAATTGATTAAAGTGTCTTTCAAAAGTAAAAAGTTTTTAGGGCTAGCTATTCTTAATCTTCCCAAAGCTATATGTTGATAATTGTTTTTTTATAAAAAAAACCATAAAAAAAGTATGGGAAAACCGTATTTTTTAATTTTTTAAATAAAGCCTTTTTCTTTGGCTATTAGTATTAACTCTCTGTCTCCTTTAGCTTTGACATTGAATATTTTTTTTAAATGTCGTTTTCGTTTTTCAATACTAGCCGCAGAAAGAGGTATGTAATTTGGCATGTCTTTCATTTTAGATCCTAATGAAAGTTCGTATAAAATTTGTCGGTCTATTGAATCAATAGAGAGGTTGTTGGAAACTTCTTTTCTTAAAAGGCTTAATACCGTTTTGCTGTAATAAGGAATGTTGTTTGTTACGTTCTTTATGGCATTTTTCACCTCTTTTGAGGTTAAGTCGTTTTTAACAAGAAAACCTTCAGGGTTTAAGCTTTTAAAAATATTGTGAATTCTGTAGTTATCATTACAATCAGTAGAAACAATAATTTTTGTGCTGGGTAGTAGCTTTCTAATTAAGAGTCCTAAATCTTCTCCAGATAAGATTTTTCTATTCTTAGCAGGTGAAAGTTTTAAGTCTAAGACAACAAAGTTTAAAGAGGTTTCCTTCTCAATCGTCTTTTTTATAATATCGTAAGCTCCATTACAATTGTAAGTAATGTCTGTGTTAAAATTAAAATTTGGGTTTAATCTAGCTATTTTAGATATTATGTTCTTGTACGTTTCGCAAATAAGCGGGCAATTATCCGCTAATAAGGCAGATTGTTTTTCTTTTCTCATGTATAAATAATTTCGGGGGGAACACTATTTAATTGATTCTTTTTATAAAAAAATCAGTTCATAAATTTATATAAACTAATTTAAAATCAAAAAAAATATGCATAAAATAAATTATTTACTAATAAGAAATATTGTTGTTTTATTTTTTTAACTCTTTTTTTAAGAATTTAGCAGTGTAACTTTTCTTGTGTTCTGAAACTTCTTCAGGAGTTCCAAAAGTAAGTACTTTACCCCCTTTTTTACCACCTTCCATACCTATATCAATAATATAATCGGCGAGTTTAATTACATCTAAGTTGTGTTCAATAATTAAAACAGTGTTTCCTTTATCTGCTAACTTATTTAAAACATCCATTAACACACGAATGTCTTCAAAATGAAGTCCGGTTGTTGGTTCGTCTAATATATAAAAGGTGTTTCCAGTATCTCTTTTAGACAACTCTGAAGCTAATTTAATGCGTTGTGCTTCTCCTCCAGAAAGAGTAGTAGATTGTTGTCCGAGTGTAATGTATCCTAAACCAACATCTTTAATCGTTTTTAATTTTCTATATATTTTAGGAATGTGTTCAAAAAATACTGTGGCTTCATTAATTGTCATTTCTAAAATGTCTGAAATCGACTTTCCTTTGTAGCGAATTTCTAAAGTTTCTCGGTTAAAACGTTTTCCTTGACAGGTTTCACATTCTACATGAACATCTGGTAAGAAATTCATTTCTATTACGCGAACACCTCCACCTTGACAGGTTTCACAGCGCCCTCCTTTTACATTAAAACTAAAACGACCTGGTTTATATCCTCTAATAGAAGCTTCTGGTGTCTTTGCAAATAAACTACGTATTTCACTAAATACTCCAGTATAGGTGGCAGGATTTGAACGTGGAGTTCTACCAATAGGAGATTGGTCAATATCAATTACCTTATCAATATGTTCTAAGCCTTCAATTTTTTTATAAGGCATTGGTTGTTTAACTGCTCGATAAATGTGTGCGTTTAAAATAGGGTAGAGGGTTTCATTGATTAAAGTAGATTTTCCACTACCCGAGACACCTGTGACACAAATCATTTTTCCTAAAGGAAATTCAACGGAAACATTTTTTAAGTTGTTTCCAGAGGCTCCTTTTAATGAGATTGCTTTTCCGTTTCCTTCACGACGTTTTTTAGGGATCTCAATTTCTTTTCTTCTCGATAAATAGTCAGCAGTAAGGGTATCGTGACTTTTTAAATCGTCAAAGTTGCCCTCGCTAACAATTTCTCCTCCATGTCGACCTGCACCAGGACCAATGTCTAAAACAAAATCAGCATTCTTAATCATGTCTTCATCATGTTCAACAACTAAAACAGAGTTTCCAACATCACGAAGTTTAATTAAAGAGTCAATTAATTTTTGATTATCACGTTGATGTAAACCAATACTAGGCTCGTCTAAAATATATAAAACACCAACTAGTTGAGAACCAATTTGTGTAGCCAATCGAATACGTTGTGCTTCTCCACCAGAAAGTGATTTAGATGTACGGTCTAATGTTAAATAATCTAGTCCTACATCTAACAAAAATTGAATTCGAGTACGTATTTCTTTTAAAATTTCAGCAGCAATAGTTAGTTGTTTTTCCGATAATTTGTTGTCAACTTTTTGAAACCAACTGGCTAATTCTAGCACATCCATTTGTGCTAAGTCACTAATGTTTTTGTCGGTAATTTTAAAATGAAGTGCTTCTTTTTTTAAGCGCTTTCCATCACAAACCGAGCAAGTAACTTCATCCATAAAACCTTTTGCCCAACGTTTGATGGAAGTGCTTTCTGAGTTTTTATACTGATTTTCAATAAAGGCAATGATACCTTCAAAATCAATTTCATAATTTCTAGTAACTCCAGCAGTTTTTGATTGGATTTCAAATTTTTCCTTTCCGCCGTGAAGAATAATTTCCATGGCTTCTTTAGGAATGCTTTTTATGGGGTCGGTTAACTTGAAACGATAACGTTCAGCAATGGTTTGAAGCTGTTTGAAAATCCAGCTATTTTTTTGTTCGCCTAAAGGAGCAATTCCTCCGTTTTTTATAGAAATGTCATTGTCTGGAATTACTTTTTGATGGTTTATCTCGTTGGTAATTCCCAATCCGTTACAATGTGAACAAGCTCCTTTTGGTGAGTTGAACGAAAAAGTGTTGGGTTCAGGGTTAGGATAAGCAATACCGGTAGTAGGACACATCAGTTCACGACTAAAATAACGAGGCTTTTCATCGTCAACATCAATTACCATTAAAATGTTGTCGCCCGTGTATAACGCAGTTTTAATAGTTTCTTCAAGGCGTTTTTCAGCAGCATCATTTACAGCCAATCGATCGATAACCACTTCGATGTCGTGCGTTTTGTAGCGATCGAGTTTCATCCCTTTTTCAATCTCTCGAATCTCCCCATCCACACGAACACGAACAAAACCTTGTTTAGAAATTTGTTCGAATAATTCACGATAATGCCCTTTTCTCGATTTAATTAATGGTGCAAGAATGGCAATACGTTTGCCGTCAAAATCTTTTAAAATTAATTTCCTGATTTGCTCGTCAGAATAGCTTACCATTTTTTCACCTGTATTATAGGAGTAAGCATCTGCTGCGCGGGCAAACAGTAAACGAAGGAAATCGTAAATTTCAGTAATCGTTCCTACAGTAGAACGAGGACTTTTATTGGTTGTTTTTTGTTCAATAGAAATTACCGGAGAAAGCCCGTCGATTTTATCTACATCAGGTCTTTCTAAACCACCTAAAAACTGACGTGCATAAGCAGAAAAAGTTTCAATATAGCGACGTTGTCCTTCAGCATAAATGGTGTCGAATGCTAAAGAAGACTTTCCACTTCCACTTAACCCAGTAATTACAACTAGCTTTTCACGAGGAATTTTAACGTCAATGTTTTTTAAATTATGAGCGCGTGCTCCGTAAACTTCTATGTATTCTTGTTCTTTCAAAGTGAGGATTTTACCAAAAACAGCAAAGTTACCAAAACCAAATTTATTTTGGAGTAGTGATTGTCAACAAATAAACTGAAAATAGTATCTTGCGTATCAATGAGTGGTTTGGATATAGAAATACACGAAACAGCATTTGTTACATCCACCTTTAGATCTTTAAATGAAGACTTGAGTAAGGATGTGTACGCGAAGCTTTGGAATAATTCTCGAACCGATATTTTAGTAAAAAAGTATCTTCATCAAGTATGTTTAGAAGAAGTGTCTGCCCATTGTTTGAGAAATCGATTCTTTCTTGAAGAGATTGAAAGATGCAAACCAGAGGTGCTTATCAATTTTGGATCGGGCTTTAGTATGTATCCTTTTTTATTAGATGAAAGTATAATCAATATTGAAATAGATAAGAAAGAAATTGTTGATTATAAAAAAGGAAAAATTAATGAGTTTGAACGTCAAGAAAAATTACCAAAAAGAACAATCCATTTTATAGGAGTTGATTTTAGCGAGGATTATGTAGAGGATTTACTTAAAAGAATTAAAACGATTAAAAAAAATAAAACCTCATTTGTTTTAATAGAAGGAGTATTGTTTTTTTTGTCAAGAAAAGACACTGATAAGCTTTTTGATTTCTTTTCAGTTTTGCAGGGAAAAGGAGATTATATAGGAAGTGCTTCATTTCAAAAAGAGTTAAAAAAGTCAGAAGGATTTAAAAAATTACTCGACTTTTGTAATAAAGAAATGGTGAAAACTGAAGCATCAGATTGGCAGACAATTGAAGCAGCTTTTTACAGTGAAAGTAAAAGTTATGAATTGATAAATCATCAAGATTATTTTAGTCTTTCCCAAAAATATAATAATGAAGTGAAGTTAGAAAAAGATGTAATTTTAAATGAGAATTTTTATATCTTGAAAAAAATAGTATAATGAAATTTATCCATTCCGTACGACATTTTTTTGAACGACATGGTTTTAATGTGTCTTCTAGATTTGCAGACCGTTTAGGGATGCGAGCAACCAATGTACGTTTGTTTTTTATATACATATCATTTGTTACTGTGGGTTTGTCTTTTGGTTTGTATTTAACCATGGCATTTTTACTGCGTTTAAAAGATATGATTTATACCAAAAGAACTTCTGTTTTTGATTTATGATAAATACCGTGTTTCAATCAAAATTATATAAAGCGATTACTTACTCTGTGCTAATTGTTTCAGCAGGTGTGTTGGGGTATGTAATGTTATTTGGATATTCTTTTATCGATGCTTTATATATGACAATCATAACCATTAGCACGATTGGTTTTGGAGAAGTGCACCCGTTTGGTACAGGAGAAAAATTATTTACAATCGGATTGATAATATCTAGTTTGTTTATTTTTGGTTATGCAGTTTCTTCATTTTCAGAATATTTAATCAGTGGACAGTTTTTCCATCAACTAAAAGTAAAAAAAGTGCAAAAAAAAATAGAAAAATTACAAGGACACACCATTGTGTGTGGTTATGGAAGAAATGGTAAACAAGCTATTTCAAAATTAAAAAATTATAAAAAGCAAGTTGTAGTGGTTGAAAAATTTGATGGAATAGCCAGACAACTAGACGAAAAAGGCGTATTAACTATTCAAGGAGATGCAACGCTCGACGAAACCTTGTTAAGAGCAGGTATTATGAATGCTAAAAACTTAATAACTGCTTTGCCTTCTGATGCAGATAATTTGTTTGTGGTATTAACGGCAAAACAATTAAATAAAGACTGTAAAGTAATTAGCAGGGCATCAAAAGAAACCTCGTATAGTAAACTAAAAATAGCAGGAGCCGATAATGTAATTATGCCTGATAAGTTAGGAGGTTCTCATATGGCGTCGTTAGTGGTAACTCCTGATGTTATTGAGTTTGTTGATAGGTTAACTATTGAGGGGGAAACCACTGCAAATTTAGAAGAGGTGGCAATTAATGATTTGCCTGAAAAATATATTGACAAGACAATTTTAGATTTAGATTTACGAAAAATAACAGGATGTACAGTGATTGGATATCGTACTCCAGATAAAGACTATATCATTAATCCAGAAGCATCTGTAAAATTAGAAGCAGGAGGGAATTTAATCGTTTTAGGTCGACCAGAACAAATAGAAACACTTAGAAGAGTTTTTTAATGAAGAGAGTTATTATTACTGGGAGTAATGGCTTGTTAGGTCAAACTTTAGTAAACCTTTTGCTAGAAGAAAAAGAGAGATATCAGGTAATAGGTTTTTCAAGAGGTGAAAATAGAAGTGGAAGAAGTGATTTTGATTATGTTTCAATCGATATAACTAATGAAGCTTTGTTTTATGATACACTTTCAGCGTACAAGCCAGATGTTATTGTTAATACAGCAGCAATGACTAATGTTGATGCTTGCGAAACCAATAAGGGAGCTTGTGATAAGTTAAATGTAGAAGCAGTAAGGTGTTTGAAAAACTATTCTGAAGAACATAAAACTCATTTAATCCATATTTCAACCGATTTTATATTTGATGGTAAAGCGGGACCATATAAAGAGACTGACACACCTAACCCGTTAAGTTATTATGGGGTTTCAAAATTGAAATCAGAAGAAATTTTAGTAAAGTCTACAGTATCTTATACTATCTTACGTACCATATTAGTCTACGGAAAAGTATATGATATGTCTCGTAGTAATATAGTGTTGTGGGTAAAGCAAATGTTGGAAGAAGGAAAAGAAATTACTATAGTAAACGATCAGTTTCGCATGCCAACCTATGCAGAAGATTTGGCACTAGCCTGTAAAATATCAATAGACAAAAAAGCATTAGGGGTTTTTAATATATCATCAAATACATTATTGAGTATTTACGATATAGCCCAGCAAATAGCACAGGCTTTTAAGTTAGACAAAAGCTTAATAAAACCAATTTCTACAGTTACACTTAATCAAACAGCCAAACGACCGGCTATAACAGGTTTTGATTTGTCTAAAACAAGGAAGTATCTGAGGATAAACCCAAAATCATTTCAAGAAGATTTACAGAAATTTAAAGAAAAACTAACGTAAAAACTATATTTAACAACGAAAACTTGTTGTAAGTACATTTTTTTATGATATTGCGGGCTACTAATTCAAAAATCTAATACATATTATGAACAAAAAACTACTTGCATTGCTGTTATTAATGACACCGATGTTAACATTTGCACAGGAAAAAGGTTTAGATCAACAAATAGACCAAGCTTTTAAGCCTATTTCTGATTTTTTTAGTAGTGTGATTTTCTTTCAAGTATTTGGAACCCCTTTTGTATTGATTTTGTTAGTGGCTAGTGCCGCTTTTTTTACGTTCTATTTTGGATTTCCTAATATCCGTCACTTTTTTACTGCGATAAATGTTGTTAGAGGAAAGTATGAAGATATCGAAAAGCACGGAGCACAATTATTATATGGAGAAGATGGTATAGCTCAAGGAGTAGATATGAATGAGGTTGATGATATTGAAGAGCATATAGAAAATGTAGAAAGTTTGCACAGTGATTTAGAAATTGATGGAGATATTAAAGATACCATTCGCGATGAAAGTCATGAAGGAGAAGTGTCTCACTTCCAAGCACTAGCAACAGCAGTTTCTGGTACAGTTGGAAATGGTAATATTGCAGGAGTTGCATTGGCAATTGCTTTAGGAGGTCCAGGGGCAACTTTCTGGATGATCATTTGTGGTTTGCTAGGAATGTCTACAAAATTTGTTGAATGTACGTTAGGTGTTCATTACCGTGATGTAGGAGAAGATGGAACAGTATATGGTGGACCTATGTATTATTTATCTAAAGGATTAAAAGAAAAAGGTTTTGCTACTTTAGGTAAAATTGCCGCAGGAGCATTCGCAGTATTCTGTATCGGAGGATCTTTTGGTGGTGGTAATGCAGCACAATCTAACCAAGCAACAATTGTAATTAAAGAATTGTTAGGGTTAGAAAGTACAGCAGCCGGAGCTATCATAGGTGTGGTGTTAGCAGTTTTAGTTGGAATTATAATTATTGGAGGAATTAAAAGAATTGCTTCAGTAACAGAAAAAGTAGTTCCTTTTATGGCATTATTATACTTGTTAGCATGTATGTATATATTAGGTGTGAATTTCTCTTTAATAGACGATGCGATCTCTTTAATTATAACAGAAGCTTTCAATCCAACAGCAATTGGTGTTGGTGGTGTTATAGGTGTTTTATTAGTAGGGTTTAAAAGAGCCGCTTTTTCGAACGAAGCAGGAGCAGGTTCAGCATCGATTGCACACTCGGCAGTAAAAACGAAATATTCAGCATCTGAAGGTTTGGTGGCATTATTAGAGCCGTTTATCGATACAGTATTAATATGTACAATGACAGCTTTAGTTATCATTATTTTTAACTTCGGAGGAGCTTTTGAATATGGAGGAGATGGTACAGGATCGGTATTTATTGATGGAGTGGCTTATGAAGGAGCAGGGATTACTTCAAGAGCATTCGCTGCATACATTCCTTTTTCAAATGTATTTTTAACAGTGGCAGTAGTATTATTTGCGGTTTCTACAATGATTTCTTGGTCGTACTACGGATTACAATCTTGGAAATTTTTATTTGGTAGAGGAAAAAAAGCAGATTTAACATATAAAATTTTATTCTTAACCTTCGTGGTAATTGGAGCAGCAGCAAGTATGAAATCTATTTGGGATTTCTCAGATGCGATGATTTTTGCAATGGTATTCCCTAACATGGTAGGTTTATACTTATTGATGCCAGTGGTTAAAAAGCAACTAAAAAGATATTTAGATGCTATTAACCTTAAAAAAGAAGCAGTAGAAGAATAAGAAACAAACAAATGAACATATTTAAGCCCCATTTCTGGTATAATAAACGCCAAAGAAATGGGGTTTTCTTTTTGTTGCTTGTCATAGTTGCTTTACAATTTATATATGTATGCCTAGATTTTTCTTCAAAAAAAGTAGAAGACATAAATAAAGAAGAGTTGGCAGCTTTTCAAAATACTATTGATAGTTTGAAAAGAATTGAAGTGGATAAAAGAAAGTCAAGGTTGTATCCGTTCAATCCAAATTATATTACAGATTTTAAAGGATATCAATTAGGTATGTCAGTAGAGGAAATAGACAGGTTACATAATTATAGAAAGCAAAATAAATGGATTAATTCAGCTAAAGAATTCAAACAAGTAACAAAAATATCTGATAGTCTATTGAACAGAATAGTTCCTTATGTTAAATTTCCAGATTGGGTTGTGAAAAAAGAAAGCCAAAAGAAGAAAAGTAAAATAGAGTCTGGCTTAATAGAAAAACATACATATAATAAGGAGTATAAAATTTTTACCAATGACATTAATAAAGCGACCCAACGTGATTTTGAAACTATTAATGGAATTGGGGAAGTGCTATCCTCTAGAATTATTAAGTATAGAGATAAGTTGCAAGGATATTCACTAACAGAGCAATTGTATGAAGTGTGGGGATTAGATGAAGCAACAATAAATAGAATTGAGCAAACTTTTGCTGTAATAGAAAAACCCATTATAAAAAAAGTAAACATTAATACAGCTAGGTTCAAAGAAGTATTGGAGAATCCATATATAAATTATGAGTTGTGTAAAAAGATTTTTGAATACCGAGATGAAGTCGCAGAATTACAAGATATATCAGAATTAAGAAATATTAAAGATTTTCCGTTAAATAAATACAGTAGAATAATCTTATATTTGGAAGCAAAATAAACAAGCAACAAAATTTAATAAACAAACCACTATGAATAGTATGTACTTTACCGAAGAGCATGAAGCCTTTCGCCAGAGTTTTAAAGATTTTTTACAAAAAGAGGTAGTGTCTCATATAGATAAATGGGAGAAAGAAGGTACGGTAGAGCGTTTTATCTGGAAGAAATTTGGTGAAATGGGATACTTTGGTTTAAACCAGCCAGAAGAATATGGAGGATTAGGGTTAGATCTTTTTTATACTGTAATTTTTTTAGAAGAATTGCAAAAAATAAATTCAGGAGGTTTTGCAGCGAACATGTGGGCACATGCATATTTAGCGATGACCCATGTTAATAAAGAAGGAGACGATCGAATTAAAAGAGAATACTTAACACCAAGTATTGAAGGAGATAAGATAGGGTGTTTATGTATCACAGAACCTTTTGGAGGAAGCGATGTGGCGGGAATGCGTACTACCGCAATAAAAAAAGGAGACACTTATGTAGTTAACGGATCAAAAACCTTTATTACAAACGGAGTGTATTCTGATTATCTAGTAGTGGCAGCCAAAACAAACCCAGAAGATAAACATAAAGGAATGAGTATTTTTATTATTGATAGAGATACTCCAGGAATATCGTCAACTAAGTTAGATAAATTGGGTTGGAGAGCTTCAGATACTGCTGAGATAGCATTTGATAATGTGGTAATACCTGCTGAAAACTTAATGGGGGAAGAAGGAAAAGGATTTCCCTATATCATGCAGCACTTTGCTTTGGAAAGATTAGTAATGGGAATCAATGCTCATGCACGTGCGGCATACGCTGTTGACTATGTAGTACACTACATGAGCGAGCGTGAAGCTTTTGGTAAAACATTAGATAAATTTCAAGCTTTACGTCATAAAGTAGCAGAAATGGCAAGTAGAGTAGATATGTGTAGAGAATACAACTATTCTATAGCAAAACGGTTAAATGATGGTATTTATGTGGTAAAAGAGGCAAGCATGAGTAAGCTGTTGTCTACTAAAATGGCAGATGAGGTTATATATGACGCTCTACAATTGTTAGGAGGGTATGGTTATATGGAAGAATACCCAATGGCACGTTTATTACGAGATAGCCGATTAGGTCCGATTGGCGGGGGTACTTCTGAAATCTTAAAAGAGATTATCGCAAAAATGATAATCGATAAAAAAGAGTATAGGCCAGCTACCTAGTTTTTTTCATTTTTGCGAAAACGTGTTTTCGTATCGCAAAAATGATAATCGACAAAAAAGAGTACAGGCCAGCTACCTAATGTTTTTTTGAAAATAATTATTAATAAGGAATACTTGTAATCTGTTTACAGGTTCTCGATGAAAATAGATAAATAAAAATCCTGCTTTTGCAGGATTTTTATTTATCTCATTTTATACTAAAAAGAAATAAAATAGGGTGTTTTTAAATAATACTTTGTATATTTGCCGTCCAAAAAAGAAATATTATAGTATAATTAATTGATATACTGATTGTTGTCAATTTTAAAGATATAGAAACTACGATGAAAGGAGGTGCAAAAATATGTTAATCATTCCAGTTAAAGAAGGAGAGAATATCGATAGAGCGTTAAAACGTTACAAGCGTAAATTTGATCGTACAAAGACAATGAAGCAATTACGTAACAGAAAGCAATTTACAAAGCCATCTGTAGCAAAACGTGCTCAAATGATTAAAGCATCTTACGTTCAGAGATTAAGAACTCAAGAAGAAGTAGGATAGTAGTTTATCTACTAAAGTATAAAAACCTGTATTGATTTCAATACAGGTTTTTTTTGTACCTTCATTTTATAAATAATAAGCCCCATGTTAATAGAAGCTTTTTTAGAATATTTAGAGTTTGAAAAAAAGTATTCAAAAAATACAATTCAAGCTTATAAAACAGATTTGGTAGCGTTTAAAGATTTTTGTGAGGTAGCGTTTGATCAAGAAGATTTGGAACATATTCATTACAATCAAATTAGAACATGGCTTGTGAGTTTAGTGAATGCTAATGTGTCGAATAGAAGTGTAAATAGAAAAGTAAGCTCTTTGAAAACCTTTTATAGGTTTTTGCAAAAAATTGGAGAAGTAACAGTAAGTCCACTTTCAAACCACAAGGCGTTAAAAGTTCAAAAAAAGATACAAACACCTTTTGATCAAACGGAAGTAGAAGAAGTTTTACAACTAATAAAAGAAGGTTCGGATTTTGAATCGGTAAGAGACCGATTGGTTGTAGAAATGTTGTACTCAACAGGAATGAGGAGGAATGAGTTAATAAATGTTAAAGAAGAAGATATAAACCATTCAAGTAAAACAATAAAAGTATTAGGAAAAAGAAATAAGGAAAGGTATGTAACAATCTTACCGTCAGTATATAAAACTTTACAAGAATATTTAAGGCAAAAAAGAGAGATTGAAGAGGTGGATTTAGAGGTGCTTTTAGTAACTAAAAAGGGCGTTAAAATTTATGAAACCCTTGTTTACCGAATAATAAATTTGTACTTTAGTAGAGTGTCTACAAAAGCAAAAAAGAGTCCTCATATATTAAGGCATGCTTTTGCAACACATTTACTTAATAACGGTGCGTCGTTAAATTCGGTTAAAGAATTACTAGGGCATTCAAGTTTAGCCTCTACCCAAGTGTACACGCACAGTAGCTTGGAGCAAATAAAAAAAGTGTATAATAAGGCTCATCCTAGAGAGTCAACTTAAAAGATCGAAGAATTATGAAGGTATTCACGCAATCAGTAAATTTCTCAGCAGACCAAAAACTAATAGACTTCATTGAGAAAAAAGTAGGAGGATTAGAAAAGTTTCATGATAAGATCGTTGATGCAGAAGTGTTTTTGAAAGTGCAAAAAACGAGTGAAAAGGAAAATAAAATAACGGAAGTAAAAATTAATATACCGGGGAATGAATTAATTGTGAAAAAACAGAACAAAACCTTTGAAGAGGGGGTGAGTGTCTGCGTTGAATCATTAAAAAGACAGTTACAAAAATCAAAAGAAAAATCAAAGGATGCGTTAGTGTCATAAAAACGATAAAAAATAATCAAAAAAGTTTTAAAAATTAAAAATTACTTTTTACATTTGCAGTCCGTTAGAAATAGCGGATTGTTTTTTTATAGCAAACGCCGATGTAGCTCAGCTGGCTAGAGCAGCTGATTTGTAATCAGCAGGTCGTGGGTTCGAGTCCCTCCATCGGCTCTAAAAGAACAAAAGTTCATTAAAATTTTGATTTAAGATTTTTGGGGAGATTCCAGAGCGGCCAAATGGGACGGACTGTAACTCCGTTGTCTTACGACTTCGCAGGTTCGAATCCTGCTCTCCCCACATTTTAAATTTAAGATTGTAGATTAAAGATTTTAGGGTAGGCAATGATGTGAGTCAGAAGTCAGTTTCTATAAATCGTTAATCAAATCGCGGGAGTAGCTCAGTTGGTAGAGCGTCAGCCTTCCAAGCTGAATGTCGCCGGTTCGAACCCGGTCTCCCGCTCTAAATTCGTTGCCGACATAGCTCAGTTGGTAGAGCGCATCCTTGGTAGGGATGAGGTCACGGGTTCAAATCCCGTTGTTGGCTCTATTTTAGAGTTTATTTGACAAGAGTTTAAAAATAACACTAAATATATTTAACTAAGAATTAAAATTAATAATCATGGCAAAAGGAACTTATGATCGTTCGAAACCGCACTTAAACGTAGGTACTATTGGTCACGTAGATCACGGTAAAACTACTTTAACTGCTGCAATTACTAAAGTATTAGCAGATGCTGGATATTCTGAGCAGAGAGCTTTTGATCAAATCGATAACGCTCCAGAAGAAAAAGAAAGAGGTATTACAATTAACTCTTCTCACGTAGAGTATGCAACAGCTAACCGTCACTACGCACACGTTGACTGTCCAGGTCACGCCGATTACGTAAAGAACATGGTAACTGGTGCTGCACAGATGGATGGTGCTATCTTAGTAGTAGCTGCTACTGATGGTCCAATGCCACAAACTCGTGAGCACATCTTATTAGGTCGTCAGGTAGGTATTCCACGTATCGTTGTTTTCTTAAACAAAGTTGATATGGTTGATGACGAGGAGTTATTAGAATTAGTAGAAATGGAAGTGAGAGATTTATTATCTTTCTATGAGTATGATGGAGATAATGGTCCTGTTGTATCTGGTTCTGCTTTAGGTGCATTAAACGGAGAGCAAAAGTGGGTTGATACAGTTTTAGAATTAATGGAAGCTGTTGATACTTGGATCGAAGAGCCACCAAGAGATACTGAAAAAGATTTCTTAATGCCAATCGAAGATGTATTCTCTATTACTGGTCGTGGTACAGTAGCAACTGGACGTATCGAAACTGGTATCATTAACACTGGAGATCCTGTTGAGATTATTGGTATGGGAGATGAAAAATTAACATCTACTGTAACTGGTATCGAAATGTTCCGTCAAATCTTAGATAGAGGTGAGGCTGGAGATAATGCAGGTATCTTATTAAGAGGTATTGAAAAAACTCAAATTAAGAGAGGAATGGTAATCTGTAAGCCAGGTTCTATCACTCCACACGCTAAGTTTAAAGCTGAGGTGTATATCTTAAAGAAAGAAGAAGGTGGACGTCACACTCCATTCCACAACAACTACCGTCCACAGTTCTACGTACGTACAACTGACGTAACAGGTAACATTAACTTACCAGAAGGTGTTGAAATGGTAATGCCAGGTGATAACTTAACTATTACTGTTGACTTAATCCAACCTATCGCATTAAACACAGGTTTACAGTTCGCTATCCGTGAAGGAGGTAGAACAGTAGGAGCTGGTCAGGTAACTGAAATCTTAGACTAATTATAGTTTAATAATAAAGTATAAGGAGTCTCTTTTTTAAGAGAGACTCCTTTAAAATACGGGTTTAGCTCAGTTGGTAGAGCACTGGTCTCCAAAACCAGGTGTCGGGAGTTCGAGTCTCTCAACCCGTGCAAAAACTAAAACGAGTTGTGGTGAAAACTGCAACTCGTTAAAAGGATAAAATATGAGTAACTTTATACAATACATTAAAGATTCTTTTGAAGAATTAAATACCAATATGACTTGGATTTCTCGTGAAGAAGCTCAAAAGTCTACTGTAGTGGTTGCAGCATTTACAATTGTGTTTGCTTTAGCTGTAGCAGGGATAGATAAGGTTTTTCAAACAGGGTTAGATAACTTCTTTAAAATGTTTTAATGATGGCTGATTCGGTGATGAAGTGGTATGTGGTGAGAGCTATTGGAGGTCAAGAAAATAAGGTCAAAACTTATATCGAGACTGAGATTGCTCGTCATGGGTTGTCTGATTTTGTGAACCAAGTAATTGTTCCTACAGAAAAAGTTATTCAAGTAAGAAACGGAAAGAAAATTAACAGAGAAAGAGTATACTTTCCTGGTTATGTAATGGTTGAAGCTAATTTAGCGGGTGAGGTTCCTCACGTAATTAAATCGGTAACAGGTGTTATTGGTTTCTTAGGGGAAACAAAAGGAGGTGATCCGGTACCTATGCGTAAATCAGAAGTAAACAGAATGTTAGGAAAAGTTGATGAACTTTCTGTTAAAGATGAAAATATCGCAATACCTTATACTGTTGGAGAAACGGTAAAAGTTATTGACGGACCTTTCAATGGATTCGATGGAACGGTTGAAAAGGTAAATGAAGAAAAGCGTAAGTTAGAAGTAATGGTTAAGATTTTCGGAAGAAAAACTCCATTAGAGCTAAATTATATGCAAGTAGAGAAAATATAATTGTTACACCTATATTTTGATGAGTTTAAGCTTCCAATTTAAACACATCGTTAAATCTTAAACAATGGCAAAAGAAGTAAGTAAATTAGTTAAACTACAAGTTAGGGGAGGTGCAGCGAATCCGTCGCCACCAGTTGGACCCGCTTTAGGTGCTGCCGGTGTTAACATCATGGAGTTCTGTAAGCAGTTTAATGCTCGTACACAGGACAAACAAGGTAAAGTATTACCTGTTGTGATTACAGTTTATACAGACAAATCATTTGAATTTGTTGTAAAAACTCCACCAGCTGCGGTACAATTATTAGAAGCGGCCAAAATTAAGAAAGGTTCAGGAGAACCTAATAGGAAAAAAGTAGCAAGCGTTTCTTGGGATCAAATTCGTGGAATTGCAGAAGACAAAATGGTAGATATGAATGCCTTTGAAGTAGAGTCTGCAATGAGAATGATCGCTGGAACAGCTCGTTCTATGGGATTAACAGTAACAGGTGATGCACCTGCTTAAACTTTAAAAGATATTTAGAAATGGCAATTACTAGAAAGCAAAAAGAAGCTCGTGCTAAAGTAGATAGCTCTAAAGTTTACAGCTTACAAGATGCATCAGCATTAGTAAAAGAAATTACATACGTAAAATTTGATGCGTCTGTTGATTTAGCAGTACGTTTAGGTGTAGACCCTCGTAAAGCTAATCAAATGGTTCGTGGTGTTGTAACTTTACCTCACGGAACTGGTAAAGACGTGAAAGTTTTAGCATTAGTTACTCCAGATAAAGAAGCAGAAGCTAAAGAAGCAGGAGCTGATTATGTTGGATTAGATGAATACCTTCAGAAAATTAAAGGAGGATGGACTGATGTAGATGTTATAATTACTATGCCAAGTGTAATGGGTAAATTAGGTCCATTAGGACGTGTATTAGGACCTCGTGGTTTAATGCCTAACCCTAAAACTGGTACAGTAACTATGGATGTTGCAAAAGCAGTACAAGAAGTAAAAGCTGGTAAAATCGACTTTAAAGTAGATAAAACTGGTATTGTACACGCTGCAATCGGAAAAGCATCTTTTGATGCTGCAAAGATTGAGGAAAATGCAAACGAGTTAATTCAAACATTAATTAAATTAAAGCCAACAGCGGCTAAAGGAACTTATATTAAGAGTATTTTCATATCTTCTACTATGAGCCCTAGTGTAGCTGTAGATGTTAAAACAGTATCGTAAGGCAGTTAAAACTTTTTAATTATGACTAGAGAGGAAAAATCACAAGTAATACAAGATTTAACAGCACAATTAGCAGATACTAGCACGATCTATTTAGCAGATATTTCTGGTTTAGATGCAGCTACTACATCTAACTTACGTAGAGCATGTTTTAAAGCGAACGTACAATTGGCTGTTGTTAAAAACACATTGCTTTCAAAAGCAATGGAAGCTTCTGATAAAGATTTCGGAGAGTTACCAGAGGTATTAAAGGGAAACACTTCAATGTTAATTGCTGAGGCATCTAATGCACCAGCAAAAGTTATCAAAGAGTTCAGAAAAAAATCAAAAGATCGTCCTTTATTAAAAGGAGCGTATGTAGAAGAGGCAGTTTATATTGGAGATGACCAATTAGATGCTCTTGTAAACATTAAATCTAGAGAAGAACTTATTGGAGATATTATTACCTTATTACAATCTCCTGCTAAGAATGTTGTTTCAGCATTACAATCAGGTGGTGGTAAGTTATCAGGTATCTTAAAGACATTATCAGAAAAATAATTTCGCGCACTAATAAACTAAATAAATAAAATTTTTAAAAAACAATTAAAATGGCAGATTTAAAAGATTTCGCAGAACAATTAGTTAACTTAACAGTAAAAGAAGTTAATGAATTAGCTGATATTTTAAAAGAAGAGTATGGTATTGAGCCAGCAGCAGCAGCAGTAGCAGTAGCAGGACCAGCAGCAGGTGGTGGAGATGCAGCAGAAGAAAAAACTGAGTTTGATGTAATCTTAAAAGCAGCAGGAGGTTCTAAATTAGCAGTTGTAAAATTAGTTAAAGAATTAACTGGATTAGGATTAAAAGAAGCTAAAGGTATTGTAGATAGCGCACCAGCACCAATTAAAGAAGGTGTATCTAAAGATGAGGCAGAAGGTCTTAAAAAGTCTTTAGAAGAAGCAGGAGCTGAGGTAGAGCTTAAGTAAGCTATACTCCCGAATTATAAAAAAAAACGGGAAAAAACAATAAAGGTTTAGGTACTAAAAACTTATGTTTTTAGACCTAAACCATTTTGTGTATATATTCGTTCTTTATTTTTCACAATTTTTTCAATTGTGATTTTACGATTATAAAGTGCTGATTTTTAATCAGTAACAGCAATTAAAATTGCAGTATTGAAACAGTTAAGTTTCAAAAATAATATTTTTAATTAAAAATAGCATCTCTTTTGGCAACGATAAATACTACTGAAAGAATTAACTTCGCGTCATCGCAGTTAGGAGCTGATTATCCAGATTTTTTAGATATTCAGGTAAAATCTTTCCAAGATTTCTTCCAATTGCAAACTAAAGCTGAAGAGCGAGGAGAAGAAGGTTTGTATAAAACTTTCATGGATAACTTCCCGATTACAGATACACGTAATCAATTTGTATTAGAATTTTTAGACTACTTTGTAGATCCACCAAGATACAGCATCCAAGAATGTATAGAGCGTGGATTAACCCACAGTGTACCTCTAAAAGCACGTTTAAAATTATATTGTACCGATCCAGAACACGAAGATTTTGAAACAATTGTTCAAGACGTGTATTTGGGTACAATTCCTTATATGACAAACTCAGGTACCTTTATTATTAATGGTGCAGAAAGAGTTGTAGTGTCACAATTACACCGTTCACCAGGTGTATTCTTTGGGCAATCTTTCCACGCTAACGGAACCAAATTATACTCTGCAAGAGTAATTCCATTTAAAGGTTCTTGGATTGAATTTGCTACCGATATCAATCAAGTAATGTATGCTTATATTGATAGAAAGAAAAAATTACCAGTAACAACGTTATTCAGAGCCATAGGTTTTGAAAGAGATAAAGATATTTTAGAAATCTTTGATTTAGCTGAAGAAGTAAAAGTTTCTAAAGCAGGATTAAAGAAGGTATTAGGGCGTAAATTAGCAGCAAGAGTATTAAAAACTTGGCATGAAGATTTCGTAGATGAAGATACAGGAGAAGTTGTATCTATTGAACGTAACGAAATTATTTTCGACCGTGATACTATTATAGAAAAAGAACACATTGATGAAATAATTGAAGCAGGTGCAAAAACTGTCTTACTACACAAAGAAGACAATCAGCAAGCAGATTATGCCATCATTCACAATACATTACAAAAAGACCCTACTAACTCTGAAAAAGAGGCTGTAGAGCACGTATATAGACAATTGCGTAATGCGGAACCACCAGACGAGGAAACTGCAAGAGGAATTATTGAAAAATTATTTTTCTCAGAGCAGCGTTATAGTCTAGGGGAAGTAGGACGTTTTAGAATGAATACAAAACTTGGTTTAGATGAAGATTTAGATCAAAAGGTATTAACTAAGAACGATATCATTACCATTATCAAGTATTTAATTGAGTTAATCAATTCTAAAGCTGAAGTAGATGATATCGATCACTTATCTAACCGTCGTGTTAGAACTGTTGGAGAGCAATTAGCAGGTCAGTTCGGTGTAGGTTTGGCTCGTATGGCACGTACAATTCGTGAAAGAATGAATGTTCGTGACAACGAAGTATTTACTCCAATCGACTTAATTAACGCAAAAACTTTATCATCAGTAATTAACTCTTTCTTCGGTACCAACCAGCTATCTCAATTTATGGATCAAACCAATCCATTAGCAGAGATTACTCATAAGCGTCGTTTATCGGCTTTAGGACCTGGAGGTTTATCACGTGAAAGAGCAGGTTTCGAGGTACGTGACGTTCACTATACTCACTATGGTCGTCTATGTCCAATCGAAACACCTGAAGGACCAAACATTGGACTTATTTCTTCTTTAGCCGTTTATGCTAAGGTAAACAATATGGGGTTCATTGAAACACCATATAAGAAAGTAGCAGAAGGGAACGTATTAGGAGAAGAACCTATATATTTAAGTGCAGAAGAAGAGGAAGGAATGAAGATTGCTCAATCTAATTTACCAATAGCAGCAGACGGTAAGATAGAAAGCGATAGAGTAATTGCACGTGAAGAAGGTGATTTCCCTGTTGAAAGCCCTGAAGCAATTAACTACATGGACGTTGCTCCAAATCAAATTGCTTCGATTTCAGCATCGTTAATTCCTTTCTTAGAACACGATGATGCAAACCGTGCATTGATGGGATCAAACATGATGCGTCAAGCAGTTCCATTATTACGTCCAGAATCTCCAATTGTAGGTACAGGTTTAGAACGTAGAGTAGCAAAAGATTCTCGTATCTTAATCAACGCAGAAGGAGCTGGTGTTGTTGAGTATGTAGATGCCAACAAAATTACAATTAAGTATGATAGAACAGAAGAAGAGCGTATGGTAAGCTTCGATTCTGATGAGAAATCTTACGACTTAATTAAGTTTAGAAAAACCAACCAAGGTACAAACATTAACCTAAAACCAATTGTAAAAGTAGGTGATAGAGTTGAAGAAGGACAAGTACTTTGTGAAGGATATGCAACACAAAAAGGAGAATTAGCTTTAGGTAGAAACATGAAAGTAGCCTTTATGCCTTGGAAAGGGTATAACTTTGAGGATGCGATTGTGATTTCTGAAAAAGTAGTTCGTGAAGATATCTTTACTTCTATTCATATTGATGAATATTCATTAGATGTTCGTGATACAAAATTAGGAGCTGAAGAATTAACTAACGATATTCCTAACGTTTCTGAAGAGGCTACAAAAGACTTAGATGAAAATGGAATGATTCGCATTGGAGCAGAAGTAAATCCTGGTGATATTTTAATTGGTAAAATTACACCAAAAGGAGAATCTGATCCAACTCCAGAAGAAAAGTTATTACGCGCTATCTTTGGTGATAAAGCAGGAGATGTAAAAGATGCATCCTTAAAAGCGTCTCCATCATTAAGAGGAGTTGTAATTAATAAAAAATTATTCAAACGCGCAGTAAAAGATAAGAATAAGCGTGCCCGTGATAAAGAAGCAATTGCATCTTTAGAGGCATCTTATGTGTCTAAGTTCGAGGAGTTAAAAGATGTTTTAGTTGAAAAATTATTCAACTTAGTATCAGGAAAAACTTCTCAAGGAGTGTATAACGACTTAGGAGAAGAAGTATTGCCAAAAGGTAAAAAGTTCACACAAAAAATGTTAAACTCTGTAGAAGATTTTACACATTTAAGTGGAACTTGGACTACTGATAAAGACTTAAATCAATTAGTTGTAGAATTAGTTCACAACTACAAGATTAAAGTAAACGATTTACAAGGAGTTTTACGTCGTGAGAAATTCACAATTTCTGTAGGAGATGAATTACCAGCAGGAATCTTAAAGCTTGCTAAAATTTATGTTGCTAAGAAACGTAAATTAAAAGTAGGGGATAAGATGGCTGGACGTCATGGAAACAAGGGTATTGTTGCCCGTATTGTGCGCCAAGAAGATATGCCTTTCTTAGAAGACGGAACACCAGTAGATATCGTATTAAACCCATTAGGGGTACCATCGCGTATGAACATTGGTCAGATTTATGAAACGGTTCTTGGATGGGCAGGTCAAAAATTAGGGCAAAAATATGCGACACCTATTTTTGACGGAGCAAAAATAGATCAAATCAATGCTTTAACTGATGAAGCAGGAATTCCACGTTACGGACATACATATTTATATGATGGAGGTACTGGTAAACGTTTCGATCAGCCTGCAACGGTAGGAGTAATTTATATGATTAAGTTAGGTCACATGATTGAAGATAAGATGCACGCACGTTCTATCGGACCTTACTCATTAATTACTCAGCAACCATTAGGAGGTAAAGCTCAATTTGGAGGTCAGCGTTTTGGTGAGATGGAGGTATGGGCACTTGAAGCATACGGTGCCTCAAGTATCTTACGAGAAATCTTAACTGTTAAGTCTGATGATGTACTAGGTAGAGCGAAAACTTACGAGTCTATCGTTAAAGGAGAAGCAATGCCAGAACCAGGTTTACCAGAATCATTTAATGTATTAATGCACGAACTTAAAGGTTTAGGATTAGACGTTAAATTAGAAGAATAATCACAGTGAAATGTCTCAGAGTGTAAGCTCTGAGGCAAATCATTTTTTCAATATCAGTCTTATTATAAGACATTTATTTTTAATTCGAATCCATTATCATGGCAAGAAAAAACGAAAAATACACTGTTAAGAAGTTTAACAAAATTTCAATAGGTTTAGCATCACCTGAGTCTATTTTAGAGGCTTCTAAAGGAGAGGTGTTAAAACCAGAAACTATAAACTACCGTACACACAAACCAGAAAGAGATGGATTGTTTTGTGAGCGTATCTTTGGTCCTGTAAAAGACTATGAGTGTGCGTGTGGTAAATATAAAAGAATTCGATATAAAGGTATCGTTTGTGACCGATGTGGTGTTGAAGTTACTGAGAAAAAAGTACGTAGAGATAGAGTAGGTCATATTAACTTAGTAGTACCAGTTGCACATATTTGGTACTTTAGATCATTACCTAACAAAATGGGATACCTTTTAGGGTTACCATCTAAGAAGTTAGATATGATTATTTACTACGAACGTTACGTAGTAATTCAACCAGGTATTGCTAAGAATGCCGAAGGAGAACCATTGCAAAAAATGGACTTCTTAACTGAGGAAGAATATTTAGATATCGTAGATGAGCTTCCACAAGAAAATATGTACTTAGAAGATACTGACCCTAATAAGTTTATCGCTAAAATGGGGGCAGAGTGTTTAATTGATTTATTAGAAAGAATCGATTTAGACGAGTTGTCATATCAATTACGTCATAAAGCAAATACTGAAACTTCTAAGCAACGTAAAAACGAAGCATTAAAACGTTTAAATGTTGTTGAAGCATTTAGAGATTCTCAAAAAAACAGAGAAAACAATCCTGAATGGATGATTATGAAGGTAATTCCGGTTATTCCACCAGAATTACGTCCATTAGTACCATTAGATGGAGGTCGTTTTGCTACTTCTGACTTAAATGACTTATACCGTCGTGTAATTATCCGTAACAATCGTTTAAAACGATTAATGGAAATTAAAGCACCAGAAGTAATTTTACGTAATGAAAAACGTATGTTACAAGAATCAGTAGATTCATTATTTGACAACACACGTAAATCATCAGCTGTAAAAACGGAGTCTAACAGACCATTAAAATCATTATCTGATAGTTTAAAAGGTAAACAAGGACGTTTCCGTCAAAACTTATTAGGTAAGCGTGTTGATTACTCTGCACGTTCGGTAATTGTTGTTGGACCTGAATTAAAATTATACGAATGTGGATTGCCAAAAGATATGGCAGCTGAATTATACAAACCTTTCGTTATTCGTAAGTTAATCGAAAGAGGAATTGTAAAAACAGTAAAATCTGCAAAGAAAATAATTGATAGAAAAGAACCAGTTGTTTGGGATATCTTAGAAAATGTAATTAAAGGACACCCTGTTTTATTAAACCGTGCCCCTACCTTACACCGTTTAGGTATTCAAGCTTTCCAACCAAAATTAATTGAAGGAAAGGCAATTCGTTTACACCCATTAGTATGTACGGCATTTAACGCCGATTTTGATGGGGATCAAATGGCGGTTCACTTACCATTAGGACCAGAAGCAATTTTAGAAGCACAGTTATTAATGTTAGCTTCTCATAACGTTTTAAACCCTGCAAATGGAGCACCAATTACGGTACCATCTCAGGATATGGTTTTAGGGTTATACTATATGACAAAAGAAAGAAAGTCAACTCCAGAAGTGCCTATTAAAGGTGAAGGATTAACTTTCTATTCTCCAGAAGAAGTAACGATTGCTTATAATGAAGAGCAAGTAGACTTAAATGCTGGAATAAAAGTAAGAACTAAAGATTTTAACGAGAATGGTGAGTTAGTAACTCAATTAATAGAAACTACAGTTGGTAGAGTATTATTTAACGAAGTAGTACCTGAACAAGCAGGGTATATTAATGAGGTATTAACAAAAAAATCATTACGTGGAATTATTGGTAATATCTTAAAAGTAACAGATATTCCATCAATAGGTAAATTCTTAGATGATATCAAAGGAATGGGATATACGTTTGCCTTCCAAGGTGGTTTATCGTTCTCATTAGGAGATATCATTATCCCGGAAGAAAAACATACCATGATTGCTGAAGCGAACGAAGAAGTGGATGGAATTGTAATGAACTATAACATGGGTATGTTAACGCAAAAAGAGCGTTACAATCAGGTAATTGATGTTTGGGGATCTACCAACAACCGATTAACTGAATTATCAATGAAGCGTTTACGCGAAGATCAACAAGGATTTAACTCGGTATTTATGATGTTAGATTCTGGAGCGCGTGGATCGAAAGAGCAGATTCGTCAGTTAACAGGTATGCGTGGATTAATGGCAAAACCTAAAAAATCGACTGCAGGAGGTGGAGAAATTATTGAAAACCCAATTTTATCGAACTTTAAAGAAGGGTTATCAATTTTAGAATACTTTATCTCAACGCACGGTGCACGTAAAGGTCTAGCCGATACCGCATTAAAAACAGCCGATGCAGGATACTTAACACGTCGTTTAGTAGATGTATCTCAGGACGTTATCGTTAACGAAGAAGATTGTGGTACATTAAGAGGGTTAGAAGTTTCTGCCTTAAAGAAAAACGATGAAATCGTTGAACCTTTAAGTGAAAGAATTTCAGGACGTACCGCATTATATGATGTTTATGCTCCAACTACCGATGAGTTATTAGTTGAAGCAGGAGAGTTAATAACTCCAGTTTTAGCTGATAAAATTGAAGCTTCAGGAGTAGATAAAGTAGAAGTTCGTTCGGCATTAACATGTGAATCTGAAAGAGGAATTTGTGAGAAATGTTACGGACAAAGTTTATCAACTGGTCAAAAAGTTCAACGAGGTGAAGCTGTTGGTGTAATTGCTGCACAGTCTATTGGAGAACCAGGTACACAGTTAACATTACGTACATTCCACGTTGGAGGGGTAGCAGGAAACATTTCTGAAGACAATAAGTTAATTGCTAAATTCGACGGTTCTGTAACAATTGATGATTTACGTACTGTAAAAGGGAAAGATTCAGCAGGAGAAGAAGTTGATATTGTAATTTCTCGTACTGCAGAAATTAAGATTACTGATAAGAAAACAGGCATCGTATTAAGTACTAACATTATTCCTTACGGTTCTATCATCTTTGATAAAGATAGAAAGACAATTAAAAAAGGAGATGCAGTATGTCAATGGGATCCATTTAACGGAGTTATTGTTTCTGAGTTTGGTGGAAAAGTTAAGTTTGACAACTTAGAGCAAGGAATTAACTACTCTGTAGAAATAGATGAACAAACAGGTTTCCAAGAAAAAGTAATTACAGATTCTAAGAATAAGAAGATTATTCCTTCTTTAATTATCGAAGACGCTGATGGTAATGCATTACGTTCGTATAGTTTACCAGTAGGAGCACACTTAATGGTAAGTGATGGAGATAAAGTAGAAACTGGTAAAACTTTAGTTAAGATTCCTCGTAAGTCTGGTAAAGCAGGAGATATTACAGGAGGTTTACCACGTGTAACAGAGTTATTCGAAGCGCGTAACCCTTCTAACCCAGCTGTCGTAGCACAAATTGATGGAGTTGTATCGTTTGGTAAAATTAAGCGTGGTAACCGTGAAATTATTATCGAATCTAAAACGGGAGAGATTAAGAAATACTTAATTAAGTTATCTAATCAAATCTTAGTTCAAGAAAACGACTTTATCAAAGCAGGAATGCCATTATCTGATGGCGCTATAACTCCTATTGATATCTTAAATATTAAAGGACCTTCAGCTGTTCAAGAATACTTAGTAAACGAAATTCAAGAAGTATATCGTTTACAAGGGGTGAAAATTAACGATAAGCATTTCGAAGTTGTAGTACGTCAAATGATGCGTAAAGTTAGAATTATTGATTCAGGAGATACTTTATTCTTAGAGAATCAATTAGTTCACAAAACGGATTTCATCAAAGAAAATGACGCTATTTACGGAATGAAGGTTGTTGAAGACTCAGGAGATTCTGCAAACTTAAAACCAGGACAAATAGTTACAGCTCGTCAATTAAGAGATGAAAACTCTTTATTACGTAGAGAAGATAAAAACTTAGTAGTAGCACGTGATGCACAACCAGCAACAGCTGAACAGGTATTGCAAGGTATTACAAGAGCATCGTTACAAACGAAGTCATTTATCTCAGCTGCATCATTCCAGGAAACAACTAAAGTATTAAATGAAGCCGCTGTAAACGGTAAAGTTGATACCTTAGAAGGATTAAAAGAAAACGTAATTGTTGGTAAGCGTATACCAGCAGGTACCGGAATGAGAGCTTACGAAGACATAGTAGTTGGACCTAAGGATGAGATTGAACAAAGCTTATAAAAACGTAAGTTTATAAATAATATCAAGGGTTTAGAGTTCTAAGAACTCTAAACCCTTGTTTTTTAAATACCTAATATTAAAACTTAATTATGGAAGATACTAAGAAAGAGCCGCAATTAAATATAGAGTTAGATCAAGAAATAGCAGAAGGAACGTATAGTAATTTAGCTATTATAAATCATTCAGTATCTGAGTTTATAGTAGATTTTATTAATATCATGCCAGGGGTTCCTAAAGCAAAAGTAAAATCAAGAATTATTTTAACTCCCCAACACGCTAAACGTTTGTCAAAAGCGTTAGCAGATAATATTCGTAAGTTTGAACAAGCACATGGAGAAATAAAAGATTATGAGCAACCACCAATTCCAATGAATTTTGGAGGAACCACTGGGGAAGCTTAAAACAAAAAAATCGTCTGAATAGACGATTTTTTTGTTTTAATAATATTTTTAGGTTTTAAAAACCTTCTGAAAGCTCTTTTAAAGCTTTTATATCGGTTATAAAGATTTCTTTTCCTTTTAAATCAATTAGTTTTTTCTTTTTAAATTCAGAGAGTAAACGAATAGCACTTTCCGTAGCTGTTCCTATAATATTAGCCATGTCTTCTCGAGATAAATTGATATTTATAGAGCCATTTTCGTTTTTGTCAAATTTAGCATCTAAAAGCAAAAGAGTAGCAGCTAAACGTTGTTTTACGGTTTTTTGAGCCATATCTACTATAACATCATCTGCTTTCTTTAAAGAATTGGCCATTTTCTTTAAAATGCCCATAGAAAAGTTAGAGTTGTTTTCTAAATCTCTAATAATTTCTTCTTTAGGAATAAAACATACTTCCATATCATTCACGGCAATAGCTTTTAAATTGGAAGCTTCATTATTAATCAAACTTCGCTCTCCTAAAATATCTCCTTTTTTTATTAAATGAATAATTTGGTCTCTACCATTATCACTCATTTTAGACACTTTACAAACACCGTCTTTAACACAAAAAACACCATTTATGTATTCGCCTTCATCAAAGAGAATTTCTCCTTTTTTTATTTTTTTAGACGTTTTACACCCTGTTATTCTTATCAATTCATCTTTTGTTAAAGCCTTCAAAGAATTAAATTCCCTGATGATACATTGCTCACACTTACTCATAGATATGCCCTTTTTTTTGCTAATCAAATATACGGAAAACCTGACAATTATCATGTTTTAATTAGAGATGTTATCAGACATTTGTACTAGGCAAAAGAGTAAATATGGAAAGCACAACATGTTTTCATTGTGGTAACGAGTGCGACACAAAAACAATTACAATAGAAGATAAATTCTTTTGTTGTAACGGCTGTAAAACGGTTTATGAAATTTTTTCAGAAAACGATTTAACTTGTTATTACGATTTTCAAAACAACCCAGGAGCAATACCTGAAGAGATACAAGGAAAATATGATTTCTTGGATAATGAATCTATCGTAGATAAACTATTAGAGTTTAACGATGGCAATGCACAAGTGGTAAATTTATACATTGCACATATACATTGTAGTTCCTGTATCTGGGTATTAGAAAACTTACATAAACTACAAGAGTTTGTATCTTCATCTCAAGTTAATTTTCCTAAGAAAACAGTACGGATTACATATAATTCCGAAAAAACATCCCTTAAAGAAATAGTATTACTATTAAGTTCTATTGGTTATGAACCTTATATAAGTCTTGAAGATTACGAAGTAGGAAAAAAGAAGGTAGATCGTAGCTTAATTTATAAGCTAGGAATAGCAGGTTTTGCTTTTGGAAATGTTATGTTTTTATCATTTCCAGAGTATTTTGAAGTATCAGAATACTGGTTAGAGCAATACAAAGGAATCTTCCGTTGGTTAATGTTTATATTTTCGTTACCTGTAGTGTTTTATGCTGGAGTTGATTATTTTATTTCAGCATACAAAGGAATTCGCTCTAAAATTTTAAACATTGATGTTCCTATTGCTCTAGGAATTTTAGTGCTATTTGTACGTAGTACAGCAGAGATTATGTTGGATTTAGGAACAGGCTTTTTTGATAGTTTAACAGGGTTAGTGTTCTTCTTACTATTAGGGAAGTTTTTTCAACAAAAGACCTATAACTTTTTATCATTTGAACGTGATTATAAATCGTACTTTCCAATTGCAGTCACAAAAATAACAGCGGATAAAAAAGAAGAAAACACACAAATCTATGATGTTAAAAAAGGCGATAGATTGTTAATTAGAAACCAAGAATTAATCCCTGTTGATGGAATTTTAATTAATGGAGAAGCGAAAATAGATTACAGTTTTGTTACAGGCGAGGCTGTTCCTGTGAATAAAAAGTCAGGAGATAAATTATTTGCCGGAGGAAGGCAACTGTCAGGAAGTATAGAAATGGAAGTGTTAGCTTCGGTTTCACAAAGTTACTTAACACAGTTGTGGAGTAATGATGTATTTCAAAAAGATAAAAATTCATCGTTTAAAACATTAACCGATAAAATCAGTAAAAACTTCACCATCATTGTATTGTCGATAGCGTTTTTGTCTACAGCGTTTTGGTTATCCTATGATTCAAGTGTAGCATTAAACGTATTTACGTCAGTACTAATTATTGCATGTCCTTGTGCCATAGCCTTAGCAGCACCGTTTACCTTAGGGAATATCTTACGAATCTTTGGAAGAAAGAAATTCTATTTAAAGAATGCTACAGTAGTAGAACAATTAGCAGCTATAAACTCAGTTATTTTTGATAAAACAGGTACGCTTACCACCAATAAAGAGAATACGATAAAATATGAAGGTGAAGATTTAAATAAAACCCAAAAAGCGATATTAAAAAGCTCATTAAGAGCCTCAAATCATCCCCTAAGTAGAATGTTGTACGCTTCTTTAGAAGAAGCAATGTTACCCGTTGATGATTACCAAGAATATGTAGGAAAAGGAATAGAAACAAGCTATCAGCAAACAAAATTAAAAATAGGTTCGTCTTCTTTTGTAAAAAATGCAGAAGAACAAGTAAACTTAGATACTTCGGTTCATATTAGTGTAAACAATGAATATAAAGGAAAGTTTGTGTTTAAGAATGCTTACAGAAAAGGAGTTGAAAACTTGTTCTCAAGTTTAAATAAAAAATATGAACTATCTGTAGTTTCTGGAGATAATGAAGGAGAAAAAAAGTTTTTAGAAGAGTTATTGCCTGAAGAAACAACGTTTTTATTTAATCAAAAACCGCAAGATAAGCTACATTATGTAGAGGAGCTACAAGAAAAAAACAGAAGTGTATTAATGATTGGAGACGGACTAAATGATGCAGGAGCGTTAGCTCAAAGTAATGTAGGAATAGCCTTATCAGAAAATATCAATGTGTTTTCACCTGCTTGCGATGCTATTTTAGACGCTACAAAATTTAGTGAAATAGGAAACTATGTAAAAGCATCACAAAAAGCGATAAAAATTATTAAGTATTGTTTTTTATTATCTTTAATGTATAATGTTGTTGGACTTTATTTTGCGGTAACGGGGCAGTTGATGCCAGTAATAGCAGCTATTTTAATGCCGTTGAGTTCAATTAGTGTAGTAGTATTTACAACAATAGCTACCAATATGTTAGGTAGAAAAATAAAATAAAAAAGATGCAGATTAATAAATATATAGATCATACTTTATTAAAAGCTACAGCAACTAAAGCAGATATAGTAAAGCTGTGTAATGAGGCCAAAAAATATAATTTTTATGCAGTTTGTGTAAATGGATGTTATGTAGAATTGGCAGCCAAAGAGTTAAAAGATTCGGATGTAAAAATAGCAGCTGTAGTAGGTTTTCCTTTAGGAGCAATGACTACCAAAACTAAAATTTTTGAAGCCAAAGAATGTATAAAAAATGGAGCTTCTGAAATAGATATGGTTATCAATATAGGTAAGTTGTTAGAGGGTGAAGAAAATTATGTAGAAAAAGAAATTCGATTGATTAAAGAAGAAATAGGAGAAAATATATTAAAAGTAATTTTTGAAAACAGCTATTTATCTAAAGAGCAAATAACAATCGCAAGTCAAATTGCAGTAGAAGCTGGGGCCGATTTTGTAAAAACATCTACAGGTTTTGGTACTGGAGGGGCTACTTTCAAAGATGTAGCGATAATGGATAGTATTGTAGATGGAAAAGCACAGATAAAAGCAGCTGGCGGTATTAGAGATATAGAGACAGCTAAGAGGTATATAGAAATGGGGGTAACTCGTTTAGGAACTTCGTCAGGTGTTTTATTAGTAACGAGTGGTGTTTCAGATCAGAATCAGTATTAAAATAAGTTTTTAATAATTCAAAATCTAAAAGAACAAAGAATGAGCGTACATATAGAAGCAAAGAAAGGAGAAATAGCAGAAACTGTTTTATTACCAGGAGACCCTATGCGCGCAAAATGGATAGCAGAAACATTTTTAGAAAATCCAGTTTGTTATAACGATGTTCGAGGTATGTTAGGATTCACAGGAACCTATAAAGGAAAACAAATTTCTGTACAAGGAACAGGAATGGGAATTCCGTCTGCATTAATTTATGCTCATGAGTTAATTACAGAGTACGGAGTTAAAAATTTAATAAGAGTAGGTTCAGCTGGTTCTTATCAAAAAGAAGTAAGAATTCGAGATATTGTTATTGCTATGGCGGCATCAACAAATTCAGGATTGAATACCATACGTTTTAACGGAGCTGACTATGCGCCAACAGCAAGTTTTGAACTCTTCCAAAAAGCTATTGAAGCAGCGAAGCAAAAAGGAATTGCATTAAAAGCAGGAAACATTTTAAGCTCAGATGAGTTTTATGCCGATGAATTTGAAAGCTATAAAAAGTGGGCAGATTATGGAGTACTTTGTGTTGAGATGGAAACAAATGGATTATATACTGTTGCAGCAAAACACAAAGTAAATGCACTGTCAATTTTAACCATTTCAGATAGTTTAGTTACTGGAGAAAGAACAACCGCTGATGAAAGAGAACAAACCTTTAAAGAAATGATTGAAATCGCTTTAGAATTGGCTTAATGTCACCTCGAGCGTAGTCGAGAGGTCTCACAATTTTAACTTAATACATATGAAAAATTCACTTATTCAAAAATATAACATTCCAGGGCCAAGATATACGAGTTATCCAACTGTTCCGTATTGGGATAACGATAGTTTTTCAAAAAAAAAATGGATTAAAACTTTTAAACAATCATTTATCGAAAGTAATTCCTCAGAAGGAATTAGCTTATATATTCACTTACCATTTTGTGAGAGTTTATGCACGTTTTGTGCATGTCATAAACACATAACAAAGCGTCATGAAATGGAAGATCCGTATATAGAGACAGTTTTAAAAGAATGGCAGTTATATGTTGATTTGGTAGAAGAAACCCCTGTAATAAAAGAAATTCATTTAGGAGGAGGGACACCAACATTTTTTTCAGAAAAACAATTAAAAAGATTAATTGATGGGATTTTTATCAATGCAGAAAAACATCCCAATCATGAATTTAGTTTTGAAGGGCATCCAAACAACACCACAAAAGAACACCTACAAACCTTGTACGATTTAGGGTTTACACGAGTAAGTTTTGGAGTGCAAGATTACAATCCAAAAGTGCAAGAAGCAATTCATAGAATACAACCTTTTGAGAACGTACAAAACGTACATAATTGGGCAAAAGAAATAGGGTACTCATCTATCAGTCACGATTTGGTATTTGGACTTCCATTTCAAACAAAAGAAAATGTAATACATACCATTAATAAGACAAAAGAGCTAGAACCTGATAGAATTTCGTTTTATAGTTATGCGCATGTTCCGTGGGTAAAAGGAGTTGGACAACGAGGATTTAATGAAGATGACTTGCCTAAAAATGAAGAAAAACGAGAGTTGTATGAAATAGGAAAGGAGTTGTTTGCAGAAATGGGGTACATAGAAATAGGAATGGATCATTTTGCTTTGCCAACGGATAGCTTATATAAAGCCACAGAAAAGAAAACGTTGCACCGTAATTTTATGGGCTATACCGCCAACAAAACACAATTAATGATTGGTTTAGGAATGTCGTCAATATCTGATTCTTGGTACGGGTTTGCACAAAATGTAAAAACGGTAAAAGAGTATGAAAGCGTTGTAAACGAAGGAGAAATTCCTGTGTTTAGAGGTCATATATTGTCTGATGAAGATTTGATTATCAGAAAACATATTTTAAATATCATGTGTCATTTTTCCACTTCGTGGGAAGAAGACTCATTACACATAGAAAATATAGAAACACCTATAGAAAAATTAGAAGAAATGATGGCTGATGGTTTGGTTTCTATTGAAGGGAGTAAGTTAACCGTTCCAGAAAAAGCAAGACCCTATGTACGTAATATCTGTATGGCATTCGATAAGAAGTTACACGAAAAGCAACCTGAAACCAAACTGTTTTCAATGACTATTTAAACAGCGAATAACTCGAAGAAATAATCTTCGAGTTATTTTATGAAAAAAAATTGAAACATGACAAAAGTCATATTTTAAGAAAACCTTCACAAGTATCTTTGAACTATAATTATCAGGCAAGATATGAGCGTTATTTACTTACTACTATCACTAAGTATTTTGGTGGCTATTATTTTCTTTATAGCATTTATTGTTTCAGTAAAAAAAGGGCAGTACGATGATTCGTACACACCATCGGTTCGCATGTTGTTTGATGATGAACTGGTAAAAGAAGAAACAAAGAACTAACAATTAACAATAGATATTAAATTCAAATAGATTATGGAAATGCAACAATTTTATTACGATAATAAGATCGTAAAAAAATTCATCTACGCAACCTTACTATGGGGAATAGTAGGTTTTTCAGTAGGATTGTTATTGGCTTTTATGTTTTTATTCCCAAATTTAACAGACGGTATTTCGTGGTTAAGTTTTGGGCGTTTAAGACCATTACATACGAACGCAGTAATTTTTGCATTCGTAGGAAATGCCATTTTTGCAGGAGTTTACTACTCACTACAACGATTGCTGAAAGCCCGTATGGCAAGTGATTTTTTAAGTAACTTTAACTTTTGGGGATGGCAGTTAATAATTGTTGCAGCAGCCATAACACTTCCGTTAGGGTATACCACTTCAAAAGAATACGCTGAATTAGAATGGCCAATCGATATTGCCATAGCACTAGTTTGGGTAGCTTTTGGTGCTAACATGATTTGGACAATCTTACAAAGAAGACAACGCCATTTATATGTAGCAATTTGGTTTTATTTAGGAACTTTTGTAACCGTAGCGGTATTGCACATTTTTAACAGTTTAGAATTGCCTGTAAGTTTCATGAAAAGTTATTCAGTGTATGCAGGAGTTCAAGATGCATTAGTGCAATGGTGGTACGGGCACAACGCAGTAGCCTTTTTCTTAACCACTCCGTTTTTAGGGTTAATGTATTACTTTGTTCCTAAAGCGGCTAACCGTCCGGTATATTCATATAGGTTATCTATTGTACACTTCTGGTCGTTAATTTTTATCTATATCTGGGCAGGACCTCACCACTTATTATATACCTCATTACCAGATTGGGCTCAAAATTTAGGAGTAGCATTCTCTGTAATGTTAATAGCACCATCTTGGGGAGGTATGATCAACGGATTATTAACACTTCGTGGAGCTTGGGATAAAGTAAGAGTAGATCCAGTATTAAAATTCATGGTAGTTGCAATCACAGGATATGGTATGGCAACGTTTGAAGGACCAATGCTATCGTTAAAGAATGTAAATGCAATTGCACACTTTAGTGATTGGATTATTGCTCACGTACACGTAGGTGCCTTAGCTTGGAACGGATTCTTAACTTTCGGTATGTTGTACTGGTTAGTGCCAAGAATGTTTAAAACAAAACTATACTCTACAGCATTGGCAAATTTCCATTTCTGGATTGGAACTTTAGGGATTATCATGTATGCACTACCAATGTATGTTGCAGGATTTGTGCAAGCTTCCATGTGGAAACAGTTTAATCCAGACGGAACCTTAACCTATGGTAACTTCTTAGAAACAGTAAACGAAATTATTCCAATGTATTGGATGCGTGCTATTGGAGGAAGTTTATTTATCCTTGGAGCATTTGTAATGTTATACAACATTGTTAAAACGGTAAGATCAGGAAGTGGAGTAACAGATGAATTAGCAGAAGCAGCAGCATTAACAAAAGTATCTAAATACAGAACTTCTAAAGAAGGATGGCACACTTGGTTAGAAAGAAGACCTGTAAAATTAACGATCTATGCTACAGTAGCAATTTTAATTGGAGGGGTTGTTCAAATTATCCCAACGTTATTAGTGAAATCTAATATCCCTACAATAACAAGCGTACAACCTTATACTCCACTAGAATTAGAAGGTAGAGATATTTATATCCGTGAAGGATGTGTAGGTTGTCACTCACAAATGGTACGTCCATTCAGATCGGAAGTAGAACGTTATGGAGAATTTGCAAAAGCAGGAGAGTTTGTATACGACCATCCATTCTTATGGGGTTCTAAACGTACAGGACCAGATTTATTAAGAGTTGGAGGAAAGTATAACGATAGCTGGCACTTAAATCATATGTATGATCCACAAAGTACATCGCCAGGATCTATTATGCCAGCATACCAATGGCTAGTAAGAAATAAGTTAGATAAGAGTGATACCGAAAGCAAAATGAAAGCAATGGTTAGCTTAGGAGTTCCTTATACAGAAGAAGATATAGCCAATGCGCAAACAAGCATGGAAGAACAAGGAACTAAAATTCAAGAGAACTTATATGCAGATCCTGATTTCAAAACGAATTATGAAGCAGATAAAAAGTATGCTCAGGAAAACGGACAAACTTTCATAGAAATGAAAGATAGAGAAATTGTAGCCTTAATCGCTTATTTACAACGATTAGGTACCGATATTAAGATTAAAGATGTGGAAGACCAATTAAGCACTAAAAACTAGAAATCATGTTAAAGTTTGTAAAAAACCATATGGAAACTATTGCTGGTATTGAAATATACCCAATTATTTCACTAACCATATTCTTTACATTTTTTGTAGTGTTGTTTTGGTGGGTGTTTACAGCCAAGAAAGAGTATATAAGTAGGGTAAGTAATTTACCATTAGATAACTAGAAAATTTAAAGCAAGATGAAAAAATATTTTCAATCTATAGTATATATCGTTTTTGTTGCAGTTACCTTTTTTGCTATTGCTACTGCAATTAAATCATACGAAAACCCATTCAGCCTGTATGAACATCCATTGGTATGGATAGCAATTGTAGGACTCGTAACAGCAGTTGTGTTAAAAGAGGCTTTAAATATCGTAGCACAACAAAAAGCAGAGCAACTTCAAATGGAAAAAGAAGGTATTCATCCTGAAGAAGTTGATAACTGGGCTTGGGCTAAGAAAATTATCAATAAATGGACAGCAGCCAAGGCTATTGAAGAGGAGGATGAAATTATTCTAGATCATAACTATGATGGAATTAAAGAGTTAGACAATAACTTACCACCATGGTGGTTGTATATGTTCTATGCAACAATCATTTTTGCAGCGGTATATTTAGTAAGATACCATGTATTGGGAGCAGACAATCAAGAAATGGAATATGCCCAAGCAGTAGCAGAAGCCAAAAGAGAATTAGCAGCATTTAAATCAAACTCGAAAGAAGCAGTTATCGATGCTGAAACAGTTACAGTTTTAACTGATGCGGGTGATTTAAGTAGAGGTAAAGCCGTATATAATTTAAACTGTGCTGCATGTCACATTGCCGATGGTGGTGGAGGTATTGGACCTAACTTAACCGATGAATATTGGATATTAGGTGGCGGGATCAAAAATATTTTCAACACTATTTCTAATGGAGGTAGAGATGGTAAAGGTATGGTTGCTTGGAATAAAACACTAAAGCCTCAAGATATTCAAAAGGTAGCGAGTTATATTCTCTCTTTACAAGGAACAACTCCAGCAAAACCAAAAGAGCCTCAAGGAGAGTTATACAAAGAAGAAGGTCAAGCGGCAACTGTTTCGGAACCATCTGAAGAACAAGTAAAAGACAGTATTCAATAAAAATAGTAGTTACAAATTAGTTTTTAATAGTTGATTATGGAAACACCCAAAAACGAACAATTCAGAGATAGTATTGGTACTATAAATGATGAAGGAAAAAGGGCTTGGGTGTTTCCAAAAAAACCAAGTGGAAAGTTTTATAAGTATCGAAGTTATGTAAGCTATTTTTTGTTAGCGTTTTTATTACTAGCACCGTTTGTTAAAATCAACGGAAATCAGTTCTTACTATTTAATGTTTTAGAGCGCAAGTTTAACATTTTCGGATTTCCTTTTTGGCCTCAAGATTTCCATTTAATGGTGATTTCAATGATAATAGGAGTAGTATTTATCATCCTATTTACTGTTGTATTTGGTCGAATTTTCTGTGGTTGGATTTGTCCACAAACCATTTTTTTAGAAATGGTTTTTAGAAAAATAGAATATTTAATAGAAGGAGATAGAGGCAAACAAATACGATTAGCAAAACAAGCTTGGAATGCTGAAAAAATTAGAAAAAGAGTGTTAAAATGGATAGCCTTTTTTATCATCTCTTTTATTATAGCAAACGTTTTCTTAGCATATTTAATAGGAAGTGATAAATTAATAAGTTACATAACAGGTAACCCATTAGACCATATTAGCACTTTAATATCATTGCTAATTTTTACAGGGGTGTTCTATTTTATTTTTGCATGGTTTAGAGAACAGGTGTGTATTATAGCTTGTCCTTATGGTAGATTACAAGGGGTATTGTTAGATAATAAAACAATCAATGTTGCTTACGATCATGTAAGAGGAGAAGGTAAGACTGGAAGAGGAAAATTTAATAAAAAAGAAGATAGAGTAGCGTCTGGAAAAGGAGATTGTATAGATTGTTTTCAATGTGTACATGTATGCCCTACAGGGATAGATATTCGAAACGGTACACAGTTAGAATGTGTAAACTGCACCGCTTGTATTGATGAGTGTGATCACATGATGGAAAAAGTAGGTTTACCAAAAGGCTTAATCCGTTATGCAAGTGAAGAAAATATTGTTAAGAAAGCCCCTTTTAAGTTCACTGCAAGAATGAAAGGGTACTCAGCAGTATTGTTTATTTTAATAGGAATTTTAGTAGGAATGCTGTTTTTAAGAAATGATGTAGAAGCAACAATTTTACGATTACCAGGTCAGTTATATCAACATAAAGAAAACGGGGTTATTAGTAATATTTACACTTTTAAAGTGGTAAATAAGACAACAAAACAGATTGATAATGTGAGTTATAAATTATTGTCTCATAAAGGAAAAATAGAAACGGTAACACATCAAAATTTTGAAGTACCAAAACAAGGACTGGCAGAAGGAACGTTGTTCATAGAGTTACATCAATCTGAAATGAAAGACGAAAAAGAAAAACTAAAAATTGGGGTGTATAGTGGCGATAAACTTATTGAAACTACTACAACCAACTTTTTAGGACCAAGAAGTTATAGATAGATTGGTCGAAAGTAAATAGAATTAATGCTAAAAGCCAACAGCTAATAGCTATAAAACATAATAAAATGAAACTAAACTGGGGCACGGGTATAGTAATAGCAATTATAGGGTTTATAGGTTTTATCATGTATTTCGTAATCACAATGAGTACAGGTAAAAATTATAATCACGATTTGGTAACTGAAAAATATTATCAACAAGAATTAGAATTTCAGAACAAATTAGATGCAACTAAAAATGCGAAAGCATTAAAAGACAATATTACAATAGAAAAAGTAGCTGAAGGAATTAAAGTCCATTTTCCAACGGACTTTACTCCTAAAGATATAAAAGGAAAAGTGTTCCTATACAGACCATCTGATAAACAATTGGATTTTGAAATGCCTATTTCGATTTCCGAAACATATTTGCTCGTGCCTGAGAAACGTTTGTTGGGTGGTCGCTGGAACATAACAGTTTCCTGGAACTACAAAAATAAAGATTATTTATTTCAGAAAGAGTTGGTGTATTAATGTTTCTTTCAGCAATCATATTTGGTTTATTAGGTAGTTTTCACTGTATAGGCATGTGTGGGCCTATAGCCTTTATGTTACCCGTAGATAGAACGAATAAAGTAAAGCAGTTTTTTCAAATTACCAGTTATCATTTCGGACGCTTATTTACTTATAGTGTCATAGGATTTTTGTTTGGTTTATTAGGAAAAGGGTTTTATTTCTTCGGATTTCAGCAACAACTTTCTATCATTGTTGGCGTATTAATGATTTTGGCAATCCTTGTTCCTAAAACCTTTCAAAAATATAACTTTTCTAATCCAATAAATAAATTGGTAATGAAGGTGAAATCATCTTTAGGAAAAGAGTTGAAGAAAAAAGGAAACGATACTTTTTTTACTATCGGTTTTTTAAATGGATTTTTGCCTTGCGGATTAGTGTATATGGCTGTTTTTGGAGCGTTAAGTACAACCAACATGTTTTCGGGTAGTATATATATGTTTCTCTTCGGATTAGGAACAATACCACTAATGACAGCTGTAGTATATGCAGGTAATTTTGCAAATGGCTTGGTGCGAAAAAGAGTTCAACAGGCAATACCCTATGTTGTAGTTTTTATTGGAGTATTGTTTATTTTTAGAGGATTAGGGTTAGGAATACCTTATATATCTCCACTTCCAGTGACCGATATTCATAACTCAGTTGAAGGTTGTCACTAAAAAAAATACTGACAATTGTCATAGTGTTACTAATAAAATTTAGGTAACTTTATAGAAGACGTAAAACCTAAAAGTAATAAATCATGAAAAAAATTATAGTTCCTGTTGATTTTTCTGAATATTCTGAAAATGCTTTGCAAACAGCAGCTTTTTTAGCAAAAAAGTCTGATGCAGAAGTGTTGGTAGTACATATGCTCGAGTTATCTAATGCTGTTTTAAGTAGATCAGAAAGTTATTTACAACAAGAAATGTTGTTTTACCTACAAATGTCTGAGAAAAAATTAGCAGAGTTTTTAGAGAAAGAATATTTATCAGGCATAAAAGTAACGCCGATTATAAAACATTTTAAAATTTTTAGCGAAATAGACCAGTTGGCAAGAAACGAAGGAGCAGATTTGATTGTTATGGGGTCTAAGGGAGCAAGCGGTTTAAAAGAAATGTTTATTGGTTCAAATACAGAAAAGGTAATTCGTTATGCACATGTACCTGTATTAGTAGTAAAAGAAGAACCGATAACAAAACAAATAGACAACGTATTATTTGCTTGCGATTTTTCTGATGACGATGTTAAACCCTACATGGAAGCAAAAGAACTTCTTAAAAAGCTTAATGCAGCTATAGAACTTGTGTATGTAAGTACGCCAACGTCTAAATTTAAGAGCACAAAAGAGCTAGAAGAAAGAATGAAACGTTTTTTCAATCAGACGAATGAACGCTACGAAGAAAGTATTCGTAAGGTAAAAATAATATCTGATTACACTGTAGAAAAAGGCGTGTTTTACTATGCCAATAAAGCCAATTCAGATGCTTTGGTGGTCGCAACACATGGACGAAAGGGGTTAGCACACTTTTTTGAAGGGAGTATTTCTGAAGATATTACTAACCATAGCAAGTTACCAGTATTGTCTTTCAAAATTTAAAATAAAACATTAAAAAAGCTCTTTCAAATTGAAAGAGCTTTTTTAGTGTTTGAAGAAAAGAAAACTTACTTCCCCTCTTTAGCTTTTATATCAGCTACAAACTTTTGTAAACGTTTACCGTATTCAGAATTTTTAACGTTGTCAGTTAAGCTATTATTGATAGTGTCTAAAAGTTGAATATTAGCATCATATAGTTCAGATAATGCGATATATGGTGCAGCTTCGCTATCAGCGTTTGCAATAGCAAAGTTTGTAGAGAATAAGAAACGACGACGAATCATTTTCTTAAAATCTGCTTCTACTTGTTCTAGCTGTACTTCATCTTGAGCTTGACGAGCCTCAACTTCTTTTTTAACAAAGTCTAAACGTTGATCTATAAATCGTTGGTTTATTTTACGGTACTCATCCATTACTTCTTGATTTTTAGAACCTTTAATTTCAGGCTTAAAACCAAACTCTTCAATTTTGTCGTTTATGGTAATTTCACCTTTTTCACCAAAAAACATAATATGCTTATCTGTGGTATTACCATTAAAAGTTAAATAATATATCACAGGAGACTCAACGTTATCTGTTAGTATAAATTTATCATCACCTAACAGCGCCATAGAATCAACAGATACTAATACGGTATCTTTCATTTTTTGAAGGTACAAAGTACCTTTTTTTAATCCTTTAATTTGACCTTTAACCACCATGTTCCCTTCTTTTTTAGAGGAACAAGCAAAAGCAACAAGTGCAATTGCGAAAAGAGCAATAATTTTCTTCATTGAATTCAAAATTTGTCTGTTGCAAATATGCAGATTTCTCCTAAACTTTTGAGGCTATTTCCATTAAAATTGTACAGAGAATTGCACCTACAGTACCGATAGCGTATCCAAAAACAGCTAATAAAACACCTACAGTTGCTAAAGAAGGGTGAAAAGCTTGTGCTACAATTGGAGCAGAAGCAGCTCCACCTACATTCGCCTGACTTCCTACAGCTAAGAAGAAATATGGAGCACGGATTAATTTAGCGACTAAGATTAATAATCCAGCATGAATAGCCATCCATACCAAACCAATAGCGATTAGTCCTACATTATCAAAAATCAAGGTCAAGTCCATTTTCATTCCAATGGTTGCTACTAACACATAAATAAAAATACTACCTATTTTACTAGCGCCAGCCCCTTCATAGTTTTTTGCTTTGGTAAAAGATAAGACAACTGCAGCAATAGTGGATATACTAATTAACCAGAAAAAGTTTGAACCTAAGAAAGAGAAGATGTTTCTCCAAGTCTGAGATTCCATACTAGCAGTCATAGAAGCAAAAACATCACTTAAATAGGCTCCTGCAAAATGGCCAAAACCAACAGTACCAAAAGCAATGGCAAGCATAATTATAAAATCGGTTAAAGTTGGATTTCTTTTCACACTTTGGGTAAAGTTAGAAACTCTTTCTTTTAAATCTTCAATAGCTGAGGTATCAGCTTTTAACCACTTGTCTATTTTGTCTTTTTTACCAATTCCAATTAAAATGATTGCCATCCAAATATTAGCTACTACAATATCGACAAATACCATTCCTCCATATTTTGCAGGATTGTATTTGTAAATTTCTAGCATGGCAGTTTGGTTAGCTCCACCACCAATCCAGCTACCAGCTAAGGTAGAAAGTCCTCTCCACACAGCATCAAAGTCTGCTCCTCCTACAGTTTCTGGTGAAAAGGCAGAAATTAATAAAATGGCAATCGGTCCTCCAATAACAATACCAACAGTTCCTGTAAAAAACATGATTAGTGCTTTTGAACCCAAGTTGAAAATAGCTTTTAAGTCAATACTTAATGTCATTAAAACTAAGGCAGCAGGTAATAGAAATCGGCTAGAAACATAGTATAGTTGTGATTTGTTTTTTACGACTTCGCCAGCAGCACTAGTAGTTTCCCATTCTGGGGAGATAATACCAAGTGTTGTGAATATTGCAGGGATAAAATAAGCCATAAATAACCCTGGGACTATTTTGTAAAACTTAGGCCAAAACCCTGTAGTTTTAGATTCTGTATAAAATACAAAACCTAACGAAATCATTAAAATACCAAATACGATTGCATCGTTTGTAAAAAGAGGTGCTTCCATTTAAAAAATAATTTGCCGCTAAAGTATGAAATATTAGTTAGTTCTATTTTCTATGATCTGTACTAATTGCAACTCCTAATTGAATTCTATTAAAGTTACCAGCTTCGTTTACATGTATTAGTTGATACCCTGCCTGAAGTTTTACAATGTCAGATATTTTATATTTAAAACCTGCGCCAAACCAGTTTTGATTATAGGCCTCTCCCTCAAAATCTAAAAAGGTTTCATTATATAGGTATGTCGACCATTTTTTATCGATAGGATGCCCCAAGGCTAGTTGATATCGAAAGAAATTGCCGGTGGTCGATTCAAAAAAACGTTGTTCACCTCTAAAGCGATGCGCTAAGTTTACACTAGCTATTTTATGATTTACATTTAGGTCTTCATAAATACGGTGTTCGTTGAAGTCACCCGCATCAACATTAAAAGTTCGATCAGTATTTAAGAAAGCATATCCTACAGTCGCACTTAGGGTTTTATTAAATTTATAATTACCACCTAAACGTCCAATAAATTGTTGCATGTCATCTCCAACTTCAAAGAAGCGGAAATGTGCCATGGTTTTTAGGCTAAACTTATCGGTAATTTGATGAGATCCGTTATACATATACCATACACCTAATTCTTTTGTCGGGTCTGGAGCTGCTGATTGTTGAGCGAAATTGTTTATTGAAAATAAAATGATAATTAATAAAGATAATTTTCGCATAATGATTTAAGTGCTTCCTTGTGATAGTAAAACCCTTACATAAATATGTAAGAAACCTTGAGTTATACTCACAAAAATAAAAAGATTATAATAAATTGAATAATTTAATTAGTTTTGGTTTTAACTAAAAAACTATGGATAGATTATCGGTAAAAGAAATTAGAAAAGAGGGGTTAAAGTTTCTAAACTTCGAAAAAGGAATTGCTTATACTTTTATAATGTTGTTACGAAAACCGTATGTAGCAATACAAATATATTTATTTAAAAATAGAAGGTTTTTAAATAATCCTATTCAATACTTGTTATTTAGTGTGGCAGGATATTCATTGTTTATAAATTATCATAAAGGGTTTAGAGCTTTTTTTTCAGAAAGTAGTACACAAAATAAACAAATGATTAATAGTTTAGAGGAGCAGTTAAATGTAACTTTTTATGAAGAGTTTGTAAAAGCACAAAACTTTTATTTGTCATCAATGAATATGGTATATCTGTTTTCTATCCCTGCAATAGCATTGATAACTTATTGGTTCTTTAAACCTAAATATAATTATGCAGAAAATTTAGCAATTCATTGTTATATGTACGGTACAGCTAATTGGATAAGTTTAATAATTGTTCTTTTAACTTTGTTTTTGAATATTTCAGGTAGTTTTATGCCTGTTTTAGTATTGTTAATCTATTTAGTGATAGTTTATTTAATAAAGAGAGTATATAGAGTTAAATGGCTAGCTGCATTAGGTACTCAATTATTACTATTGCTTATATTTATAATAATTGGACAACTTTATTTATATGGTTTACTAGTTTATTTTATATGGGCAAAGTAAAAATGAACAACCCTCAATAAGAATTATCGAGGGCTGCTTAATTAAAAGGTATAATCAAAAAATTATAACTCATCGTTTTGAATAGGTTCTTCTTTCTTTAAATAGGTGTCTAAAAACTGTAAAATTCTACTATTAGCTTCTATTTGATTTTCTTTTTTAACAAAACCATGTCCTTCATCATCAAACAGTACATATTCTACAGGAACCCCATTTTTCTTAACTCCAGCTACAATTTCATCAGATTCTACTTGTAAAACTCTTGGGTCTTTGGCCCCTTGTAACACCATTAAAGGTTTTGTTACTTTATCGGTATGGAATAAAGGAGAAATTCTTTTCAACCTTACCGAGTCTGCAGAGTGCGGATCTCCTAGTTCTTTGTATAAAGCTTCTCTAAAAGATTCCCACCAAGACGGGATACTTTTTAAGGTACGCATCCAGTTCGTAACTCCGTAAATGTTTACTCCAACAGCAAATTCTTCTGGAGTATATGTCAAAGCAGCCATCGTCATATAACCACCATAAGACCCTCCGATAATACCTATTTTTTCAGCATCAATTTCAGGTTGTTTTGCCAACCAATTTTTCCCTTCTACACAATCTTGCAAATCTTTTTCTCCATGGTTTAAATCATCCATAGTAAAAAAGGTTTTGCCATAACCACTACTTCCACGGTTGTTTACAGCTAAAACAGCGTATCCATGGTTTACTAAATATTGAATTCTTGAACTGAAATTTTGACGTGATTGTCCTCCAGGACCTCCATGAACCCAAACTAAAGCAGGAACTTTAGTATCTTCTGAAGCTTGATGAGGTGCATAGTAAATTGCAGGAATAGTTACTCCATCAAAAGATGGGTAACGAATTACTTTCGCTTTTACTAAATCAGCAGGGTTGATTTCTTTATTTAACACATCGGTTAGTTGCGTTTGCTTTTTAGTTTTTAAGTCGTATACATATAAGTTTGAAGGAGTATTAGAGCCACCAGCATAAAAACGCATCATACTTTCGTCTCTAGAAAAACCAACACTAGTGATGCTTTTTCCATCAACATTAGGAAGTTCTATGTTTTTACCAGCTTTAACATCGTAAACTTCAATTACGTTTTTAGCATCTTCATTAATATATGTCACTCTGTAGGTGCCATTGTTTGTAAAGTAGCTTCCTGAAATATCCCAATCTTTGGCTAGTACTTTTTCTGTTTCGTTGGTACTAATAGTATATTTCATTAAGGTAGCGAATTCACCTTCAGCATCAGTTGTATAGTAGAACTCGGTATCATCAGTAGAAAAATCAGCAGCAGAATTACCACTCAATGTTAGGTTAATTTTGGTGATTACTTTGGTGGTTCTATCAAACAAAAACAAATCACTATCGTTGGTATTAACCGTTTTGCTTAGGGCTAGTATGTTTTTATTATTTGATATAGCCGAAACGTTATAGCCTTCTTTATTTTCATAAATCATTTTTGGAGTAAACGTTTCAAGCTCCATTTCATAGAGATCCATAAAACGATTGTCTCTTTTGTTTGAAGTAAAAAAGAAACTCTTTTCATCTTTAGCCCAACCAAAAAAGCTTGCTCTAGCGCCTTGGGTAGGCGTTAAATTTTTAATGTTACCATTGAGCTCTCTTAAAAAGAGATGATAAATTTCATCTCCATTATTGTCCATTCTAAATAACATTCTTTCATCCTTTGGAAAATAAGATGTAGCAAAAACAGAAGAACTATCTGATTTAGTAATAGGTTCAAATTCTCCTCCTGAGGTTGAAACGGTGTACATGTTATAAATTCCAGAACGATTGCTAGTTACAAGTAGCTTAGAGTTGTCAGGAGAAAAACTTCCACCAAAAACGTTTTCGTTATCCATCATTTGCTCGATAGAATATTTTTTGAGGGCTGTACTGGTTTTAACAGATTCTTTTTTATCCGTTTTACAAGCAATTACCGAAAAGGCAATGGCAAGTAGTAAGAAATGTTTTTTCATAAATGTATGTTTGGGTTATTAATTTTCGTTTTCAACAAAGCTTTTTTATTCTAAGCTAAATTGTTTGGTTTCTTTAAAAGGGGATAAATCTATTTTTTCAACTTCAATCTTATATTCTTTCCAATCTTTATCAAAGAAAGCATTGGTTTTTTCTAGTGCAGATTTTAGCGCTTCTTTAAATTGAATAATTAATTGTTTTTCTGTAGAAGTTTGTTCACCAAATCTGCTATTCACATATCCACTAGCAGTTCCTAAACGTTGAACAATATTTGCTTCAGGGTTTCGGGTAATTCCTTGCCTTGTATCTACTTTTCCTAAATAGATGGCTAAAAGGGTATCAATTTTCGTAACAATATCTTTGGAGTTTTTAATTGACTCTTTATAAAGTTGTTTGTCTTTTTTAGATAGCTTTTGGTTGAAACTATTGGCAATATTTTTACTCTCAACTAACTGTTTTACTGCATTAGTGATGGTTTTTTGTTGAGCCTCTAAATCTTTGGCTGTTGCATATTTTTGATCGATTGCATTTTGAGAAATATGAAGTCTAGGGTCAAACTTTACAGTAATGTTTTGTTCGGATGTTTGATTACCAAACGTCGCTTTTATGCTGTAAGTACCAGGTTTTACTCGAACACCTCTAGGTTCTCTTTTTTGTTTTCTGATAGTTCTAGAAGGTCTGGCAACTCCTTTTTCACTCATAAACCAAACACCTTTATGAATACCATTTTCTTCAGGAGTTTTTCTTTTAAGAGTTCTGATAAGTCTGTTACCATCAAAAACTTCAAATTTGATAGAGTCCCATTTCACAGTATTCTCATCCTCTTTTTTTAGTGGTTTCTTATTTTTTTCATCAGACTTTTTTACTGGTTTTGGTTTATTCACATAAAACTGAACCAAAGCACCACGACCTCTATTCGTTCCACTAAACATAGCATCAGCACCAAATCGGCTACCAGTGGGTTGTTGATATGCTGCTTGATATGCTGTTGGTGGTGTGAATAACTCAATATTTTTGGTAAGAATATTTTTGTTTTTAGCGATTGCTCTTAAGGGACGAATATCATCTAATACCCATGCTGCTCTACCAAAAGTACCAATCACTAAATCGTGTTCTCTTGGGTGTATTACTAAATCTTTTACAGGAACAGTAGGGAAGCCCTCAGTCCACTTAGTCCATTTTTTTCCTGCGTTTAAAGAAATATATAAACCATCGTCAGTTCCTAAGAAAAGTAAATTTGGTTCAATTGGGTCTTCAATAATACACTGTGTAAAGCTTTTTACATCATTTTCATCAACAATACGTTCCCAAGTTGTTCCGTAATCTTTTGTTCTGTAAGCATAAGGTTTATAGTTAAAACGACGATAATCGTTAGCAACTAGTAAAGCTTCTCCTTTATTTTTGTTAGATGCTTTTATTTGCGTAATCCAACTATTTTCAGGTAAACCTTTCAAGTTTTTGGCAACATTTGTCCAAGTAGCCCCTCCATTTTTAGTAATATGTACTTGTCCATCATCAGTAGCAGCCCACAACATATCTTTTTCAATAGGAGAGGGTTCAATTACTAAAACAGTACAGTGGTTTTCTGCACCAGTAGCATCCATAGTTAATCCACCACTTTCTGATTGTTTGAGTTTATTAGGATTGTTGGTGGTTAAGTCTGGAGAAATTACCTTCCACGTTAACCCTTTATCGGTTGATTTGTGTACAAACTGGCTTCCAAAATATAGTGTAGAATTATCAAAAGGATCAATATTAATAGCAGCATTCCAATTGAAGCGTAGTTTCATGTTGGCATCCGGATGTGTTGGACGAACGGTATAGTTATTACCTGTTTTGTAATCGTAACGAGATACATAACCTTGTTGACTCATAGACCAGCCATAACGCGAATCGTCTTTATCAGGAATAACATCAAAACCATCTCCAAAACTAATCTCTTGCCAATAAGAATTTCGTATTCCTTGGTCTTTCCATACATAAGCAGGTCCGCGCCAAGAGCCATTGTCTTGCATACCGCCATACACATTGTAAGGAAACTCATTATCTACATTAATATGATAAAATTGTGCAACAGGTAAATTCCCAATAAAACGCCAAGTTTTACCTCCATCTTTGGTAACATTCATTCCTCCATCATTTCCATCAATCATGAATTTTCCGTTTTTAGGATGAATCCACCAAGCGTGATGATCTGGGTGAATACCATTATCAACACCATAAGCAGGCATAAGTTGTTTAAAACGCTTTCCTCCGTCAATAGAAACATTTACATAGGTAAAAACTGTGTATAATTTGTGTTCGTTTTGAGGATCTACATAAATTTCTGAATAGTAAAAAGGTCGATTTCCAATGCCTTTTTTATCATTAATCTTTTTCCAAGAAAAACCACCATCTTCACTTTTATATAAAGCGTTTTTCTTTGCTTCAACAAGAGCATATACAGTATTTGGGTTCGAAGGAGCGATTGCTACGCCAATTCTACCTAGTTCACCTTTAGGGAAGCCTTCTTTTTCGGTAATTTTCTTCCAGTTATCGCCACCGTCGTGAGTAATGTATAAACCACTCCCTTCACCTCCAGATTTAAAAAACCAAGGGTCACGTTTGTGTTCCCACATAGCGGCTATTAGTTTATTAGGATTGGATGGATCCATAATTAAATCAGCAGCACCTGTTTTATTATTATTGAATAAAATTTGTTTCCAAGTTTTACCACCGTCGGTAGTTTTATATACACCACGTTCTTTATGTTCTCCCCAAGGAGATCCGATAGCGCCTACGTATACAACATCCGGATTGTTTGGGTGTATCACCACACGGTGTATGTGACGTGTTTTTTCTAATCCCATGGACTTCCATGACCTACCACCATCAAGAGATTTAAAAATTCCATAGCCACCATTTAAACTATTACGAGGATTTCCTTCACCAGTTCCTGCCCAAATTACACTAGGATTGGATTGTTGTATGGCTAAAGCACCAATAGAAGCAGTTACTTCTTTATCAAAAATAGGTTCCCATTTAATACCTCCTGAGGTAGACTTCCAAATACCTCCAGAAGCTGTCCCAACAAACATAATATCAGGGTTGGATTCAACAACGTCAATGGCTGTGACACGTCCACTCATTCCACCAGGACCAATGTTTCTCAGTTTCATGTTTTTGACTAAATCCATTGAGAATTCTTGAGAAAAAGCTGCACAAGAGAAGGTTATAAATAGCAGATAAAAAAGGTTTTTCATAAGAGTTAGTTGCTTGTAATTTAAGTTTGTACAATGTACAAAATAGAAAACGCCCAATAAAATTGGACGTTTTTTTTAACAAGTTCTTAAGATTTGTTATTCTTCTTCTTTCTTTTTTGGCTCTCTTTTGGCTTCTTTAAGGGCTTGCATAAGCATCCACTCAATCTGTCCATTGGTAGATCTAAACTCATCAGAAGCCCATTTTTCAATGGCTTTTAACATATCTTCATTAATGCGGAGTGCAAAAGCTTTCTTTTTTGCCATGTTGTGTTTTATAATAGTGTTTTTTTGAAACGCAAAAAATGGTTGCAAAAATACAATTTCAAAATTCTTTTAATTTACAGTAAAGAGATCATAAAAATTAAGATATATACTATAATGGTGGTGATTACTTGTGTCACGTTAATTTATTTTGCGTTGATAGTTTTCTAATACATGTTTAGCTTCTTGTTCTTTTTGGGTACCTATCAATAGTTTTTTACCGTTTTTAAGTTCCAGTTGTATGCCAATAGTTCCTGAAATGTTAATAGCAGTTCCTTTTTTTCTATTCCAAAGTAAACCGCTTTTGAATCCCCATCCACCATATTCACCAATGGGGTCGTAGGTTCTGATATATGCTTTATTAATATCGGACCAAGCTATTTTTTTAAATGACAAGTGAAAAGGAAAAAATTGATAGTGAATTCCGTATTCATCAATTCGTGTGGTTAGTTTAAAGATAAAGATACAAGTAAAAGAAGCAGTAATTCCAAGAAGAACAAGTATAAACTCAGTAGAATTCATTGTTGAGTTTTGTTGTGTATATTCTTTAACGATAAGTGTAACAGGTACAATTAGGCATAATGCTAATAACACTAACAGCCATAGTTGAGTAAATCGTTGTTCTTCTTTAAAAACGTTCATCTTATCGGTTTTTATCTCTTTCTAATATAAGCTCAATATTACCGTCACTAACTTGGTAGCTGCTAGCTACTCGCCAACCTTGTTTAGCATAGTTGTTAATTTCATCTTCAAATTTTTGCCTTCCATTAGACCAACTGAACTTTCTATGTATAATTTTATATTCTTTCATTTTATTTGCTTTTATTGGTGTCCATAGTCAATCCAATAGCTGCTCCAATCGCTATTCCTGTTGAAATACCAATAGCAATATTGTTTAAAGCAACTCCTAATGCTGAACCTATAGCTACACCTACAGTAGTTCCTAAAATAATTTTATGTTCTTTATTCTTTTTTTTCATAGTCTAATGATTTAAAGTTCCTGCATTTACTACTGGAGAAGCTTCTTTATCTCCACATAAAATAACCAATAAATTGCTAACCATGGCAGCTTTGCGTTCTTCATCTAAATCAACAATTTCTTTTTTGCTTAATTCTTCTAAAGCCATATCAACCATGTCAACTGCACCTTGTACAATTTTATGACGAGCAGCAACGATGGCTGTAGCTTGTTGACGCTTTAACATGGCACTTGCAATTTCTTGTGCATAGGCTAAATAACCAATTCGTGCTTCTAAAACCTCAATACCAGCAATAGCTAATCGTTCTTCTAACTCTTTTTCTAAAGCTTCACTTACTTCGTTTACACTAGAACGTAGTGTAATATCTTCTTCGTGTCCCTCATCTGCGAAATTATCATACGGATACATACTAGCTAGTTTTCGTACAGCAGCATCTGTTTGTACACGAACAAAATTCTCATAATTATCAACATCAAAAGCAGCCTTGTAGGTTTCGGTAACTCTCCAAACCAAAATGGTGCTTATCATTACTGGGTTTCCTAGTTTGTCATTAACCTTTAAACGCTCACTGTCAAAATTACTAGCCCTTAACGAAACGGTTTTCTTTTTATATAATGGATTAGCCCAGTATAAACCATTTTGTTTTACCGTACCTACATATTTTCCAAAGAATAATAGAACTTTTGAAGAATTAGGGTTTACCAAAATGAAACCTAATGCTAAAATAAATGCTAATACAGACATTAATATAAATATTGGGTTTTCGCTTTTTACTGCCAAAGCGATTCCGCCAATAAAAAGAATAAGTACAATAAAAAACATTAGGTACCCATTTGCTGGTTTGATAATTTTTTCTGCTTTCATGTTTGTTTTAGTTAAAGTGATATTAAAATGATATCATAAAGATATAAATTAAAATTTGTTAAATCCAAATTTTTGATGATTATATTTTATAATTTAGCTTCCGATTATAATTTAAACCATTCATGAAGACAAAATTTTTAATAGTATTAGTTGCATTGTTAGTGAGTATTTCATCAATAGCTAACAACAAAGATGTATGGGGGCCAACAGGTCACAGAGCTACTGGAAAAATTGCAGAAAAACACTTGACTAAGAAGGCTAGAAAGAAAATTGAAAAATTACTACAAGGTGAAAGCTTAGCATTTGTATCTACTTATGCAGATGAAATAAAATCTGATAGAAAGAAATATGGGAAGTTTTATACTTGGCATTATGTAAACATGCCATTAGATGCTCGTTATGAAGATACCGAAAAAAATCCGAAAGGAGATATGATTACTGGTATAGAGCACTGTGTAAAAGTGTTAAAAGATGAAAATAGTTCAATTGAAGACAAACGTTTTTACTTAAAGATGTTGGTGCATTTAGTGGGAGATTTACATCAACCCATGCATGTTGGACAAAAAGAAGATTTAGGAGGTAATAAAATTCAGGTTCAATGGCATGGAAAAGGTTCTAATTTACACAGAGTTTGGGATGAAGATTTAATTAATAAGTGGGATATGAGTTATGTTGAATTAGCTAATAATGCTAGAGACTTATCTAAAGAACAAATCAAAGTAATTCAAAAAGGAACTGTTGTAGATTGGTTACATGATACACACAAAATTACTAAAGAGGTCTACAAATCTGCTGAAGTAGGAGAAAACTTACGTTATCGTTATTCGTATGTATACTTTCCTGTAGTGAGAGAACAGTTGCAAAAAGGAGGTTTGCGTTTAGCCAAATTATTAAATGAAATTTTTAGTTAGTACAACAAAATATAGTCATAAAATAAAGAGCTCGAAAAATATATTTTCCGAGCTTTTTTCTTGTTAATATTTAGTTAATTCTATCTTTTTAATATGATAAACAGTTAATTTTGAGAGAAATCGTTTTAAAATGCATAGAAGCAAATTCTTACTCATACTTATAGTAACCGCTTTTTTTAGTGGAACAACCACCAAAGCTCAGGTTAAGAACACAACTAAGAACAGTAAAATAACTACGTTAAATTACGAAGAATTAAAGCCATTTTTACATAAGAATAATGATACAACGTATGTCGTTAATTTTTGGGCTACCTGGTGTATGCCTTGTGTAAAAGAGTTGCCAGCTTTTGAAAAACTTCATAAAAAATATAAAAGTAAAAATGTAGAGGTTGTTTTGGTAAGTCTAGATTTTTCTAAGCAAATAGAAACGAACTTAATACCATTTATCAAAAAGAAAAAGCTACAAGCTAAAATACTTCATTTTGAAGATTCAAATGAGCAATTTTGGATACCAGATATAGCAGAGAACTGGTCAGGTTCAATACCAGCAACCTTAATTTACAACAGGCAAAAGAGAAAGTTTTATGAACAAACGTTTAGCTATGAAGAGTTGCAAAACGAATTACAAACCTTTTTAAACTAAATAATTATGAAGACATTTAAAATAATACTGATGTTATTAGTGGTTGCATCTATTTCTGCATTTACTAGTAATAACTCCGGAGGTTATAAAGTAGGAGATGTAGCAGCAGACTTTGCATTAAAAAATATAAATGGTAAAATGGTTTCCTTAGCAGATTATAAAGAAGCAAAAGGATTTATTGTTGTATTTACATGCAATATGTGCCCGTATTCTGTAGCCAATGAAGATAGATTAATCGCTCTAGATAACAAGTATAAAAAGAAAGGATTCCCAGTCATTGCTATCAATCCGAACGATCCTGAAGTATCAAAGGGGGACAGTTATGAAGCAATGAAAATACGTGCCAAAGAAAAAGGATTTACATTTCCTTATTTGTTTGACGAAGGTCAGAAAGTGTATCCTATGTATGGAGCAACTAAAACACCTCATGTATATGTTTTAAATAAAGAGAATAATAAATTAATTGTAGAATATATTGGTGCTATAGATGATAGTTCGCGTAATGAAGCAAATGTAAAAGAACGTTTTGTTGAAAATGCTGTAGATGCTTTGTTAAAAGGAGAAAAGCCAACAAAAACAGATACAAGAGCAATTGGCTGTTCCATCAAAGATAAAAGAAGTTGGTAATTAAATAAATAAAGATGAAAAAAGATAAATCCCGCGGGTAATGCGGGATTTTGCTTATTGCCTAATTTTATAATCAAACGCAAAATGAAACTAAGAAAATAATGAAGAAATTATTACTATCACTACTGTTTGTTAGTGCAACAGTAACCGCTCAAACTATCGATTTGAATTATTACTTGCCAAAAGATGTTTCTTATAACCAAAATATTCCCACTCCAGAGTCTGTTTTAGGGCATGAAGTAGGTGAGTGGCATGTAACACACGATAAGTTGGTAGAATATATGAAAGCACTAGCCAAAGCTTCTGATAGAGTGAGGTTTGAAAACAGAGGGAGAACTTATGAAGGAAGACCGTTGGTGTTGCTAACAATTACGTCCTCTAAAAACCATCAAAATTTAGAAGCGATACGAGAAAAGCATATCAAAGCAACAAACGATGCTTCTATAGATGTTTCTAATAGCCCTATTGTGGTGTATCAAGGTTTTTCTATTCATGGAAATGAAGCAAGTGGTTCAAATGCAGCGTTAGCAGCTGCTTATTATTTAGCAGCAGGAGAAGGGCAGAAAATAGAAGAATTACTAAATAATTCGATAATACTTTTTGACCCAGCAATGAACCCAGATGGTTTACAACGTTTTGCTTATTGGGCAAATATAAATAAGGCAAATAATATCAATCCTGATCCGAATGATAGAGAATATCACGAAGTTTGGCCAGGAGGAAGAACCAATCATTATTGGTTTGATATGAATCGCGATTGGTTGCCAGTTCAATTACCTGAGAGTAGAGCAAGAATTCAAACTTTTCACAAGTGGTTACCGAATATTTTAACCGATCATCATGAAATGGGAACCAATTCTACCTTCTTTTTCCAACCAGGAATTCCGAGTAGGACAAATCCGTTAACTCCAAAAATGAATCAAGAGTTAACGAAAGAAATAGCTACGTATCATGCAAAAGCATTTGATAAAATTGGCTCAACCTATTACTCAGAAGAAAGTTTTGATGATTTTTACTATGGAAAAGGATCGACTTTTCCAGATATTAATGGAGGAATCGGAATTTTGTTTGAACAAGGAAGTTCACGCGGTCATGCGCAAGAAAGTGAAAACGGAGTTTTAACGTTTCCATTTACCATTCGAAATCAGTTTACAGCAGCATTGTCAACCTTGGAAGCTGCTAAAAATATGCGAACTAAAATCTTACAATATCAACAAGATTTTTATAAAAATTCAAGAAGCTCAGAAACGAAAAAAGCAATAGTGTTTGGCGATGAAAAAGATGCTGCAAAGACAAATCATTTAGCTGAGGTTTTACAACGCCATCAAATAAAACTCCATGAGTTAAAAGAAGATTTTACATCGAATGGTAAACGCTTCAAAAAAGGGTATAGCTATGTAGTACCTATGAACCAAAAAAATCATCGATTGGTAAAAGCAATGTTTGATGTACGAACAACCTTTAAAGATAGCTTGTTTTACGATGTATCTGCTTGGACATTCAATTATGCGTTTGGAGTTGATTTTGCGGATAATGTTTCGTTGTCGAAAGCAGGAGCTGAGGTGACTCAATTACCAGTAAAACAAGGAACAATTCAACAAAAAAGTAGTGTGGGGTATTTATTTTCTTGGAATGAGTACAACACTCCTAAAGCGTTAAATACGATTTTAGAAAAAGGATTACGAGCGAAAGTAGCGATGAAAAAGTTTACAAACGATGGCAATTCATACGACTATGGAACCATTTTTATTCCAGCTCAAAATCAAGAGTTAAACGGAAAAGAGTTATTCGATTTTTTAAGTACAATAGCGAATGAAAATCATCTTGAAATTAATGGAGTAGCTACAGGGTTGAACGAAGGAATTGATTTAGGAAGTAGAAATTTTGAAGCGGTTAAAAAACAAAAAGTAGCGATGCTAGTAGGTAACGGAATTACAAGTTACGATGCAGGAGAAATTTGGCATTTGTTGGATCAGCGTTACGATATGAAACTAACAAAGTTAGATACCGATTATGCTACGAGAGTAAACCTTGATAAATATACGACGATTATTGTTCCGAATAGTCGCTCAATTGATAAGAATTTAGTAGAAAAACTAAAAGTATGGGTGCGTAATGGAGGAGTGTTAGTAGGATATAGAAATGCAATAAACTGGTTATCAAACAAAGGATTTATTAATGTAAAGTTTAATAAAACTAAAATTGACTCTATAAACAATGTGTCATTTGAAAACCGTTCGTTACAATCGGGAGCGCAAGTAATTGGAGGAGCTATTTTTGAAGCAAGGGTTGATCGCTCACATCCAATTAATTTTGGTTACAAAAATGATAAAATCGCATTATTTAGAAATACCAAGCAATTCATTCAACCCGATGCAAAGAGTTATAATAACCCAATTCAGTATACAAGTAATCCGTTATTAAGTGGTTATATATCTAAAGAAAATTTAAAAGAGTTAAAAAGCACCGTTCCGTTTAAAGCCGGACGCTTGGGGAATGGAAGAATAATTGTTTTTACAGACAATACAAACTTTAGAGGTTTTTGGCTAGGAACCAATAAATTGCTCATGAATGCAATTTTCTTTGGGAAGTTGATGTAGAAAGACTTTAAAAGAGGTAAAAAACTACCTAGCTTTGTACAAAGCTAGGTAGTTTTTTTACTATTATTTTTTAGTAAAGTAAAGAAAAATGAGATTTTACTTGTTGACTTACACCATTTTCATCAATAAAAAATAATACAAACCAATAATCATTTGTAGGAAGCCTTTTTCCATTATATATACCATTCCAACCGTCGCTTTCTTTAGTTAAAATAGTAAGAGGTTTACCATATCTATCGAATATTTGAACTGTAGGACTGTTAAGTTCTTTTACCCCAATAATATGCCAAATATCATTAATGTTATCGTCATTGGGGGTAAAAAACCTAGGATAATCTATTATTGTTTTACTAATATTTACTTCCCCACAACCATTTTCATCTAAAACGTAAAATGTATTATTTCCTGGGGGAACGTTTTCAAAAACGGGACTCTCTTGATATGCACCATCATTCAGACGGTATATATATTTACCTAAACCATTAGCGTGTACGGTTACAATATGATTGTCTGCAAACAATTTAGAGTTTAAAACTAATTTTAGGGCGTCTGGTTCCCCTGAAGGAATTATTTTAGCTGTATCAGTACTTGAACACCCTGTAGCTATTGATGTTACTTTGACTTTATATGTACCGGCTTGATTAGCAGTTATCGTAGGTGTTGTTAAACTTAAAGGAACACCGTCTAATAACCATTCAAAAGTATATTCACTACTATTGAGGTTTGTTGCTATTTCAGGGAGTGCATAATTTGTATCGGTTCTTTTACATAAGTAAGTATCATCTATATTAAAATCAGCGGGAATATTAATTGTTATTGGAAATTCTTCTACGTTATAACAACCAGAGTCGTTATAAGTTACTTTGACAAATAGAGAGTAGGTTCCTACTCCTGTTGTTGTGTAGTTTTCTTTATTTAATTTTATGCTATTCGTGGCATTTTCTAATGATGTGTGATAAGTTACAGTGTACTCATCACTATTTAATGAGCCTAAAGCAATATGGTCAAATTGATCAAGTTTAATATTGGTAATAAAATCAAAATCGTTATCACAAAAATATTGATCAGGAATACTTGTTACATGAAAAGGAGTAGTTCCTTTTAAGGTGATAATTTTATCTGAGGAATTTGAGCAAGCTATTGAGGGATATACAAAATTGAAGTCAGAATAGGTCGCATTTACTAAATTGTCGATTATAATTTTTCCATCATTACTAGAAGTTAGTGTAATTTCAATGACATTAATTCCGTCTTTTTGATAATTAATAGTAATATCTTCATTAGGAGGTAGTTCTGAAATAATAACCTCTCCATTGTCACCTTCACAATTAGTAGGAGCATTACTATCAAGAGTAGGAACAGCAGGTTGAGGAGGAGTTAAAGAGTGTGCTTTATTAAATTCTTTAACACAACTTTTATAGGTTATTTTGAAATCGGCATAAGTTCCTTCTTCCAACCCAGATATATTTATGTCTCCTAAACTATCGGTTGTATATTTTACCTCAGGAACTGGAAGTCCATTTTTAGTATAGCTAATAGTATACTCTTCATAGGCTGATAGTTGAGATAAGGTAATTATACCATCGTTACCTCCACAACTAGTAAGAGGGCTTATATGAAAAGTAGGACTTGGAAGAGACGGGGGAGCAAGCTTGTAAATAGAGTTTAGCTCTGTAGCACAGCCTTTATACTTTATTTTAAAGTTAGAGTATTCTCCTTCCTCAAGGTTAAGAAGTTTGATGTCTCCAGCACTATCAGTTGTATAATTTTTCTCGGGAATAAGAACACCATTTTTCATATAACTGATTAGGTACTCTTCTTCTTTGTCTAAACCAGATAATAAAATAGAACCATCTTTGGCATCACAGCCAGTTGGATTTGAAGTACTAATATTGACAATTAAAGGAACAAAAGTTTCATCTATTTCTTTTAAAATATAATAGTAAACAAAGGTTTTAGTTTCTTTGGGTAATATGTTTCCTAAATTAAATGAAATAGACATTGCTTCATCGGCTAAAGTAGTTGCACCTACTGTATTGATTACTCCAATTCCATTCCATATCTGACTAGCACTTCTGTTGCTAAATCCTCCAAAACTTACTTTAGCTCTTTGATCGTTAGCATAAAAACTAACAGCTGATCCATCCTGATCATTGATGTCTCCTACAGGATTTTGAGTAGCCTTTACTATAGAAATGTTATTAGTAGGACTAGGTTGGCTAACAATTTCTAAATTTGTAGAAAAATCAGTTGTTAGAGTAACATTGTTATCGGGGTCAACGTTGTTCATAAAATAAACATCATTTTTAACAACATTACTTGTATTAGTGATTGAGGTAATCATTTGAATAAAAAGACCGTTTTCCGTTACGCTAAATAACCTTTTAATTTGTAAGTCATCTACAGTTCCTTGCCATGTAATTTGTGCAAGATTATCAAAACAATCAGATTCTATTTTTTCACTGCTTAGAATCTCTCCATCTATTCCCTCAACAAAATCTACATTATTATTACTAAAGTTTATGCCATTAATTTCTATAACAAAACCTTCTTCAGCTGCACCGGGGGTAAAAAAATCACCATCATAATCTACCCAATCGTCTTTTTGAGGGTTTGCTATGAATCCAAATAAAAAATTAGATGTTTCTCTATTGTCATGAAATGTAGCAGGCTTATTACTCGTGTTGGCTCCAAAAACCCCTTTGCTGTTTATTCCTATTTCAACATAGTTTCCTTTTATCCATCCTTCACCTTCTTTTAAGTGTGCTTCTAGTTGAGCAAAAGTTTTAAGGGAAATAAAAAGCAAAAAGAAATAACTTAAAGAGAGTAGTTTTTTTTTCATAAGGCTTTTTTTTTGACAAAGATAATTTTTTATGGAGAATATAAAAACTAATAAGGATTAGTAATTGTAACAAAATTCAAATAAACTCGTCTTTTAAGTATATTAACAAAAAAGTACTATGAGTTTATTAAGAGTTTTATTAGCAATTTTCTTTCCTCCATTAGCGGTGATAGGTAAAGGTTGTGGGTCTATTTTAATAGTGTTTTTACTAACACTTTGTGGGTGGGTTCCAGGAGTAATTGCTGCACTAATCATATTAAACAATCCGAATTAAACAAGGTGTAATTTGATAATTTGAAAATGAATTAATTAAATAAAAGCCATTTTGATTTTATCAAAATGGCTTTTTTATTTCTTTTCAGCTCTTTAAGGTTTTTATTCAAGAACTTCTGCTATAATTTTTCCAGAACAACCGTTAGGGAATTCTATTTGTAATAAATTAGAAATGGTTGGAGCAATATCTACAATTTCGTATTTCTTTTTAGAAGCTCCTTGTTTAATTCCGTTTCCGTAGAAAATCATCGGAATATGAGTGTCATATGAGTATCCAGAACCATGAGTAGTTCCTTTTCTTGAACTACTAGCAATAGTTGACGGATTGGGGATTAAAATCACATCACCTGAAAATTTTTGATTGTAACCATTTTGTAATACATGTAAAATTCCGTTGGTAAAGGTAGTCGTTTGCATCGTTCTTGCAGTTACCGATTTATAAATTTTAGCATGGTTGACAGCTTCATCCGCTATGGTTTGTGCTACGTTTTCATAGTTAAGGTTTAATTCACTAATCTTATCTTTATTCAAGAAAACTTGGAAGTTAGAAACGTTTTCAATGATTTCGTCAGATTTAAAATGCTTTAAGGTAATCTCATTTAAAAAGTTTTTGAAAGCCACTGGCTTAACATAACCAGCTGGGATTTTTAAAGATTCTAAGTAAGATGGAACTTGAACAGCAGCATGATCAGCGGTTAAAAATAAGGTGTAGTTATTTTTTCCAACCTGGGTGTCTAAAAACTTAAATAACTCTGCTAAATCTTGATCTAAGCGTAAATAAGTATCTTCAATTTCTTTGGAAGCAACTCCAAACTGATGTCCAACATAATCAGTTGAAGAATAGCTAACTGCTAAAAAGTCAGTATACTCAGATTTTCCTAAGCTTTCGCCAATAATAGCCGCTTTGACAAAGTCAGTAGTTATAGAATTACCAGCAGGAATCCCTTTTATTATACTGTAATTATTATTGCTTTTTCTTAGAGTAGGGATGTCGTGAGGAAAAACTGGCTTTTCCTCCCCTTTGAAAGTTACTTCAAAGTTATTATCATCATCAATACTTTGAGTATACGTACTAATATCATATAAAGTTTCCCATGGTTTACTTAAATATTCGTCAGCTTTTCCAGAAGCATTAAACTCTTGTACCCAAGTAGGCAATTCATTCAAGTAAAAAGAAGAAGAAATCCATTGTCCTTTATCACCACCGTCAAACCAATAAGCAGCATTAGCAGTATGTCCTGCAGGTAAAATAGCAGAACGATCTTTTATGGCAATACCCATAGTTTTACCATTCATGTTTTGAGCCAGTTTTAACTGGTCGGTAACGGTAGTCGTTAACATTCTATAAGGAGATTTTTTTCCTCCTTCACCGTCATTACCAACAGTATTGTAGTTGTCATCATCAACACAGTAAATAGTTTTCTTTAAATATTTATCGTACCAATGATTGCTAATAATACCGTGGTTAGTTGGTGTGGTTCCAGTGTATATAGAAGTATGCCCTACAGCGGTGTAGGTAGGTATATAATTATAGTGTGCATTTTCTAAAGAGTACCCTTCTCTAAGTAGACGTTTAAAGCCATCGTTTCCATACCTATTAGCAAAACGAGTAAGGTAATCGTAACGCATTTGGTCGATAACAACACCAACGACAAGTTTTGGTTTCTGAGTATTTGTTTTTTTATTAACAGAGCAGCTCGTTAAACATATTATAGCTGCTAAAAAAGCTATTTTTCTCATTTTGTTTTTTGAAAATTAAAACTCAAAGGTACACAAAAAGCAAGCTAAAACTTGTAAATAAGGCGATGAGTTAATGGTTTTTTAATATTTTAGCAAAAAAGAAAATATATTTCATTTAATGAATTACATTGAGCATATAGGTAAATACTTTTCAATGCTAAAACAGGTTTTTTCAAGACCACAAAGAGCAAGAGTATTTCGGGAAGCTTTGTTTAGAGAGATAGATGAGTTAGGGCATAAGTCGATAGGAATTATAGCTTTTATATCGTTTTTTATTGGAGGGGTAATCGCCTTACAAACTGCATTGAACTTGGAAAGTCCGTTTATACCGAAATCGTTGATTGGTTTTGCGGCAAAACGATCTGTAATTTTAGAATTTGCACCTACGTTTTGTTCAATCATTTTAGCAGGTAAAGTAGGCTCGTATATTACTTCTAGTATTGGAACTATGCGTGTTACAGAGCAAATAGATGCCCTAGAAGTAATGGGGATTAACTCACTAAATTATTTGGTGTTGCCTAAAATTATAGCCACTGTTTTCTTTTATCCTTTTTTAATAATCTTAGGGATGTTTTTAGGAATTTTTGGAGGATGGGTAGCAGGAGTTTTATCGGGGCTGTTTTCTGGAGCAGATTATATTGCAGGAGTTCAATTAGATTTTGACCCGTTTCTTATAACCTATGCATTGATTAAAACAGTGGTGTTTGCTTTTTTAATTGCTACAGTGCCTTCCTACCATGGATATTATGTAAAAGGAGGTTCATTAGAAGTAGGTAAAGCAAGTACACAATCTGTAGTGTGGACTACAGTACTCATAGTTATCGCAAATTATTTCTTAACTCAAATGTTATTAACCTAATGATAGAAGTAAACAATTTACATAAAGGATTTAATGGTGTTGAGATTTTAAAAGGAATAACAACTTCATTTAAACCAGGAGAAACAAGTTTAATTATTGGTCAGAGTGGTTCAGGGAAAACAGTATTTTTAAAGTCATTAATCGGTTTGCATATACCAGAGCAAGGAACTATTGTTTATGATGGACGGGTAAATGTTGATATGACCATAGAAGACAAACGCCAATTTCGTCAAGAATTAGGAATGGTATTCCAAGGAAGTGCTTTGTTCGATTCGCAAACAGTAGAAGAAAATGTAATGTTTCCTTTAAAGATGTTTACCAAACAACCTGAAAGTGAAATGTTAGATAGAGTAAACTTTGTGTTGAACCGTGTAAATTTAGAGAACTCTAATAAAAAGTTTCCAGCAGAACTATCAGGAGGGATGCAAAAACGCGTAGCAATTGCACGTGCGATTGTAATGAACCCTAAATATTTATTTTGTGATGAACCAAATTCAGGATTAGATCCGCAAACATCAATTGTTATAGATAACTTAATTCAAGAAATTACCGATGAGTATCAAATAACGACTGTGATTAATACACACGACATGAATTCGGTGATGGAAATAGGAGATAAAATTGTTTTTCTAAAAAATGGGGTAAAAGCATGGGAAGGATCACACAAAGAAATCTTCAAAACAGATAACGATGCAGTGGTAGATTTCGTGTATTCATCTAACTTATTCAAAAAAGTTAGAAAAGCATACTTAAATGATGTTTAGGTAACTTTCTGTTAATTAATGAGTAACAAAAAACACGGATTTTTTTTTAAAATAAACTCAAAAAAAAGTTTGTGGAAACAATAAAAGCTTCTATATTTGCACCCGCAAACGCAGAAAAGCAAAAGCAAATAATGACCGGGTAGCTCAGTTGGTAGAGCATCTCCCTTTTAAGGAGAGGGTCCTGGGTTCGAGCCCCAGCCCGGTCACTAGTAAAGCTTCTCTAATTTACTGAGAAGCTTTTTTTAAAAGCTTTGGGGAGATTCCAGAGCGGCCAAATGGGACGGACTGTAACTCCGTTGTCTTACGACTTCGCAGGTTCGAATCCTGCTCTCCCCACAAAAACTCAATCATATCGATTGGGTTTTTTTGTTTGTCTAATTATATTGTTTAATATTTTATGTTTTTTGTTAAACAAAATATGTATTTTTGTTTGGTCTTAAAATAATATGATATGAGAAAAGTGTTGATACTCTTAGTATTACTGCAATCTTTTGTTGGGGTATCTCAAAATAGTGGGGGAATATCAGGAAAGCTTATTGATTCTAAAACAAGAGAAGTACTTCCTTTCGTAAATGTTTTAGTCTATGGAACAGAAATAGGAGCAGTTTCAAATGAAAAAGGAGAGTTTGTTTTGAATAATGTTCCTTTGGGGTATAATAAAATACAGGCTTCGTTTGTAGGCTATAAAACGTTAATTTCTGATGAGTATTTAGTTACTAAAGATAATTCGCCATATATAACCTTAGAGTTGATTGAAGATGCAACACAGCTAAAAGAAGTTCAAATACAAGCGCCATTATTTAAAGAGTCTGTAACGAGTCCTTTATCGCTTCAAAGTTTGGGGGTAGCAGAAATAGAAAAGAACCCTGGAGGGAATAGAGATGTACTAAAAGTAATTCAGTCTTTTCCAGGAGTAGCCTCTAATCCTGGATTTAGAAATGATATCATTATTAGAGGTGGAGCAACCTCTGAAAATAAATTTTATTTAGATGGAATTGAAGTACCAGTAATTAATCACTTTCAAACACAGGGAGCTACAGGAGGTCCTGTGGGAATTATGAATGCGGATTTAATTCGTAAAGTTGATTTTTATTCAAGTGCATTTCCTGCCAATAGAGGCAACTCGTTAAGTTCTGTTATAGAGTTTACTCAAAAAAGAGGAAACCCAAATTCACTAAACACAAGAGCAACTATTGGCACTTCAGATGCAGGAATAACCTTAGATGGTCCATTAGGAAAGAATACAACTTTTATGTTTTCTGCACGTCAATCGTATTTACAGTTTTTATTTAAGTTGATAAAACTACCTTTTTTACCAACCTATAGTGATTTTCAAGTAAATGTTAAATCGCAATTATCAAAAAATAGTGAATTATCAATAGTTGCTTTGGGAGCTATTGATGATTTTGAAATAAATAAAGAGGTAAACGATGGTGAAACAGATTTAGAAACGATAAAGAGAAATAAAGTTATTTTAAATGCTGTTCCCGTAAACAGTCAATGGAATTATACAGTAGGAGCCAGTTATAAGTATTTTGCACCAAACTCAACACATTTAGTTGTGCTTAGTCGAAATGAGTGGAAAAACAAGGCGATAAAATATTTTTTAAATGAAGAAATACCAGCAAACTTATTGTTAGATTATTCATCAAAAGAAATAGAGAATAAGTTACGATATGAACACAGTTTTAAAAGTGGCAATAAGATTGATTTTAATCTAGGTTTTAATCTGGAAACTGCAAGATATACGAATAATAATTATCAGAAAAATGCTAATTCAGATGGAGTAATTATCTACGATTTTAATTCAGCAATTAATTTTGTTAAATATGGAGTTTTCGGACAAGTGTCAAAAAGATATTTAGATGAAAAGTTAGGAGTTTCTTTTGGAGTTAGAATGGACGGAATTGACTACAATTCAGAAATGAAAAATCCGTTCAATCAATTTTCACCGAGGTTATCGTTGAGCTATGATTTGTCTGAAAAATGGACGGTGAGTTCTTCAGTTGGTCGGTATTATCAATTACCATCTTATACGGTGTTAGGATATAAAAATAATGTAGGGGAGTTTGAGAATAAAAAAGGATTGAAGTATATACAATCAGATCATTTTGTAAGCGGATTGAGTTATAAGCCTGATACAGGTTCAAAAATAACTTTTGAAGGGTTTTACAAAGGATATAAAAACTATCCTTTTTCGCTAAGAAATCAAATAAGCTTAGCAAACCTAGGTGCTGATTTTGGTATTATAGGAAACGAAGCAGTGAGTTCAACATCTGAAGGTCGAGCGTATGGATTTGAGTTATTGGCACAGAAAAAATCGTATAGTGGATTGTACGGAATTGCATCGTATACTTTTGTAAGAAGTGAATTTAAAGATGCACAAGGAGCCTATATTCCTTCCACTTGGGATAATAAGCACTTGCTAACAATTACAGCAGGAAAAAAACTAAATAAAAATTGGGAGATAGGTACGAAATTTCGATTAGTTGGAGGAAAGCCTTATACACCTTACGATTTAGAGGCCTCTTCTTTAAAAGACAACTACGATGTGCAAAACGGAGGAATTTTAGATTACTCCAAACTCAATTCGAAACGATTGGATACATATACACAGTTAGATATACGTATCGATAAAACATGGTTCTTAAAAAAAGCCGCTATTAATTTGTATTTTGATATTCAAAATATATATGCTAGTAGCGCTAAACAACAACCATTTTTACTACCTATTGAAGACGAAAACGGAAGAATAACCGATCCTAATGATGCTTCTAGGTATTTGTTAGAAGAAATAGCAAGTACAACAGGACGAGCTTTACCTCGTATAGGAGTTATCGTTGATTTTTAACAGTTTTGAAGTTTGATACTCTTTTAAAAAGAGTAAATTGCTTGCTTAAATTAGCATAAGATTTTTACATATGAAAAAAATTCTATTAGGAGCAGCATTCACTTTTTTAAGTATAACAGCAATTTCAGCACAAAAATATCAGTTTTCAACAGTAAAAGATATTGAAGATACAGAAGTAAAAAGTCAAGGAAGAACAGGAACGTGTTGGAGTTTTTCTACCACCTCTTTTTTAGAATCAGAAATTATCAGGTTAACAGGTAAAAAAATCGATTTATCTGAAATGTATACGGTTCGTAATACGTATTCTGATAAAGCTACTAATTATTTATACCGTCAAGGAAAAGCACAATTTAGTGAAGGAGGTTTGGCACATGATGTTATTAATTCGGTAGAAAAATACGGCGTGGTTCCTGAGCAGGTTTTTACAGGTTTAGATTTGGGACAAAATAAACACAATCATGCAGAAATGATTGCAGTATTAAAATCGATGTTAGATGCCTATATCAAAAACCCAGCAGGAGAGTTAAGTCCGAAATGGAAACAATCAGTTGAAAGTGTTTTAGATGTATATTTAGGGAAGAATACAGAAGAGTTTACTTTTGAAGGGAAAAAATATACCCCTAAGTCTTTTGCAGAATACGTTAAGATTATTCCTTCAAATTACGTAACAATTAGTTCATTTGAACATGTGAAAAAATACGATCAATTTATTTTAAACATTCCAGACAATTTTTCAAATGGAGCATTTTACAATGTTTCTTTAGATGAATTAGTAGCAGTAACAGAAGAAGCAATTAACAAAGGATACACCGTAGAGTTAGATTGTGACGTTTCGGAAGAAACGTTTTCATCAAAAAACGGAGTAGCTATAATTCCTGCTAGTAGTACAGAAAACAAAAAAGCATTGACTGAAATAGTAGAAGAAAGAACAATTACACCAGGTTTGCGTCAAAGTGAGTTTGAAAATTTTAATACGACAGATGATCACTTAATGCACATTGTAGGTTTGGTGAAAGACCAAAAAGGAAACACCTATTTTAAAGTAAAGAATTCTTGGGGTAAAAATCAAGGAAACCAAGGGTATGTATACATGTCGGTTCCTTATTTTAGGTTGAAAACCATATCTGTTTTATTACATAAAGATGCAGTTACGCCAAAATTAAAAAGCAAATTAGAGATCAAATAAGAATAAACTCTTTTAAGAGGATGTAAAACGCTTGGAGGTTTAGAATCTTCAAGCGTTTTTTATATCTTTTCTAACAAGGGAATTTTGTATCTTTCCGAAGTTAACAGAAATCAAAAATTATGGAAGAAAATAAACAAGAAGAAGCTGCAGAGCAGTCAAAGCAGGAGATACAGCAGGATGCAAAAGGTTTATGGGAAAAGATAAAAAAGTTTATTTTAGAATTACTCGATTTTAGAGATGATACAGACCAAGAGGCAACAATAGAAGCAATAAAAAGCGATATTTCTTTTAAAGGAGCAACAGCTTGGATTTTAATCTGTTCTATTTTTGTGGCGTCTATCGGGTTAAATGCAAATTCAACAGCAGTTGTAATTGGAGCCATGTTAATATCTCCACTAATGGGACCTATTTTAGGAGTGGGTATGTCGATTGCTATTAACGATATTGATACATTACGAAAATCGTTAACAAACCTAGCAACGATGATTGTGTTAAGTTTATTAACTGCATTTTTATTCTTTTTTATATTTCCACTTCGCGAAGAAACCTCAGAATTATTAGGAAGGGTAAGACCCGATATTCGCGATGTATTGATCGCTTTTTTTGGTGGATTGGCATTAATTATTGCCAGAACCAAAAAAGGAACGATTGCTTCAGTAATCTTTGGAGTGGCAATTGCTACAGCTTTAATGCCACCTTTATGTACAGCAGGGTATGGTTTGGCAATAGGTAATTTCGACTACTTTTTAGGGGCGATGTATTTATTTACCATCAATACTATTTTTATTGCTTTGGCAACCTTTTTAGTATTGAAGTTATTAGGCTTTACTATGATTCGCTATGTAAATTCAGCCAAACGTAAAAGAATTGCACAAGTAGCCTCTTTTATTGCCTTTTTAGTAATGGTTCCGGCAGTATTTACCTTTGTTGGAGTGTATAATGAAAGTGTAATAGATGCAAGCTATAAAAGGTTTTTAAAAGCAAAAGTATATGATAATCCTAACTTATGGTTGCAGCGTGAAAAATTAGAGGTTAAAGAAAAAACAATACAACTGTTCTTTAATGGTGATGTAAGCGACGCAACGGAATCTTTTTTGAGGAATGAATTAAAAACGTTTCCTAAAATAGATTCATATTCTCTAGTTATTAATGAAAATAAAGCTAAGAGTGTTGACAGAGTAGTAGATGCTTATGATAGGGCTGTAAAAGAGTTAGATGAAAAAGACAATATTATAAAAGGTTTACATATGGAGATTGATGACTTGAAAAGAACCATCTCTAACTTAAATCAAACTATAGAACAAGAAGCGTTGTATAGAGATAAAAACTCAATACCTTTCAGTAAAATTAGTACAGAAGCTAAAATTCGATTTAATGAAATTAAAGAAATGAGCTTAGCGAAGGTATTATCATCGAGTGATTTTATAAAAGTTGATACGACTACTGTAGTTTCTGTTAAATGGAATGAAAGGTTGAAGGATTCTATTATCGTTAAAAATGAAAAAGAATTGAGAAGCTGGATACAGAAAGAATTGAAAACAGAGAAAATTCAGATACGAAGAAAATAAAAACAAAAAATAAAAAACCGAGCTATAAGCTCGGTTTAATTTTTTGATTACTTGTTAGAGTATTCACAGTAAATAAGAGATGACTCCAATTACCATTTATAAGACACCATAATTTTAAAAGAGTCACAAATAATGGTTAAAGTTTGTTGAAATATAAGCTTTTGATGATTCCGTCTGAAAGTCCAATTTTGGGGACATAAATTTTTCTTGCTCCACTCCACTTCATAGCAGACAAGTATATTTTTGTAGCAGGAATAATTACATCGGCTCTATCTGGATTTAAACTTAATTCTGAAATACGCTCTTGATAACTCATCTTTTTTAAGAATTGATACTGAGCATTGAGGTAAATGTAAGAAATAGGTTTTCCAGCGTCTCTACCAGACATTTTAAATAACTTATTAATATTTCCTCCAGAACCAATTAAAGAAATTCGCTTATAGTCGCTAGTATTTTCTTCAATCCATTTTTGAACTTTTTTAAAAAGAACTTTGTTTTCGGGTTTGGTATTATTGAGTACTCGTACAGTACCAATTTTAAACGATTTAGAGTTGATAATTTTCCCTCTAGAAAATAAGGTGAATTCCGTACTACCCCCACCAACATCTACATACAAGTAGGTAGCGTCTGATTCTATTAATTGATTTAAATCAGTTGAAGAAATTATGGCAGCTTCTTTTTTTCCATCAATAATATCAATTTTAACATCGGTATTCTTTAAAATAGTAGCGGCAACTTCCTCGCCATTTTCAGCTTCTCTCATTGCTGAAGTAGCACAGGCCTTGTACCTTTCAACACCATGAATTTTCATGATTAATTTAAAGGCTTGCATAGCATCAAGCATTCTTTGAGTATTTGCTTCTGATATTTTTCCGGAAACAAAAGCGTCAGCCCCTAATCGAATGGGTACACGAACTAAAGATGATTTTTTAAATAAAGGTTCTTTGTTTTTTTCTTCAATAACATTAGCTACTAATAACCTTACTGCATTAGATCCAATATCAATAGCGCCGTATTTCTTTATCTTCAAAATGTATTGATTTATCTGTGATTCTTAGGAAATTCCACTAAAATTGTATTTCCCTTTTTAATATCTTTCCAGTGTTTTGTATCAAACTCTATTCCAATAACCCCACAAGTAGTTACATGGGCAATAGGTTTGTTTCCAAACTTATTTACAAAACTATTAATACCGTGGTCGTGGCTAAATACAATAGCACTACTAAAGCTATCATCAAGAGCTTTTACAGTTTTTACCAAATAACCATCACTAAAGCTATACAACTGGCGTTTTATTTTGAGGTTGGATAAAGGATATCCAAAATTTTCACAAAAAATAACAGCTGTATGTAGTGCTCTATTGGCACTACTGGAAAGAAATACGTCAGGTCTTTTTATTTCTTCCGCTAGGTACTTAGATAAAAGATGGGCATCATTAATACCACGTTCTTTTAAAGGTCTGTCAATATCTTTAACGCTCTCATAATTCCATGATGATTTTGCGTGACGAACGATATAAAGTGTTTTCATTTAATTGTAAAAAGCTATGTAAATATAAAACTAAGGAGCTAAACGTTCAAGTTTCCAAGAAAAATCTTTTTGTAAAGTGTATCTAATACGGTCGTGCATACGGTTAGGACGTCCTTGCCAAAACTCAATAGAAACTGGTTTTACTAAAAAACCACCCCAATGTTTAGGTCTAGGAATTTCTTGATTTTCAAACTTTTTTTCAAAAGAAGCAAGCTTGTCATCTAGCTCATTACGAGAGGTAACTACCTCACTTTGATTCGAAGCCCAAGCTCCTAATTTACTCCCGTCAGGTCTCGATTCGAAATACCCGTCAGACAAATTCTCAGCAAGCTTTTCAGCCTTTCCTTTAATAATAATTTGTTGTTCTAAACCAGCCCAAAAAAAAGACAAACACACATGATTGTTATTTACAATAGCTTTTCCTTTCTCTGAATGGTAATTGGTATAAAAAATAAAACCTTCCCAAGTGTATTTTTTTAATAAAACAACCCTGCTTTTCGGATAACCATCTAGTCCGATAGACGCAATTGTCATAGCATTTGCTTCCTCTACCATTTCAGATTCATCTGCAGCAAAAAACCAATCTCTAAACAATTCAATAGGGTTTTCAGGACAGTTATGCTCTAGTAATGCTCTTTTTTCGTAAGATTTTCTATAGTCACTTAAATCGTGTGCCATTATTGTTAATTTATACTATGTAAAAGTACAACATTATCAAAAGTATTGTAGGTCTTAGGTATTAAAATTTAGCAAGATTTGAACAATCAAAAGCAAGAATGGTAAAATAAAGGGAGTTAAGTAATCTTAGTTTTGATATGCAAAACAATTCATCCGTAAAATTATACAGTTGAGTAGTTCTTTTTGTGCTAAGGGGTGAAAAGAGAGCAGTTTTGTAGCGTCAAAAACGAACAAAATGAAACATTTATTACTTATTGTATGCTTTTTAATGCATGCGTTATTAATTGCACAAACTACCATTTCAGGAAAGATAATCGATGCGAAAGGGACTCCTATTGAAGGAGCCAATGTGTATTTAGAAGGAACGTATGATGGAACTTCATCTGATGCAAAAGGAAACTTCTCTTTTATCACTTCAGAAAAAGGACAACAAACATTAACGGTGTCTTTTATTTCTTTTGAAACCTATACAAAAACAGCCGATGTATCAATGTTTAAAAATTTGAAAGTGACACTTCGTGAAGATGTAAATACATTGGATGCCGTTACCATAAATGCAGGAACTTTTGAAGCAGGAGATAACGCAAAAGTAACAGCGTTAAAACCTTTAGATGTAGTAACAACCGCAAGTGCTTTGGGAGATTTTGTAGGAGCCTTGCAAACCTTACCAGGAACCTCTTCGGTAAGTGAAGATGGGCGTTTATTTGTTCGTGGAGGGGAAGCGGATGAAACACAAATTTTTATTGATGGAATTCGCGTGTTTACTCCGTATAGTCCTTCTGCCCCCAACATTCCTACTCGTGGTCGATTTTCTCCGTTTTTATTTAAAGGAATCACGTTTTCAACAGGAGGATATTCTGCGGAATACGGTCAAGCATTGTCTAGTGTTTTATTACTAAATACGAATGACGAAACAATACAAGAGAAGACAGATATCTCACTAATGACAGTTGGTTTAGGAGTAGGAAACACACAAGTATTTGGAAAGAATTCACTAAGTGTGAACGCTTCGTATATCAATTTAGCACCTTATCAAAAGTTGTTTCCCGACAGAAATGCTTGGAACAAACCAGTACAATCATTAAATGGAGAAGCGGTATACCGATTTAGGTTTCAAAACGAGTCTTTGTTGAAATTATATGGAGCTTATAGTTATACTGATTTTGATCTGATTCAAAATGATATTAACTATGAAGACGGGGTTCGTTTTGGTTTGAAAAATAGAAACTTGTATTTCAACGGATCCTATAAGCAACAGTTAGCGAATAACTGGACAGTCTCAGGTGGAGCCTCGTTTACCAACGATAATTCAAAAATGAATATACTGGATGATAAAGTTGTAGATAATGAAAACTCAGCTCATGTTAAAGCAACATTAAAAAAGAGATTTTCAAATCGATTTAAATTAAGTTTTGGAGCAGAATATTTTATAACTGATTTTTCTGAAGATTATAACAGTGAAACAAACGGAAATACGACTTACGGATTTGATAATAATATCTTTGGAAGTTTTGTTGAAATAGATCTCTTTTTTAGTAAAAAGTTAGCAACAAAAGTAGGAGTGCGTATGGAAAACTCGGAATTGTTAGACGAATTCACCATTTCACCAAGAGCTTCTATAGCATACAAATCAGGAGAAAATGCACAGTTTTCATTTGCTTACGGACGCTTTTATCAGAACCCTAAAAATGAATACCTAAAATTCAATACGCAATTTAAAGCAGAGAATACGTCTCATTTTATAGCGAATTATCAGTATGTAAAAAACAAACAGATTTTAAGAATAGAAGGGTATTATAAAAAGTATCAAGATTTAGTAAAATATGATACTAATAGAGCATTACCCTATTCAAACTACTCAAACTTAGGTGAAGGGTATGCTAAAGGAATAGATGTTTTTTGGAGGGATAATAAAAATGTGAAAAATACAGATTATTGGGTGTCCTATTCGTTTTTAGATACAGAAAGAGATTATAAAAATTACTCAACAAAAGCTACACCAAATTTTGCATCAAAGCATAATGTATCTGTTGTAGCAAAGCATTGGATAGAAGATTGGAAAAGTCAAGTTGGGGTGAGTTATAATTTTGCTTCAGGTAGAAGTTATACCAACCCTAATAAAGGCGGGTTTTTAAATCAAAAAACAAAGAATTATAACTCTGTAAGCTTGAATTGGGCATACTTACTTAGCCAACAAAAAATACTGTATTTCTCGGTAAATAATGTTTTAGGAACACAAAATGTGTTTGGATATAATTATAAGGATGCACCAAATTCTGAAGGTAGTTTTAACCGACAAGCTATAATACCATCGGCAGATAGGTTCTTTTTTGTTGGTTTTTTTTGGACGATTAGTGATAATAAAAAAGAGAACCAGCTAAACAACTTATAAAGAATAACAATTCAGCCATAAAAAAGAACAGCTCAGTGTTCTTTTTTATATACATAGCAAGAATCAAAAGATATTTGAAGTATAAACTAAAAATCAATTAAACATGAAAAAAGTAATCACATTAGTACTATTAGTATTTGCAATAAGTATTTCAGCACAAACTCAATATGAAAAAGGAATGACAAAGGCATTTGAGTTATGGAAAGACAACAAAACAACGGAAGCAGCTCAATTATTTGAGCGTATTTCAACAGCAGAAAGAGAAAACTGGTTACCATCTTATTATGCGGGAATGATTCTTATAGTAGAAAGCTTTCAAATAAAAGAAGAAGCAAGGTTGATAGCCAAATTAAATAAGGCACAGGAATTTTTGGATACCGCAAAATCGATTTCACCTGAAAATCCAGAAATATTAATAACACAAGCATTGTTACATGTTTCATATATGGCATTTGATGGTCAAAAATATGGAATGACCATGTCGATGAAAAATACAAGTTTGTATGAAAAAGCACTGCAAATAGCACCGAACAATCCGAGAGTTATTTTAAGCAAAGCAGAATCAGATATGGGAGCAGCACGTTTTTTTGGTCAATCTACAGAACCTTTTTGTAATAATGTTAAAAAAGCGATAGCGTTAGGTAAAAAAGAAAAAATAACTGAAAAATTTTACCCTAAATTTAATGTACTAAGGGCAGAACAAGTATTAAAAAAATGTATGAAGTCCTAATACGTTTACACTAATAGGTTAAAGAAGTTAATTTTTTTAGGAGTAGTAAAAGGAGGAATATTAATTAAGTGAAGTGTATCACAAAAAGTAAACGAAGTTTTATAAATCCAAATGTGTATTTCACCTCTTGAAATTTGTATTTAAGGTTTTCACTGTAAAAAAGAAGGTTGTTGCTAGTGTTTGAGTGGAATCATTTATTTGTTAATGTTGTGTTAATTAACATAAAGAGCTGTGATTTATGTGTTTGGTTTTTAAAGGGTTATTTTTTGTTTTCTTCCAATGAAAGCAAAAACTACCCTTTTGTTTAGGGATTTCTTTTCTTGATAACCTATTTTTGTATCAAAATTAACTGTTATGAAACACAGGTATGACAGAAATAGGCTATATGTTAATCAAAATGAACAGGAAATTGTTAAAAATTTTCCAGTATTATTAGGAGGAGCGGGTATTGGAAGTATAATAGCTGAGTGTGCGTTGCGTTTTGGTTTTGAAAACATAACGATAATTGATGGAGATCAGGTAGAAAGTTCTAATTTAAATAGACAAAATTACCGGGAAAAAGATGTGTCGATTCATAAAGTTAAGGCGTTAAAAGAGAGGTTAGAATCTATAAATAGCAATGCAAATATTAAAATTCATAATTGCTTTTTAACAGAAGAAAACGTTCAGGAATTAATAGAAGGACATAAGGTGGCTATTAATGCATTAGATTTTTCATCAGACGTTCCATTGCTTTTTGATGAAATCTGTCAACAAAAGAATATTCCAGTTTTACATCCTTATAATTTAGGTTGGGGAAGTTTAGTTACAGTAATTACACCAGATAGTATTTCTTTAAGGTCTTTAGCTAAAAAAGGAGAAAAGTTTAGTGAATTAAGTGTCGTTGAATATGTTTCTAGTTATATGAGATTTTGGGGAGAACCCCAAGAGTGGTTAGAAAACATCATACATGACTATATCCATGAAAAAGAAAAGTTATCTCCACCTCAATTATCGGTAGGATCATGGAACGTAGCAGGAATGTGTGTACATCTACTTTTTAATATCGCTACAAAAAGAGAGGTAAAGAGTTTTCCTGAGTTTTATTTTTCTTCTTTGTTTGGAAGTTAAATTAGTTTATTGTTAGTTGCAAACACAATTGCTTCTGAAATGTTTGCTACTTCTAACTTTTCAAATAGTTTTCTTCTGTGAAATTTAACTGTATCGGGAGAAACGTACATTGTTTCAGCCATTTCGTTTATTGTAAAACCTCTAACGGAATATCTTAAAATTTCTTTTTCTCTATTTGACAACTCTATTTTCTTTTCTATTTTCCAAAAGTCGCCCTGTAAATCATATTTAAAAATCTTGTTCTCCCCTTTTTTAGATATTTTTATGTTTCCAGAGTTTTGCTCATTAGAAATAGAAATAATGCAAATAGCCTTCCATATCTTTCCTTCATTAGTAAGAAATAAAGGAGTAAGTTTTTGATTTATTAAAAGAACTTTTCCTTCCTTATTTTTCAGGTGAAAATCATAAGAAATAGAGTGAAGTTTTCTTTCTTCAATAGGTATTCCCTCATAGAAATCAAAACCGATGGTATTTATTTTTAAAAGTAATTGTAAGTCTTCGGGGATTACATAATTAAAATAAAAAAGGTATCCCATTTCTTCAACTTCCTTGGCTGAATGGCCACAAAGAAAAAGAGGATTTTCAGAAACGAATTCAAATCCTTTCTTTTGGTAGTCAATTACATAAATACTTTTGTAAGTCGTCCTTGCAAAGGCTTTAATTGCCTCTACATAGTTCTCTGTTTGTTTTTTCTCCTCATCAGAAACATGATATACAGTGTTTCGCGATGAAAAAAAGTCATTCACGTTATTCATAGATTAGTAGGGGGGCTTTGGTGCCAAATTAAGCAAATAATTTAGTAATAAGCAATATTTTTTATTAATATAACATTATTTCTAAAGACAAGTTGCTTTCTTATTAATACGAACTACTATTTTGTGTAGTAAGTTGATGGTTTTAACTAGTTAGTTTTGAGTGTATAAAAAAACAATACTCATGAAAAACTATTTAGAAAGACTGTCAACAAAAGAAATATTTAATTTATCAAAATTTGTAGTTGAGGAAAATTTCAAACATCATTCAGAAGGGAAAGGAGAACTAATAAAAAAAAAAGATATTTTGTCTGTTTATAAAGAAGAGATAAGATATATTAAAAATTCTAAGATTTTTGTTTGTAAAGATCATGCTGGAGAAATAACAGGAGCGATACGTGTTTTGAAATGGAATTATGTAGATAAACTCCCAATTCAAAGTATTTTTGGAATCAATCCTTTAATGGTTGTTGAAGACAAAGAATTACATGAAATATGGCATATAGGACGATTTGCAATAAAAAAAGGGGTTAAAGATATTAACCTATTTAAAAAACTAATGCTTTGCGCTATAGCTCCGGTATGTAAAAATAAAAACAATATTGCTTTTGCAGAATGTGATAGTAAATTATTAAGAGTGCTTTTTTTATTAGGAATTAAACCAGTCGTAGTAGGAAAATCAGTTAATTACTTAGGGTCAGAGACCATACCAATAAGTTTACCCTATAATGGACTTATAGAGTTTTATGAGGAAAATAAGCACTTAATTACAGACGGAAAACTACTGTAAATTAGGGCGAAAAAAGAAAACTACCCTTTTGTGTAGTTTTCTTTTTTTTTTTGAGAACTATATTTACCACGTTTTTAAAAAATAAATAAGCCCTCTGTGATAGGGAATAGCGAAGCTGTGTTTAAGTAAATAAGTATTGTTATGAAATTTGATTGTGGTTGGTATGTATTGTACGTTAAATCTTGTTGGGAGAAAAAGGTACATGAATCATTAAAAGAAATTTCTTTAGAATCTTTTTTACCACAAGTAAAAACGATTAGACAGTGGAGCGATAGAAAAAAAACAATTCTAAAACCGTTATTTCCATCGTATGTTTTTGTAAATATTAACTCATCACTAGAGTTTCATCAAGCTCTGTCTGTAAATGGAGCTTGTGCATATATTCGTTTTGGGAAAGACTATGCTCGTGTTAACGAGAAAGAAATTACTCAAATAAAACTACTTATAGGGGATGAAAATATTTCTGAGATAGAAACAGACTCAAAACTTCCTCAGGTAGGAGAGATTAGGAGGATTTCTTATGGCTCGTTGAATGGATTAGATTGTGAAATTATAAAAGCTGACAATCACAATAAACTTATTGTAAGAATTGACTCATTACGTCAAAATATAACTGCAGTGATACCTTCTCATTTATTAGAAGAGATACAAAAGAAAAAGCTTTGTTAAGCTAACATATTTAAGTACTACTACTTAGAATTTACTATCAAAAAAAAACTACTATTATGACAACTAATGCGACCTATCATCGCGAACATTTTTTTGTTCAAGAAGAGTTAGACCTTATTAAGAAAAGTGTTTTAGAAAACATAGAAAGTTCTCAATCTAAAAACATGATTGAACTTAAAAATATAGATTCTATATATGAAAAGTTACAGCTTTTTTTTAAGGAAGAATTGGGGAAAGAGGTAGAGTTTTTAAATTCATTTATCTTTTTTGCGAGTAGTACAACAATGGATTCAAGAATGAAATCTAGTAATATGGGGTGGCATACAGACGGAACCTGCTCGTTAGTAGATGGTGATTGTTATAATGTTTGGATACCTATTTACAACGATTCTGAATCGACAGGCTTAGAGATTGTTTCTGAAGGTAAAAACCCTGAATTATATACTCAGTTTGGAGATCCTACAGAGATTCCTGTAATTTATTCTAGAGAAAACTCTGAAGAGATTTACCATTTTTTTGGGAATTCAATTCCTGAAGATACAGATTTAATAATAGTAAAAGTAGCTTCGGGGCTCGTGCTGCCATTAGCTAAAAAGAATCTCAATATAGATAAGTATGAAAACCCTACACCAGGAGATATTGTAGTATTTAAACAGTCTGAATTACATAGAGGGTTTCACGATGGAGGAATCCGTATTCAGTTGAGTCTAAAATTTAGACTTAAAAATGCTGAGATTAATCAAAAATCAACAAATCAGTTTTACAAACTTTTTGAAACGGTAACTTTAGGAGAAAAGAGTTTCAATGATTACCAAAGGTTTTTAGAGTTTATTCATCCAAAAGAAAAACTTAGTAAACATGGAAGTCTTGAAAATGAAGCTATAAGCTCTCTCTTAAGTATGAGCATGTAAAATAAACTCCTTTTTAAACTCTCAATTTACTCAAGAATGAATACTCTTATAGATGTTTTAAATAACCAAAAAAACGATAACCTTTTACTTACTTTTATTGAAGGAAGTGATAAGGAAACTTTTTTTAAAGGAAAAGAATTGCGAGAAAAAGCAAACAAGGTTTTAGCTTTTTTACAAAGTAAGGGGATTCAGCCGAAAGAAGAGTTAGTGTTTCAAATAGAAGATAACGAAACTTTTATCATAGTATTTTGGGCTTGTTTATTAGGAGGAATAATTCCTGTGCCACTAGCACAAGGAAGAACAGCAGATCATTTTCATAAACTTTTTAAAGTGTGGGGGTTATTAAAGAAACCACACTTGATAGTTTCACCACAGTATTTATCTCGAATAGCAAAGGAAGCAGTTGTATCTAAAACAGAAGAGCTGTTTTTAAGAATAAAAGAAAATACGTTATTTATTGAAGAACTCTTCTCGGTTGAAAAAGAAGCCATTGCTGCAGATGTAAAAGAAGATGATATAGCGTATATACAGTTTTCATCAGGTTCTACAGGAAACCCTAAAGGGGTTACTTTAACTCATAAGAATTTAATAACAAACATCAGAGGGATACTAGATGGGATTAATGCTCCTTCAGATGGCGATTTGTTTTTCTCATGGATGCCTTTAACGCACGATATGGGACTTATAGGGTTTCATTTAACCCCTTTTTTAGCTGGGTGGAATCATTATATAATGTCAACAAGTCTGTTTATTAGACGTCCCCTCTTATGGTTGGAAAAAATTTCAGAACACAGAATAACATTCTCTGCTTCTCCTAATTTTGGTTATAGTTATCTCATAAGACGATTTAAAAAAGACAGTATTAAAAATCTTGATTTATCAAGTTTGCGTATAATTGTTAATGGAGCCGAACCTATTTCTGCTGATTTATGTAATGAGTTTTATAATGTATTTTCTAATTACGGACTTCGAAGTAATGTTATTTTTCCAGTATATGGATTAGCAGAAGCTAGTTTAGCTGTTACATTTTCAAACCCAATAGAAAATGTGAAGTCTATTGAAGTTGATAGGAAATATCTAGGAATGGGAGACCGTGTTCATGTTATAAATAAAGATAAATCTCTATCATTAGTTAATGTAGGAAAACCTATAAAAGGATGCCGTGTTAGGATTGTAGATTCAAATAAAGTTCCGGTGGAAGAAGGAATAATTGGTGAAATTCAAATAGAAGGAAACAACGTTACTGCTGAATATTATGGAAATGAAATAGCCACTCATAAAACCATAGGTAAAGATGGTTGGTTGAGCACAGGTGATATGGGGTTCTTTTATGAAGAAGATCTTTTTGTTAGTGGAAGACTAAAAGATGTAATTTTTATTAATGGACAAAATTATTATGCCCATGACTTAGAGAAAATTTTAGATGGTATTTTAGATATAGAACTAGGAAAAGTAGTTGTAGCAGGCCATGTAAACTCTAAAGGAGAAAATAAAACCATTGTTTTTGTTTATTTCAAAAAGTCCCCTGAAAAATTTATCGATACTCTTATAGCTGTAAAGAAGAAAATTAATTTTGTGTTTGGCTTTGAACCTGATGATATCATACCAGTAAAAGAAATTCCTAAAACTACTAGTGGAAAAGTACAGCGTTATAAATTGATTGAGCGTTATAGCAATTCAGAGTTTGATGATGTTTTAAGAATTATTAATGAGCATTATAAAACCTTAAGTGAAAATGAAAATCATGATGTACCAAAAACTCCTGTAGAAAGTAAAATAATTAAGGCATGGCAAACAGTGCTAGGCCATAGGAATTTTGGAATTTCTGATAAATTTTTTGAGGTAGGAGGAAACTCACTAAAAGGAGCTCAGGTTTTAAATATTATTCAAAAAGAATTTGATATAGAATTAGGTTATGATCAATTGTATGAGAAGCAAACGGTTAAAGACATAGCAGAACTATTAGAAAATAATAAGAGTAAAACTACTTATCAGGCAATTCCAATACAAGGAAAAGAAGTGGGGTACTCACTTACCTCAATGCAAGAAAGGCTCTATTATTTTTGGCAGTTAAATCCAGAAGCAACAGCTTACAATGTGCCTTTGGCAATTTGTTTTAATGGGCGTTTAGATGTTGGAAAGTTAGCAATGGCTTTTAATGAGGTTGTTGCAAGACATCAAGTACTAAGAACACATTTTACACTTAAAAACCAAAAACCTTATCAGACATATGTTGATTCGATAGACCTAACCTTAAAGGTAACAGAAATAGAAAGTAAGAATCTTGATTCGGAATTGAAAAATAGGGTAATTCCATTTGATTTGCATCAAGCGCCTTTATTTCGAATAGAATTGTTAAAAGAGTCTAAAAACAAACATGTTCTATTCATAGATGCACCACATATAATTATAGATGGTATTTCAATGAGTTTATTACTCAAAGAAGTGTATACCGTGTATCAAGGTAAATCTGTTGATGCACTAGAAATTCAGTATAAAGATTATGCAGCATGGAGAAGTAATTTCTTAGCAACAAAAAAAGGGAGTGCACAGCAAAAATATTGGTTAGAAAGATTAGGTGGAGACTTATCTAAATCAGAGCTTCCCACAGATTTTAAAAGACCAAGTATTTTTAACTATGAAGGAGAAAAATATTCTTTTAGTATAAACCAAGAGTTGACAGATGAACTCAAAGCTGTAGCTCATAAGCAGAATGTGTCTTTATATGTAGTGCTGTTGGCAGCTTATACAATTACGCTGTCAAAATATATTAGGTCAGAAGAGGTTGTTGTAGGAGTACCTGTTTCAGGACGCGGACATTATCAATTACAAGGACTACTAGGAATGTTCGTAAATAATTTAGTACTTCGTAATTTTCCAGTAGGAGAAATACCATTTACAGAGTACCTTCAACAAATAAAAAAGAATGTTCTTAATGATTTAACAAACCAAAGCTATCCTTTTAGTGAGCTTATAAAAGATTTAAACATTAAGAATGACCCTAGTGGTAGTCCTTTTTTTAATACAATGTTTGTATATCAAAATATGGACATTCCAATACTGGAAACGGATGGTTTAAAAACAACGTCTTATTTCTTTGACTCAGGTATTGCAAAGTTTGATTTGACTTTAGAAATTATTGAGATGCCTGAGAAAATGGAATATTATATTGAGTTTGCAAAAGCATTGTTTAAAAGAGAAAGTATCATCGCTTTTGCAGAACATTATAAACAGTTGATACATCAGGTAGTAACCAACCCAAATAGATCAATTGCTGATTTGACATTAGTTTCTGAAGAGACGATGGAAAATTATTTTTTTAGGAATAAAAAAGCAGAAGAATATACATCGTTAAAAGTACATGAGCTTATAAGTTTTAAGGCAAAAAAACATCTAAATTCAGTAGCAGTTTCAGTGAATAAAAACACTGAGTTATCGTACGCTGATTTAGAGAGAAAATCAAGCTTATTAGCGAAGAAACTTCAAGAGAAAGGAGTAAAAAGAAACGTTCCTGTAGCCATTATTTTCGAAAAACACATAGACTTTGTAGTGTCTGTTTTAGCAGTATTAAAAGCAGAAGGATGCTTCATTCCTATTGAAGCAAATTATCCTGAGGATAGAATTCAGTTTATAGTTGAAGATTGTGGAGCAGAAATAGCATTGGTTACAGAAACTATAAGTAAAAACTCATACATTACAGAAGGCTGGAAGCCTATACGCATAGAAGAGAGAGAGGTGGTTTTGTTAGAACGAGTTAACGATGTTGGAATGAATGCTATTGAAGGAGCTAATCACTTAGCTTATATGATTTACACCTCTGGATCTACAGGAAAACCTAAAGGAGTAAAGGTAGCACATAGTTCGTTAATGAATTATTTAGAATGGGCAACAAAGGCCTATAACATTAATGAAAATTCAACATTTCCTCTATATACCTCTATTGCTTTTGACCTTACGTTAACATCAATATTTTTACCACTTATTTCAGGAAGCACGTTAAAAATTTATCAAGAAACAGATGAAAAGTTTTTGATAGAAAGTGTTTTAGAAGACAACCAAGTAACAGTATTAAAAGCGACCCCTTCACATTTAAAGATGATTAAAGATTCTTTTTTATTGAAGAAAGAAAGAACCCAAAGCAAATTAAAAACATTAATTGTAGGTGGAGAGGCTTTAGATTCTCTGTTAGCTAGTGATATTATGGACTTTTTTGAAGGTAAGATTCGACTATTTAACGAATACGGTCCTACTGAAACTACAATTGGTTGTGTAGTACACGAATATAACCCTTTGGTAGATAAAAGCAATAATGTTCCAATAGGAAGAGCAATTGCGAATACTCAAGTTTATGTATTAGATACGTACCAAAAACCTGTTCCTTTAGGGATAGCAGGCGAGTTATATATATCTGGAGATGGGGTATCAGAAGGCTATTTAAATAGAGAAGAACTAACAAAGGAAAAATTTATTCCCAATCCATTCATACCAGAGCAATTAATGTATCGTTCAGGTGATTTGGTAAAAAGAAAGTTAGATGGTAATCTTGAATATTTAGGGCGATTAGATGATCAGGTTAAAATTAATGGTCATCGAGTAGAGCTCGGAGAAATAGAAAAGGTAGTATACACAAATAAGAACGTTAAAAATGTAGTAGCTGTTTATAAAAAAGAAAAACCGTTATGGGTTTATCTTACATTAAGTAATCAAGAAGAGGTAGAAAAAGTTCAAGAGGAGATCAAATTAGAACTTAGAAAACAGCTTCCAGATTATATGGTTCCGAAACAAATTATAGTAATAGACGAAATTCCTCTTACTATAAATGGTAAGGTAGCATATAATCAATTGCCCAATCCAATTCAAGCTTCCAATAAAGAATCGATAGCACCAACTTCAAAGGTAGCGGAACTATTAGTGGAAGCATGGAAAGAAATATTAGGGAATTCTAGAATAGGAATAACAAATAATTTTTATGAAGAAGGAGGAGATTCTATTAAAGCAATACAAATAGCCTCTAGGTTGTATGAAAAGAATATAAAAGTTAATGCTAAAGACATACTTACCTATCCTAATATACAACAGTTGATGAATTATGTTGAGATTATAAAAGAGGCTGATACTGAAGAAGAGTTAACAGGAAAGTTAGTAGAAAAGAACCCTATTCAACATTGGTTTTTTGATAGAAAATTGCAAAATCCTAACTTTTATACTCAATCAGTCTTATTAAGATGGGAAGATAAGATAGAAGAAGAACTTATATCAAAAACATTTATAGAATTATTTAATTATCATGATACACTTCGTTTAAGCTACAATGAAAAAGCACAAACTCTTTACTATAGAGAGCGAAATGAAAATTTACCTTTCGAATTAGAGAATTTCGAACTAAAAGGAAAGTTTGCAGACCTGATAAAAGAAGAAATACCTAAAGTACTGGTATCTGTTAAAAGGTCGATGAAAATAAACAGTACCCTACTAAAAGTAGCAATAATAACAATTGAAGCAGTAGATTATTTATTTATAACCGCTCATCATTTAATTGTAGATGGAGTCTCTTGGAGAATTTTGTTAAACGACATTTACCAAACATATAAAGCTGTTAAAGAAGGAGCTGATTTAAGACTACCAAAAAAATCGGCATCATTAATAACTTATCAGAATGAGATAAAAGAGTTATCAAGACAATTATCTGAGCAAGAAATTCATTTTTGGAAAGAAATAAAACAGAATGACTTTACTATATATCCAACTGAAATAATTCAAAATAAAGTAAGGGAGCAAAAAATAATAACGGCCGAATTATCAAAAGAGGATACATCATTTTTGCTGAAAGAAGCAAACACTGTTTTCAATACGAATGCTGAGATACTATTAATTGTAGCATTGACAAAAACCTTGACAGAAGAATATAAAACGAATAAGGTAACAATAGAGTTGGAAGGACATGGAAGAGACTTAGAAGCTGTAAATACCTCGAGAACAATAGGATGGTTTACCTCATTGTTTCCCCTGTGTTTTGAAAGGAACCCTTCAATAAAAGAATCTATAAAAGATACGAAAGACCTTATAAAAAGCTTACCAGATGGGGGGATGCATTATGGAATTTTAAAATACTTAAATAACCAACTGAGTAAAGAAAAAACAAAGAATAATATTTTATTTAATTATTTAGGAGAGTTTTCAAATGAGACTTCAAATGATGTCTTCTCAATAGTAAATGAATATTTAGGTGTAGAATCTGATCCAGAAAATGAAACAAGTGCATTGTTAGAGTTTAACCTTATAGTACTTAATAATACTTTAAAAATACAGGCACATTATATCCACAATGAAGAAACACAGTATGTAACGGAAAAGATAGTTAACAGTTTCAAAGCAAATATACTTGAAGTACTTAATTACCTTAAAAATGAGGAAGACATTCACTTTACATCTTCAGATTTTGAAGCAGCTTATTTAGATAATGAAGATTTAAAGGTCTTATTTGAATAGAAAAATAAGGAAACATGAAAAAGAAAATAATGATAGCCTCAGTTGTATTATTGTTAGCCTATTTTGTAACAGTATTAATAGCCCCATCATTCTTAGATACATCACAAAATAAGACAACTTGGAATGTAGCTGAGTTGTCAAATGAAGCTAAAGAATTGTATGGAAAACTAGATTTTGTAGGAGATTTACATAGCGATGCTCTATTATGGGATAGAGATTTATCAAAAAAAAGTAAAAGAGGTCATGTAGATTTTCATAGAATGAGTGAGAACAATGTTGCTTTTCAGGCATTTACAATTGTAACAAAATCACCAAAAGGCCATAATTTTGAGAGTACCGACGGTAATACTTTTGATAACATAACATTGTTATCTATTTTACAAGGGAAACCTGTTACTAATTGGTTTAGTTTGTTTAATAGGGCAGTGTATCAATGCAATAAGCTAAAAAGCTATGCTGATGCATATGATAAAAACTTCATTATTCTTAGAGAAAAAAAAGATTTGGTCAATTTATTAAACAAGAGAAAAAAAGATAAAAAGACCATCGGAGGCTTAATAGGTATCGAAGGAGGACATTGCCTCGAAGGAAAGATAGAAAACGTATCTAAACTATATAATTCGGGGGTGAGAATGTTTGGAGTGTCTCATTTTTTTGACAATAAATTAGGCGGTTCGGCACATGGAATTGAAAAAGGAGGAATAACCGAATTTGGAAAACAGGTTTTAAAAGAAATGGAGAAGAGAAACATGATTTTAGACATCGCACATACTTCTGATAAAATGATACGTGATATTTTAAAACTGTATAAAGGCCCGATTGTAAGTTCTCATACAGGAGTGGATGGAGTTAAGGAATCATACAGAAACTTATCTGATGAACAATTAAAATCTTTAGCAAAAAAAGAAGCTTTAATAGGGATAGCTTTTTTTTCTGAAGCAATAGGGGATACCGAAATAAAGGGCATAGTAAAAACAATGAAGTATGTAAAAGAGCTTATAGGAGTAGAGTGCCTTTCATTAGGATCTGATTTTGATGGTTCAGTAACAACTCCGATAGACGTTACAGGTTATTCGTATTTGGTAGATGAAATGTTACAACAAAATTTTACAGAAAAAGAAATTGAAATGATAATGGGAGGTAACTTAAAAAAATTCCTATTAAAGAACTTGTAAGTTAATAGCTTTATTACAGTATTTCTACTACAGGTTAATACATATAAGTACAAATTAATAAATGTATTAGATAAAAATAACTGAGAAGTTACTTTTACATAATACCTCCAGGCTTTAGCAAGCAAAACTGCATATTAAATTATTTAAAGAGATTTATAAAAGGAGCTATTTACTGTAGCCGAACAACAATGTTTTAAAGATTAGTCTTTAAAAATCTTTAGATAAAAAATAGTGTAAAAAAGATAACAACTGCTACAAGAGCAGAAAAGTACAATTAAGAACATTCTTTAATAAGAATGCCCGAATACCTGTCCACTACATTAACCTAAAAAAGTCACTATATGGTGCTAACAAATATCTTGGAGAAAGTAGGTCAAACTCCTATGATGTCCATTGAATTAGAAGCAAATAATCTCATCAACATTTGTATGAAATTAGAATTTTACAATCCTACTGGAAGTGTAAAAGATCGAGCGGCATCATATGTTATTGATAAGATTTTAAGTACTGGGATTATTAATAGAGAAACGACACTTATAGAGTCTTCTTCAGGTAATTTTGGTGTAGCCTTATCTGCTTATGCGAAATTTCACAATTTAAAATTTATTTGTGTAATCGATAAAAACACTCTCCCCATTAACGAGATGTTAATAGAGTTAAACGGAGCAGAGATTATAAAGATAGATACTCCTGATGCACATGGAGGATACTTATTAAATAGAATAAAAAAGATCAAACAAATTTTAAAAGAGAAAGAAAATATGTATTGGGTGAATCAATATGGAAATCCACTCAATGCTGAAGCGTACTATTATTCTTTGGGAAAAGAAATGTGTGAAGAAGCTCCTGATGGTATTGATTATCTTTTTATGGGGGTTAGCTCGGGAGGAACAATAACGGGAGTTTCAACTAGGATAAAAAAGCACTTTCCAAAAGCCAAAGTGATTGCAGTTGATATTTATGGATCAGTAGTGTTTGATAGTCCTCCACAAAAAAGATATATACCAGGTATTGGGTCAAGTATGAAGCCAGAAATCTTAAAAAGAGCAATGATAGATGAAGTAGTTTGGGTTAATGAAGTTGAAACAGTAACAAGCAGTAGAAAACTTTTAGAGAATTATAATATTTATTCTGGAGGATCATCTGGCTCCGTATATGCCGGGATAAAAAAATATTTCAGTAATAAAAACATCACTTCTCCTGTAAATGTAATGTGTATTATGGCAGACAGAGGAGATCGCTATAACAGTACAATTTATAGTGATGAATGGTTTGAAAAGTTAAAAAAAGGAACAATGTAATTTTATATAAAACAAAAGAAAGAACAATGGTTTATTTAAATGAAGGTCACATAAAAGAATTAGGATTCAATTGGGAAGAAAATATTGAAACAATTAAAAAATCTGTTGAATGTATGATTAATGATGATTATGCACAACCTATTAAGCCTTATTTACGGTATAAAGAAAAAACAAATAGAATAATAGCCATGCCTGCATTTGTAGGAGGAGAAATTAATAAAGCAGGAATAAAATGGATTTCAAGTTTTCCCCAAAATATAAAGAATGGATTACCTAGAGCTCATAGTGTGGTAATTTTAAACGATGCTGATACAGGGGTGCCTTCAGGAATTTTAAACAGCGGTTCTGTCTCAGCAATAAGAACAGCTTCTGTAAGTGGAATGATAACAAAACATTATTTAGAAGCGAAGAATCCGAAGAGTGTAAAAGTGGGAATTATAGGTTTTGGACCTATTGGACAATATCATTTAGATATGTGTTACAGTCTTTTAAAAGATAAGTGTGAAGAAATTAGAATTTTTGATTTGAAAGGTGTCAATACTGAACTCATAAATAATGAAGAACTTAAAGCTAAAATAGTGGTTGTAGACTCATGGGAAGAAGCATATTTAGATGCAGATATTTTTATGACTTGTACAGTGTCTAAAGTAACATACATTAACAAGCAACCTAAACCTGGTTCTTTGCATTTAAATATTTCATTAAGAGATTATAAAGCGGAAACTTATGAGTGGTTTGCAAAAGCAATTATTGTAGATAACTGGGAGGAAATTTGTAGAGAGAATACAGATATTGAAAATTTTCACCTAGAAAAAGGCTTACAAAAAGAAGATACAAAATCTATTCTAGACCTAGTAAGTGAAAACATCTTTTTAACATTAGAAGAAAACCAAGCAGTAATGTTTAATCCTATGGGGATGGCTGCATTTGATATTGCCATATCACAAAACTATGTTAGAAGAGCTATGAAAAACAAGGTAGGGATATTTTTAAACTAATATAAAGTAACTAATAGGTTTAATAAAATACTTAAGATAAATTAAAAACGAAATTCAGATGAGAAATTTTAACAAAAGAATTGTATTAACAATATTGGTTACATTTTTGACTATTGTATGTACTCAAGCTCAAAAAGCAAAACCTTATTTTATTGTTGATAATGAAAAAGTAAACATCAACACTTTAGAGGGTGAAATAAAGCGTTTAATGAAAGAGGTTGGTATAGCAGGACTTTCTTTAGCAGTTATAAATAAAGGGCAAGAAGTTTATTACAATGCGTTTGGAGAAAAATCTCTTGAAGAAAGAGGAGAAAAAATAAATAAAGAAACAATTTTTGAAGCGTGTTCATTATCTAAGAGTTTCACAGTTTATGCAGCCTATAGAATGGTTGATTTAGGATTGTTAGCTTTAGATAAGCCCTTATATGAATATTATAAATACAAACCTTTAGAACACGATGAACGTTATAAAAAGATAACGGCAAGAATGGTTTTAAGTCATAATTCAGGAATAGAAAACCACCAAGGAAAAAACGATCCAGAGGTATTAGAAATTGTAGCTAACCCAGGAGAAAAATTTGTGTATTCAGGAGAAGGGTATACATTTCTAGCTAATGTAATTAAAGAACTTGTTGAAGAAGAATCAATAGAAGATCTTATGAAAAACTACGTGTATAAGCCATTAGGACTTAAAAGAACTTATACAACTGCAGTTGGAGACGGAAATATAAATTACGCAAAGCCACATAATGTATTTGGAGAGGTTATAAATAAAGGAAGAAATAAAAAACCAGATTTAGCAGGAAGAATTCATTCAAATGCTCATGATTATGCAATGTTAATGAGTCAGCTATTTGTGAAAAAAAACCTAACAAAAGAGCGCATGTTAAGTCCAACCACTAGAATGAGAAATGATCGGGAGTTGTTTTATGGGCCAGGATTCGAAATTTTATATACGAGTAACGATACATTATTACTTCAAGGGGGAAATAACAATGGGTTCAAAGGATTGGCATGTTATTCACTAACTAAAGATTGCGGTTTTGTCTTTTTTGCAAATTCAGATAGAGCGGAAATGTTAGGAGTAGCAATTAATGAATTGACGATTAAGAGCCAAATTTCTGAGTATTATAAAGGAATAGTGTATACAAATCAAAGTCCTAATAAAGCAAATGAGATTTTTAGTTTGTACAGAACAAAAGGAGCGAAAGAAACTAAGAAAAAGTTAACTAAAATTTTTAATGAAAAAGAAAAGGTATTTACTTCCAATGATATTATTGACTTAGTATATTATTTAAAAGATAGGGAGTATGAAATTGCCAAGTATATAGCAGATAAATATACGACTACATATCCAGACCCTAATCTTGATTTTTTGTATTCACGTTGGTTAACTAAATAATGATTGGGGAACAAGTAATTGGGATTGTTGGAGGAATGGGACCAGAATCTGGTATAATGTTATGTAACTACATTAATAGTTTGACTCCAGTAACGAAAGATCAAGAACACCTTTCTATGGTATTGATGTCATTCCCAAAACACATAGTTGATAGAACAGCTTTTCTAGAAGGGAAAATAAGAGTAAATCCAGCATTTCAGATATCTAAAGTTGTTAGAAAACTAGAAAGCGCAGGGGCTACAATTATAGGTATAGCATGTAATACAGCTCATTCGAGTGTAATATTCGATGAAATTAAAAAAGACTTAAATAAAAGAAGAAGTACATTAAAGCTATTACACATGCCGCAAATTACTTGTGATATTTTAGGTAAAACATACCCTGAAGTTAAAAGAGTAGGTGTAATTTCTACCAACGGAACTTATAAGTCAAAGATTTATGAAAGTGCTTTAAAAGAAAGAGGTTACGAAGTTATTCTGCCAAATTTTGAATTCCAAGATAACGTGATTCATAAAATGATATATGACGTAGATTTTGGAATAAAGGCCAGCCCTAATATCAGAACAAAGGAAGTAAAACAATTAAAAAACAAAACATTAGATTTTTTTTATAAAAATAATGTTGAGGCAATTATTCTTGGTTGTACTGAATTATCTCTGGTGTTTTCTGAAAATACCTCAGGAATTAAAGTTATAGATTCAACAATGTCATTGGCGAGAGCTCTGGTACAAGAAGCTTCCATTGTTCATACAAAAAATAATGAAGTAAGAACATTACACACATTGTAATTAACTCCTAACCACAATATAAAAACAAGAAAAAATGATGAGCTCTAGAATAGGAACTTTTTATCCATTATTAAAGAATTACACTGATGTTAATGGGTATGATAATGTAATTAAAACTGTACAGAAAGCAGATAGTAATGAATTAGATTTTTTTTGGACAGTAGATATTGAAGCACATGCGATGAACTCTTCTAATAGCAATCCTTCTGTTATAAACGCAGCATTATCTATGATTACTTCTAAAATAGGTTTAAGAGGAGAAAGTTCTATTGCAGGGAATCAAGACCCTTTAAGAATTACAGAAGAGTGGTCAGTAATTGATAATACTTCAAAAGGAAGAGTTGGTTTATCTATCGATTCATGTACTATTGATGAAGCAGCAAAAAGAATAGAAGAAAAGATTAAAGCTGTTCGTACGCTGTGGCAAGGGGGGAGTGTTGTTCGGAAGAATGGAGCGGAAATAGATGTAGAGCTAAAAACATTTCCTAAACCAATTCAAAAAGAATTACCATTGTGGGTTTCTATAAAAAATAATAATGAACTAATGTATAAAATGGCTGGAGCTATGAAAGCCAATATACTTGTTTACTGTTTAGAAGAAACCGTTGAAAGCTTAGCAGAAAAAATTAATGCTTATAGAAAAGCTTATGGGAATCAAGATCACACTCAGGGTATAGTTTCATTAATATTACCAGCTTATTTAATAGACAAAGAAGAAAAATTAAAAGCGGCTGAGAGTACAGAATTAATAACATACTTAGATTATGTTAATTCTTTTTATAAAACAGTTTGTAATATTGATTTAGAAAAAGAAAAAAAATATTTAACATATGCAAATTCACTAGTGGCGACAAAGAAGTCTAGCTCAGATTTTCTTAAACAAGTAAGCTCAATTGGCGTAAATGAAATTGTAGGAATACTATCTCCAAAAACCTCTCCTAATAAAACATTAGAACTACTCTCTTTTTTAAAAAAAAGTAACCACTCATAAGTTGGCACAAGCATAATTGATAGGGGGTACTCGCCTCATAATAGCTTATTGTGCGTAAAACTTTTTTATAACCTATAAAGCAAATTAATATGAAAACTAAACACAAAGATTATATAATCATTGGTGCAGGTCCAGCTGGATTGCAATTAGGGTATTTTTTTCAAAAATATAACCTAGATTTTTTACTAGTAGAAAAAAATAACGTTGCAGGGTCTTATTTTAAAGATTACCCTAGACATAGAACATTAATCTCTATAAACAAAGTTCATACAGGTTTTGAAGATAAAAACTTGGACTTAAGATTTGATTGGAATTCGTTATTATGTGATAAAGATGAATTATTATTCAAAGAGTATAGTAAAGAGTATTTTCCAAATGCAGATTTATTTGTCGATTATCTCAACGACTTTGCGAAAGCATATGCATTACCAATTGATTATGGAGTAGAGATTCAAAATATTAAAAAAGAAGAGGTATTTACCTTGGCTACCTCAACAGGAGAGGTGTACACCTGTAATCATTTAATAGTCGCTACAGGATGGGTAAAACCATACATTCCAGAGATTCCGGGGATAAATCATGGAGAACACTATATGACCATGTCTCTAGACAAAAAAGCGTATGAAAACAAAAAAGTTTTAATCATAGGAAAAGGCAATTCTGCTTTTGAAACAGCAGATGATTTAATAGCAACGACAGCTACTACTCATGTGTGTAGTGAAAATAGTTTAGTAATGGCTTGGAACTCACATTATGTAGGTAACTTAAGAGCTGTTAACAACAATTTCTTAGATACGTATCAATTAAAAGCTCAAAATGCTGTATTAGATGCAAGTATAAATAAAATAGTAAAAGAAGGAAACCAATACAAGGTAAGCATTACTTACAATAACAATGCATCTGAAGAAGAAGAGTTAGTATACGATTCTATTATCCTTTGTACAGGATTTAGGTTTGATGATTCTATTTTTGATGAAAGTTGTAAACCTGAATTAACAATTAAAAATCGTTTTCCTAACCAAGAAAGCGATTACCAATCTACCAATATAGAAGGACTGTATTATGCAGGAACAATTACGCATATGCGAGACTATAAAAAACAAGCTTCAGGATTTGTACATGGGTTTAGGTACAATGCAGCCTGTTTAGCCAGAATATTAGCCTATAAGAATCACGATGCCTCTTTATTATCATCAGAAATTGAATGGAATGTTGATGTAATTGGAGAAGAAATAATAGATCGTATCAATTCTAATTCTTCGTTATGGAATCAATACGGATATCTTGGAGATTTAGTTTTAATTAAAGATGATAAGTTGCTTTATTATAATAGTTTACCTGTAGATTATATTAAGGAGAAGTTTGTAAAAGATACAGATGACTACTTTATTTTAACCATGGAGTTTGGGAAAAAAATTGAAACAGGTGAACATACTTCGGTAAATCGTGTACATCGAAACGATTATGAAAACGCTCAAAACAGTGCTTTTATCCATCCAATAATTCGTTACTACAAAGGAGATGAATTAATGGAAGAGTTTCATATTATAGAAGATTTAGAAGCGGTTTGGAAAGAATCAATTCATATAGATCCTCTTAAAAAATTCATTAAAAAAGTAAAGCAGAAACTTTCAGTTGTTCCTGTTTAAGTAATTATCTAAAAAGCTCTTCCTAATAGTAAAATAATAAGTTATTGATTCATAGTGCTTTCATCTAAGCACTGTGAATTATCTATATAACCCAACCCAAAGTTTAAAAAAACCGATAATGGAACAGAAACTAAACAAAGCAAATATTCAAGATATTGTAGCGCTTAATAATACTCAAAAAGGAATATTAATTGAGTGGATTAAAGGTGCCAAAGATTTATATACAGTTCAAATTTCATTTTCAATCACAGGTACCCTTGATGAATCGTTATTTAAAGAAGCTACAAATTTAGTTCAATTAAATAATGATGCTTTAAGGTCTGTTTTCCGCTGGGAAGGGATAAGTAATCCAATACAAGTTATTTTAAAAGAAACAACTTCTCCCTATAAGTTTATAAACCTTTCTTCACTAAATTCAATAGAGAAAGAAACGAAACTTAACACACTTATTAATGAAGACCGTAAGATTGGATTTAATCTTGTGGAACTTCCTTTGAGAATAGCTTTGATAAAGAAAAGCACAGATGAATACGTACTTACAATTTCACATCATCATGTGCTTTACGATGGATGGAGTACAGGGGTAATATTAAAAGAGCTTTTTGAGACCTATAATTCTTTAAAGGATGGAGAAATACCTCATTTTGCTGCAAAACCAGATTTAAAAAAAGTATATAAGAAAACTGAAATAATACAGTTAAAAGAAGAAAAAGAAACCTTCTGGAAGTCTTATTTGCAAGACTATACTATTTGTGAGTTGTTTACAACCAAAGAGAAGAGAAAAGTAACCAATAGAAGCAAGTTTGTAATTAAAGCTGATTTAGCACCTATTGATGATTTTGCTAATAAAAACCAAGTAACCAAAGCAGCAGTAATTTATGCTGCTTATGGATTATTGCTTCAAAAATATTCAGGAACTAAAGATGTAATCTTTGGAAGATCTCAATCTAACCGTCCTCCTTCGTTAAGAGGAATAGAACATGTTATAGGTAATCTAATCAATATTTTACCGATGCGTATAAAAAGCAACACTACAACATCTTTGTTGCAATTAGTTAAAGATACGCATAGAGGACTTATAGACAATGATAAGCAGTTTGAAGGAACAGCATATTCTGAAATAAAGGAAATAGTTGGACTAAAATCATATGAAGGCTTATTTGATTCGGTAATTGCAATTGAAAATTATCCTTTAGATCATAATGTTTTAGGGAAAAACAAACAATTCTCATTACACTTAGCGTCTACCTATGAGAACAATAGTATTCCTTTAACGATAACAGTGTTTTTTAATGAAAATTTAGAAATTGAATTTGATTATGATGAACATTATGGAACCAAAAATCAAATTCAAACCATTGCAGAACATTATAAAGGCTTACTTCGTGCAATAATCACAGATTCCTCTAAAAATTCAGAAGAAGTTTCTTTAATGTCTGAAGAAAACTATAAAGAGTTATTAGTCGATTTTAATAATACGTTAGTTGATTTATCAGATACCGAAACAGTTGTATCTCTTTTCGAAAAACAAAGAAAAACGACTCCCAATGCTATTGCAATTAGAGATGGAGAACTCCTTATGACATATAATGAGTTAGGGATGATTTCAAATCAAATAGCAAACTATCTTTCTCTTAAGAAAGATGTAAAATCAGGCGATTTGGTAGGAGTGATGTTAGAGAGAGAACCAGTATTCATCCCTGTATTATTAGGTTTGTTAAAACTAGGAGCTGGATATGTTCCTATAGATCCAAAATACCCAGCTGAACGAATTAACACAATTATAAAAAGTGCTTGTTTAGAAACTGTTATAACAAGAAAAGAATATGTACCATTAGACGTAGCCTTACCTAAAAGCGTACTAAATCTTAGTGAAGAATACCGCCTTATTCTTGAAGAAGAAAAAGAATATCTTTTCAATACCAAGCAATCTGAAATAGCCTATGTTATTTTTACTTCAGGGTCTACTGGGGTTCCAAAAGGTGTAGCTATAGGACACCGTTCTTTTTTAAATTATATTACTTGGGCTTCAAAGTATTATTTAAATGACCAAAAAGGAAACTTTCCCTTATATACTTCTATCTCTTTTGATTTAACTATTACGTCTATTTTCGTTCCTCTTATAAATGGAGGAGAAGTTGTTTTATATAAAGATACAGATGATAGTTTATTAATAGAGCAAGTACTCTTAGATGATAAAGTAGATATAATTAAACTAACCCCTTCTCATTTACGAATTATTAATATAAGTGAGTCTTTAACAGAAAAGTTTATACATAGTAATGTAAAGAAGTTTATTGTAGGTGGTGAAGCTTTAGATTATTCATTAGCAAAATCTATTTCTGAAAAATATAAGGGAAGAATAGAAATATATAATGAATATGGTCCTACTGAAGCAACAGTAGGTTGTATGATTCATAAATTTTCAGAAAAAGAAAAAAATACGGCATCTGTTGCTATAGGAAAACCCATAGCTAACACTCAAATTTATTTATTAGATAAATTTTTAAAGCCAGTAGCCAAAGGAGCTAAAGGAGAAATATACATATCAGGAGAAGGGTTAGCTTTAAAATATCTTAACAGAGAAGACCTTACAAATCAAAGATTTATTTCCAATCCTTTTTCTGAGGGAAAATTAATGTATCGTACTGGAGATCTTGCTTGTTGGAAGAGTGATGGCACAATAGAGTTCTTAGGACGTATTGATGATCAAATAAAATTAAGAGGGTATAGAATAGAGTTAGGAGAAATTGAAAATCAACTATCAACATTTAAAGCAATAAAAGACGTTGTAGTTGTTGAAGTTGTTCATGAAGAAGAAAAACACATAGCAGCGTATTATGTTGGAGAAGAAAAGATAAATCAAAAAACACTTCGTTCTTTTCTTGCAGAAAGACTTCCGTCTTATATGATTCCAACATTCTATATTCATATAGATAGAATTCCCTTAACTCATAATGGAAAGCTGGATAAAAGATCATTACCAATCCCTGAGATAGAAACAAGTACGCTTGTTATAAACGAAACATTAACTGAAATAGAACAAAAGATTATTGCTATTTGGTCTTCAATATTAAAAGTTGATGAAAAAAGAATCGGATTAAAATCAAACTTCTTTGAGTTAGGAGGGCACTCATTAAATGCAATCAAGTTTGCCAATATTATATTTAAAGAATTTGAGATAAAGATAACAATTAAGGAAATTTTTGATAATCCTACGGTTAAAGAGTTGGCATCTCTAATACCAAATACAGAAACGACAGAATTTATTTCAATACCTAAGGCATCGTCAAAGCCTTATTATGTGTCTTCTTCTGCACAAACGCGTTTGTATTTTCTCTATACAATGGATAAGAGTTCTACAGCATATAATATGCCCTATGCTGTTAAGATTAAAGGGAATGTAAATAAAGAGCGATTCTCTAAAACATTTGAAGCGTTAATTAATAGACATGAAACGTTAAGAACTCAATTTGATATTATAGAAGGAAATGTTGTACAAATCATTTCAGATGAAATTAACTTTGAGTTACAACATACTAAAGTAGAGGATAATTTAGAATACTTGTGTAGTGAATTTGTACAGCCTTTTAACTTAAACGAAGGTCCTTTATTACGAGCAGGATTATTTGAAATAAATGCAGAAGAATATATATTTATGGTTGACATGCATCATATTGTAAATGATGGATTATCTCATGCTATATTTATAAAAGAATTTATTTCTTTATATAAAGAAGAAGTGCTTCCAAACCTAGAAGTACAATATAAAGATTATGCAGAATGGCAACAGCATGATGATTATAAAAAAATGATTGCTGAAGATAAAGCCTATTGGATGACTGAATTTAATGAAGAAGTCGAGGCATTAAATTTACCTACTGATTTTACAAGACCTTTAGTAAAAACATATCAAGGAGAAAATCTTAAGTTTAAAATTAATGAGTCTGAAGTTAGCAAACTAAATAAAATTGCAGAAGAAGAAGAAGTAACAATGTTCATGATATTGATGGCAGTATTTAATATTTTACTTAATAAATTAAGTAATCAAAAAGATATTGTAATCGGAACTCCTTCAGCTGGAAGACCACATGCAGAACTTGAAAATATTATAGGAATATTTTTAAATATGCTATCGGTTCGTTCTAAAATTAAGGAAGAAGCATCTTTTACAGAATTTTTAAATTCTGTAAAAGCTACATTGTTAGCATGTTTTGAGCACCAAAAGTATCAGTATGAACAATTAATTGAAGAGCTAAATATAGAAAGAAACCCAAGTCATAACCCATTGTATGATGTTGCTTTTTTCTTTGAAAATTTCGAAACAGAAGAGCTTAAAATTCCCGGTTTAATTTTAGCACCTTACACGTTTGATCATAAAGCATCAAAATTTGATATTGTACTTACCGCTGCTCAAGTAGAAGGAGAGATTGAATTACAATTTGATTATGATGCTGCATTATTTAAGAAGAAAACAATTAAGCGTTTTGCATATTATTTTAAAAGAATAATTAGTGAAGTAACAAACAATCCGGCTATTCAGTTGTTTAATGTTGATGTTTTATCAAGTCAAGAGAAAAATCAATTACTAAATGAGTTTAATACCACTAAAAAAGAGACCCCTAAACTTACAATTGTAGAATTGTTTGCAGCACAAGCTAAGAAGACACCAGATCAAACAGCAATTGTTTTTGAAAGAAGAGAGTTTTCATACAAAGAGGTAGATGAGTTGTCTAATGGTTTTGCTAATTATTTAATAGAAAACTATAGGGTTAAAAATGGAGATATAGTAGGACTTATGACTAACAGGTCTGAATTTACCATAATAACTATTTTAGGAATTTTAAAAGCGGGAGGAGCATACTTGCCTATAGACCCATCCTATCCAAAGGAAAGAAAAGAATATATTCTGAAAGATAGTAAGGCTACACTATTAATTACAGATCAAGATTTTAATTATAACGGTGCATTAATAGCACTTAATACTGAAAACTGGCAACCAGCAGAAAACCTCATAAAACCTAACACCAATACTGTTCTTGATTTGTGTTACATGATTTATACTTCTGGTTCTACTGGAAATCCAAAAGGGGTGATGATTTCACATCAAAACCTAGCCAATTTCTTTATAGGAATGGATGAAAGGTTACCGATATCAACAGAAGAGAGAATGCTAGCAATGACCAGTATCTCTTTTGATATTTCAATTTTAGAGCTTTTATGGACCTTATGTAGAGGAGTTGAAGTTACAATTCACCCTTCAGATGCTTCTCATAACGAGTTAGATCGTTATGTAGAAAACGAGGTGAGTACTATGGATTTTGGTCTCTTCTTTTTTGCTAGTTATAACCATGGGGTTGAAGATGGAAAATATAATTTATTCTTAGAAACAGTTAATTATGCTGATCAGAATGGTTTTAATGCAATTTGGACACCAGAAAGACACTTTCATGAATTTGGAGGATTGTTTCCAAATCCTTCCGTTACCAGTGCAATGTTATCAACAATTACAGAACATGTTGAATTAAGAAGTGGTAGTGTTGTGGTACCTCTTCATTCACCTGAAAGAATCGTAGAGGAATGGGATACCGTAGATCAAATTTCAGGAGGGCGAATAGGCTTGTCGTTTGCTCCTGGGTGGAATCATGATGATTTTTCATTATCTCAATACAGTTATGCAGATAGGCACAAAATAACACATGAAAATATCAATAAAATAAAAGAATTATGGAGAAAGCGTAAAGAAGCCCAGAATAAGACAAATAAAGAACTTTCTATTTGGCTAACAACAGCAGGAAATGAAGCTTCTTTTAGATCTGCAGGGCAAATGGGGGCTAACTTATTAACACATCTGTTAGGACAAGACATTGAAGAATTAAGTAAAAAAATACGTGTTTACAGACAAGCAAGAAAGGAAGCTGGATATGAAGGAGAAGGAAAAGTAGCAGTGATGTTACATACCTATGTAGGAAAAACTATGGAAGAAGTTGAAGCTGTTGTAGAAAAACCTTTTAAAGAATACTTAAGAACTGCTATTGGGGTTAGTAAAATTGTATATCAGGAAGCTGGCTATATAGAAGGAGAATTAACCAAAGAACTTGAAGATAAAATACTTCAAAATGCTGTTAAACGCTATTATAAAACAAGCTCTTTAATTGGAACGAAAAGTACAGCGATAAACATGGTTCAAAAGCTATCGGCAGCTGGCGTAAATGAAATAGGGTGTTTGATAGATTTTGGCGTAGAACAAAAGAAAATAATTGAAGGCCTTGAATACTTAAAAGAGCTTAAAGATGTATTTTCTATACAAAAGAATAATTTACGAAAACCAATATCTGCATTTCAGGCTACACCTTCATATTTAAAGCTGTTGGAAAGTGATAAAGAATCAGAAAAATTCTTAAAATCACTTAAAACTATTTTGGTTGGAGGAGAATCTGTACCGGCTACATTAATTCATAGCTTAAGACAGAAAACTGAGGCTGAGGTGTACAATATGTACGGACCTACGGAAACAACAATTTGGTCAAGTGTAAAACATTTTGAAAAGAACTTAACAAAAGTTACCATAGGAAACCCTATTGCTAATACCCAATTATATGTACTTGATGATAATTTGAAATTATTGCCTCAAGGAGTCGTAGGAAATCTTTACATAGGAGGAAAAGGAGTTGCTAAAGGTTATTGGAATCGTGAGGAATTAACTAAAGAAAGATTTATTAGCAATCCTTTCAAGCCGGAAGAGAAAATATATTTTACTGGAGATTTAGCGAAATGGTTACCTAATGGAGAAATGGAATTGTTAGGTAGGGTTGATGATCAAGTTAAAATTCGTGGGTTTAGAATTGAGTTGGGTGAAATAGAAAGCTTATTAAACGAAAATGAGTTCGTAAAAGAGTCGGTGGTTGTAGCTAAAGAATATGAAGGAGAAAAACATTTAGTAGGATATTGTGTACTTCATAAAAATACAGATTCTCTTAAACTCAGAGCATATCTTTCAGATAGGTTACCAAGTTTTATGGTACCAACATTTTTTACGATTCTAGATAAAATGCCATTAACTCCTAATGGTAAAGTTGATAAGAAAAAACTGCCTGAACCAACAGTAGAGGCTGGTGAAAATTATATTGCACCTACTACAAAAGAAGAAAAAATATTAATCAATGTTTGGTCGGAAGTTTTAGGAGTGAATTCTATTGGAGTAATGGATAATTTCTTTTCAGTAGGAGGAGACTCAATAAAATCGATCCAAATAAGTTCTCGAATGCGTAATCTTGGATACGAAGTTTCGGTAAAAGATATTTTTACAAGTCAAACAATTAAAGAATTAAGTTTAAAGTTAAAGAAAACCGAAACAGCTTCGATACAGGAACTCGTTACAGGAGCTCAAGAATTATCTCCTATACAAAGATGGTTTTTCGATCATTCTACCGTTCATCCTCATCATTATAACCAAGGGGTACTACTTAATTTCCCTAAAAAGGTTTCCAAAGAAGAAATAATTAAAGTTTTTACAAAACTTCAAGAGCATCACGACGCTTTACGTTTAATTTTTAAGAAAAAAGAAGAGCAATTAAAAGCGGTGAATAAAGGGGTCGATTTACCTTTAGGACTTAAAGAGTTTGATCTTACAGAAGAAGAAAATAAGGAAGCAAAATTACTAGAAATAGCGGAGGGAATTCAGTCAGGCATCAACCTTGAAGAGGGACCGCTTATGCAATTGGCACTTTTTAATAATACCAAAACAAGTAAATTACTTATTGTTATTCATCACTTGGTAATTGATGGAATTTCATGGCGAATTTTATTTGAAGATATAGAAACGTTATTTAAACAATTAAGTAATGGGCAAGTTCTAGCATTACCTTTAAAAACAGATGCGTTTATATCTTGGCCAGATGCTATAAAGAAATATATGCAAAGCAGTCGTTTTGCAAAAGCGAAAACTTATTGGGAAGATAAAGTAACCTGTTCTTATTCGAAAATACCTAAAGATTTTCCAAAAGGAAATCATAAAGTTCAAGAGCAAAAAACAGTAAAATTCAAACTAACTAAAAGGTTGACAGATGCTCTTTTAACTTCTGTTCATCAGCCTTTTAATACACAAATTAATGACGTTTTATTAACCGCATTAATGTTAAGTGTAAAAGAAAAGTATGGAATTAACAACCTTAAAATAGATTTAGAGGGACATGGTAGAGAAGAAATTTTACCAAATGTTAACATAAATAGAACAGTAGGGTGGTTTACGAGTATTTACCCATTATACTTAAACAGTCAAAGTACAAGTCTTACTGAAAACATTATTGAAACCAAAGAAAGTTTCCGTAAAATTCCAAACAACGGGTTTGATTATTTAATAGCTAAATATTTCAAGTCAGAAAGCAATAAAGGGTTTAAAGATGAAGCAGCTCAAATTTTCTTTAATTATTTAGGACAATTTGATGAAGATGTAAAAGATAAATCATTTGACGTTGCTATTGAAGGTATTGGAAATGTTATTTCTCCAGAAGAAACATTACATCACGATTGGGAAATTTTAGGGTTAATAGCTGATGGCTGTTTAGAAATGAAGCTAACGTATAGTTCAAAGCAGTACAAAGAAGAAACAATAACTGAACTCATGAGTTTGTATGAAAATTCATTGATACAGATTATTGCTTTTTGTAGCGCAAAAGACACCATAGAATTAACTCCTTCAGATTTTACATTTAACGACTTATCTCTTTCAGAGTTAAAAGCATTGAAGTTAGAATATCCAACAGTTCAGGATGTTTATAAACTGTCTCCAATGCAAGAAGGAATATTATTTCATACGCTACGCGATGCAAATTCAGATCATTACTTTAACCAAATATCTCATAAAATTACAGATAGGTTAAATACGGAGATCATGGAGCAAAGTATTCAAGAGCTCATGCAACGCTACGATATTCTGAGAACAGCATTTATTTATGATAAATACGATGCTACGTTGCAGCTGGTAATGAAAGAAAGAAAAAGTGATTTTCAGTACTTAGATGTAAGAAGTGAATGTGCTAATACAAAGGATGAAGAGGTCATAGAAAAATATGAAAAGAAAGATAGAAGTAAAAAATTTGATTTAGGAAAGGATACTTTAATAAGAGTAACTGTTCTGAGGTTAGAGGACGAATTGTATCATATTATTTGGAGCTACCACCATATACTCCTTGATGGTTGGAGTTTAGGACTGGTGTTGAAAGATTTTATTCATATTTATGAAAATAAACTTAAAAACATTACAGAAACAAAACCAACCATACAACCATTTAAAAATTACATTAAATGGTTGGAATCAAAAGAAGTAAATGAGGGGTTGAATTTCTGGAAAAAGTATTTAGAAAATTATGAGGAAATAGTCACACTTCCTAGTAAGCAAAAAGAGAATAATAATTTTAAATTAAACTCTAAATATTTTGTAACGACAGATGATGAAATGAAGAATATAATGAAGGTTTCTACTTCATTAGGAGTCTCTGTAAATACAATAATTCAAGGAATTTGGGGGCTAATTTTAGCCAAGTTTAACAATACGAATGATGTGGTATTTGGGTCTATCGTTTCTGGTCGTTCACTAGAATTAGATGGAGTTGAAGATATGGTAGGTTTGTTTATGAATATCATTCCAGTCAGAGTTACTTTTGATTCAGAAGCCTCTTTAGTTTCCTTATTTACTAAAATTCAAGAAAAAGCATTAGAAAGTGAAGCTTACCATTACGAATCAATTGGAGAAATTCAGGCTCAAAGTAGTCTAGGAAATAATTTATTTGATCATTTTATAGCTTTTGAAAACTATGCTTTAGATGAGGGACTCTTAGCAGCAGAATCGTTAAATGAAAAAAGAGCGTTTAATATTCAAGATATAAAAGCTTTTGAACAAACTAATTACGACTTAGTAGTAGGTGTATTTCCCGGAAAAAACCTAGCGATAAAATTTGAATATAACGAAAATCATTTTGAGAGAGCATTAATAGATAATATCTGTTCTTATTTAAGGCAAATTTTCGCATCGATACATAAAAGTTTAGATAAAAAGGTTAAAGAGTTTAGCTTCTTGCCTGCTGAGGAGAAAATCCAATTAGAAAAATTTAATCATCACCCTGTTAAATATCCTGAAGGAAAAACAATTGTAGAATTGTTCACTGAACAAGTAAAAAGAAACCCTACTAAAGTAGCAGTAGTTTTTAAAGGGAAAGAAATTACGTTTAAAGAATTAGATGAAAAATCTAACGAGCTAGCTAATTATCTATTAGATACATATCATGTAGAAAAAGGAGATTTGGTATCTATAAAAATAGAGCGAAGTGAATGGATAATTATAACAATTTTTGCAATATTAAAAACAGGAGCTGCATACGTACCAATTGATATAGCATATCCAGAAGAACGTATTCAGTATTTAGAAACCGATTCAAAGTGTAAAGTAAGTATAAATGAAGAGGTTTTACTAGACTTCAAGAATACAACTCCAGTATCAAAGCCCGTACATATCAAATCAACCTCTAAAGATTTAGTGTATGTAGTATATACTTCAGGAAGTACGGGAAATCCAAAGGGAGTTATGATTGAAAATCAGTCAATTCTCAACACTATTTATTTCCAAAAAGAAATTTTTGGAGAGAAAAAGTCAATTCAATTCTTCTCATATTCTTTTGATGCTTTTGCTTGGGAAACATATGCTACACTATTATTTAATGGAACATTGCATATTTTAAGTGATGATTGCAGAAAAAATCCCAAACAATTTGGAGAGTATATCTTTGATAATGATATAGAAATAGTGACTTTACCTGCTTCCTATCTTGACAAGTTAGACTTGTCTAAGTTAGCCAAAGCAAAAATATTAATGACAGGTGGAGAAGCACCAAGTTATAAGATAGTTACAGAAATTATAAAATATGTAAGATATTACAATGCATATGGGCCTACAGAAGCGAGTGTAACTTCTTCTATTTATGAAATAGAAAATAAAGAAAGAATAAAAAACCAAATAATTCCTATAGGAAAACCTATTCCAAATACAGCGATGTATATTTTAGATGAGACTCATAATCTTCAACCTATTGGAGCAATTGGAGAGTTATATTTAGGAGGAGCAGGCTTGGCAAAAGGCTATTTGAATAGACCCGATTTAACAAATGAAAAGTTTATAAAGAACCCGTTTGTAAACGGAGAGAAAATGTACAAAACGGGTGACTTAGCACGATGGTTACCAGATGGAAACGTTCAGTTTATTGGAAGAAAGGATACGCAAGTAAAATTAAGAGGATATCGAATAGAATTAGGAGAAATTGAAAATGCGTTAATTTCATTACCTTCAATAAATCAAGGAGCAGTGGTAATAATAACTTCGGAACGAGATAAATACTTGGTAGCTTATTATACATCTGATTCTGAATTGAAATCAAAAAATCTGAGGGAAGCACTTAAAAATCGTCTTCCTGAACACATGATTCCTAGTTACTTTAAGGAGTTGTCATCTATGCCATTAACACCCAATGGAAAGATAGATAGAGAAGCTCTTTTAACTTTTTCAGAAAAGGATATTATAAGAAATGAATATGTGCCGGCTAGAAATGAAGTAGAATCTATACTGGTTCGCATTTGGGAAAATGTATTGAATATTGAAAATATAGGAATTACAGATAATTTCTTTGAGTTAGGAGGACATAGTTTAAAAGTTACGCAGCTTATTAATAATATTAATAAAGAACTATCTAGTACTGTAGAAATAAGACAAGTGTTCGAATATCCTACTATAGAAGAGCTAGTAAAAATAATAAATGAAGATACTTATAAACCAATTCCTAAATCGGAAAGTCAAGAGTACTATCCTTTGAGTTCAGCTCAAAAAAGATTGTGGATACTTAGTCAGTTCGAAGGAGGTAGTAAAGCGTATAATATACCAGGAGTTTTACAGCTTGAAGGAAATTTAGACATTCCTAAATTAGAACAAGCATTTAAATTAATATTTCAACGTCACAGTAGTTTAAGAACAAGTTTTTTAGAGGTGAATGGAGAGATAGTACAACAAGTAATAAATGCTAAGAACTTTACATTTGAATTAGAAAAACAAGCAGTAGACCACAAAAATCTTGATAAAGAAATTAAAACATTCTTAGAAGAAGAAATAGATTTATCAGGAGCTTCTCTTTTAAAAATAAAATTACTCAAGCAAGAAGATAAAACATATTACCTAGTATTGAGTCTTCACCATACTATGGGTGATGGTTGGTCAATGCAAGTATTATCTGAAGAACTAATGTATTTATACAACCAATTAGTTACTGGTAATAAAATAGAATTTCCAAATCTGAATATTCAATACCATGATTACGTATTGTGGAATATTGAAAAGAAAAAGAACCCTGAGTTTAGCAAAGTGGAAGATTATTGGATTTCTAAATTATCGGGTAACCTACCTGTTTTAGAGTTGCCTACTGAAAAAATAAGACCTTTAATAAAAACGTATCAAGGACATACATTAACACATGTTTTTAGTAATGAGTTGTATACAAACATAGGTTTGTTTAATGAGCGTCAGAAGTCAACTCTTTTTATGACTTTGTTAGCAGGAATTAATGGATTGTTTTATAGGTATACTAATAATTCGGATATCATTTTAGGAACATCAATAGCAGGAAGAACACATGCAGATTTAGAAAACCAGATAGGTTTGTTTTTAAATACTTTGGCTATCAGAACAACCTTCAATAAAGAGGGGAATTTTGAAGATTTAGTTGAAACACAAAAAAGAACGCTTTTAGAAGCATATGAAAATCAAGAATACCCATTTGATGATTTAGTTGAAAAATTAAATTTAAATAGAGATACCTCTAGAGCTGCATTATTCGATGTAATGGTAGTGCTACAAAATCAGGAAGACATTGCTATTGAATTAGAAAATATTTCAGTAAAACCTTATGAAAAACATCTTAGAAATGTAAGTCAATTTGATATTACTTTTTCATTTAAAGAGGAAAATGAGCGGCTATTTGTACTGTTAGAATATAATACAGATATTTATGAAGAGTCTTTCATAAGTAGAATGTTAACACATTTAGAATCCTTTTTAACAAATGCTATTCTAAATTCTCAACAACAGATAAATGAAATAAATTATTTATCTACAAAAGAGAGAAACACTCTTTTAAAAGAGTTTAACAATCCAGGTTTCGCAAAGAAAGATATTGATGAAACGCTGTTAGATCTTATTGCCAAACAGGTAGCATTAACCCCAAATGCAGAAGCATTAGTTTTTAATAACAAATCTATAACATACAAAGAGCTAGATGAAATGTCGAATTCTTTAGCTAACTATTGTGTAGAGAATCATAGCATTACACCAGGAACCTTAATCGGTATTCAAATGGAGAGAAGCGATGTAATGGTTATTGTTTTGTTATCGATATTAAAAATGAGGTGCGCTTACGTGCCAATTGATATCAATTATCCATTAAAAAGGAAACAAAATATAGTAAAAAACAGTGGTGTAAAACACTTGTTTTCGAGTGAGTCTATAGAAGAAGTAGAGGAAGAGTTGATTGTTATTAATATTAAAGAAAATTGGAATACAATACTCAATTATTCTACAAAATTCAAAGAGCATGTTCAATTAGATGACCTTGCATATATTATTTATACTTCTGGGTCAACTGGTATTCCAAAGGGAGTAGCAATACAACATAAATCACTAGCTAATTATGTCTGTTCATTTGAAGAAAATCTAGGTAACTTCCCTTTCTATACAACAATTTCTTTCGACTTAACCGTAACTATTTTTGTTCCTTTGACTAAAGGAGATAGTGTTGTTATTTACCCAGAGAATACATCTAACAGCTTAATAGAAGATATTATTATAGATAACAAGGTGGAGGGTATAAAACTAACTCCTTCTCACTTACGTATACTTGTTGCAAGTAGTAAGTTAACTTCTTACTTTGAAAAAAGTAAGCTAAAAATAATGATTGTAGGAGGAGAAGCTCTTGAATATGCTTTAGCAAAAGAAGTATACGATAAATTTAAAGGAAAAGTTACTATTTATAATGAATACGGACCTACTGAAACAACTGTAGGATGTACAATCCATCAGTTTTCTGTAACTGAAAAAGCAGTATCGGTATCTATTGGAAAACCAATATTAAATACAGAAATATACATACTGAATGAAGCACTTCAGCCTATGCCAATAGGAGTTGTAGGAGAATTGTTTATAGCAGGTTTAGGATTGGCTAAGGGGTATTATAATCAACAAGAGCTTACAGATAAAAAGTTTGTTTCTAATCCATTTATAGAGGGTCAGAAAATGTATCGTTCTGGAGATTTAGCTTGCTGGACAAAAGAAGGAACACTGAAATTTGTAGGACGTATAGATGACCAGATTAAGTTAAGAGGCTATCGTATAGAGTTGGGAGATATAGAAAATAACTTAATGGAATTTCCTGAAGTTAAGGATGCTGTTGTTACTCTTAAAAGTATAGGGAATACAGAACACTTGGTGGGGTATTACATAGCAAACGACAATATAGAACCCCTTCGTTTTAGAGAATTTTTATCTACAAGACTGTTAGGGTATATGATTCCTCATTACTATCATAAACTAGATGCTATACCATTAACACCTAACGGAAAATTAGATAAAAAAGCACTACCTATTCCAGAAGGTAATAGGGAAATGAGTTTAGAATTGCCAGAAACTCCTGAAGAAAAATTATTAACAAAAGTTTGGTGTGAGGTACTTGGAATACAGGTTGTTGGGATTTATGATAATTTCTTTTCTGTTGGAGGAGACTCTATAAAATCAATTCAAATAAGTTCAAGACTTAGAAATTTAGGATATGATATTCCTGTTCGTACTTTAATGTCTGTTTTTACAATAAAAGAACAAGCAAAATCATTAAAACCTATTGAAATTTATTCTGATCAATCGGAGGTAACAGGAATAATCCCGTTAACAGGCATACAAGAGTGGTTTTTCAAAAAGAATAAAGCATACAAAGAACACTACAACCAGTCGGTGATGTTAAAATTTAACACAACGCTAAGTGTAGAAGAGGTACAGTTAATTTTATCTAAAATAACAACACATCATGATGTCTTAAGAGCAACATTTAGATTAGAAGAGGAAGTGATTCAAGAAATAGTTTCTCCAGAGATGGACATATTTATTGATGAACATAGCTTTGAGAAATCAATGAACTATGAGGAAGAAATAATTCGTAGAGTTAATAAACTTCAAAGTACAATTAATCTCACAGATGGTCCCTTGTTAAAAATAGGTCTTTATCATTTAGAGTCAGAGAGTTATTTGTTTATAGCAATCCACCATTTAATAGTTGATGGAATTTCTTGGAGAATTTTATTAGAAGATTTTGAAACGTTATATAATCAGGTTAAAACAGATAAAGAACTAGAGTTACCGTTAAAAACAGATTCTTTTAAGCTTTGGGCAAAAAAAGTAAAAGAATACCTACAGGGAGCCCCATTTACTAACAGTGTTAAATATTGGGAAAAGGAAGACAAAAAAGAAACATCATACATAAAAAGAGATCGAGAAGAAGGCAACAATAGTTATTTAACGTCTAAGAAGATTGCGTTTAATTTAAATGAAGCAGCAACAAAACGTTTATTAACTAAAGCTCATTTAGCATTTAATACACAGGTAAACGATTTATTATTAGCAGCATTTATCAATGCAGTAGCCGCTGAGTACGATATAAATCATATCCGAATGGATATGGAAGGTCATGGACGAGAAGAGTCTTTTATTAATAATAATATTGGTAGAACAGTAGGATGGTTTACAAGTATTTACCCTGTAACATTCTCTACTTCACATAATACGATTTCTTCACTAATTAAATCGGTTAAGGAAGGACTGAGAAGCATTCCTATGAAGGGAGCAGACTACTTGCTGTACAATAATTTAGAAAGTACAACAGTAGAAGGAAGAAGAACCTCACAAGTGAGTTTCAATTATTTAGGGCAGTTCGATACAGATGTAGAGAACAAAAGTTTTGAAATTGTACCTAATTTGAAAGGAGAAGATATTCATCTTCATAATGAAAGAGATTATGATTGGGATATTTTAGGAATGGTTGTTTCTGGAAAGTTAGAAATTCAATTACTATATAATACAAACCATTTTCACGATGCTACGATTTCTCGTTTAATGAGTAAGTATCAAGCTTCTTTAGAAAAGGTAATTAATTATTGCTGTGATTATAAGGGAAGAGAATTAACACCGTCAGATTTAACTTACAGTAAGTTAAGCATTACAGATGTTAATCATCTGCAAAGTAAGTTCAAAGTCTTAGATGTGTATCCTTTATCTTCTATGCAGGAAGGGATGATGTATCATTCTTTGTTAGACCCAAAAACATCTCATTATTTCGAACAGGTAAGTTGTAAAATAGAAGGAGAATTAAATATATCAGTAGTACGCAAAACACTCAACTACTTGTTAAAGCGTCACGATGTTTTAAGAACGGTGTTTTCAGATGAGTTTGATAGATCTCTGCAAATAGTTTTAGATCAAGAAGAATTCGATTTTTCTCTAATAGATATGCGTCAAAGTGTGGATGGAGAAAAAATAGAAGAGCTAATAGAAGCGTATAGAATTAAAGACAGAAACAATAAATTTAACCTTTTACAAGGCTCGTTAATTCGCTTAACTGTATTACAAATAAGTAACACATCATTTGAATTTATATGGAGTTATCATCATATATTAATGGACGGATGGTGTATAGGAATTTTATTACAAGAATTTGAACAAGTGTATAAACACTTCACAAATAAAACGAGTATTGAATTACCTGTTGTTAAGCCGTATTCAAATTACATCTCATGGATAGAAAAAAGAGATAAAATTAAACTATCTAACTATTGGAGTACTTACTTAGCAGGTTATGACACCTTAGCAACTATTCCGAAAAAAGGTAATGAATCTCAAGAAAAAAATAAACAAGCAGTTTATGAACACTATATAAGTTCAGAAGTAGTAACATCGTTACAAACGCTTTCTAGAGAACAGGGAGTTACGTTAAATAATATAATTCAAACTTCTTGGGGTATTGTATTGTCAAGATATAACAATACAAGAGATGTAGTATTTGGAACAGTGGTTTCTGGACGTCCTTCGGAAATAGAGGGCGTGGAAAATATGATAGGATTATTTATCAACACCATTCCTGTTAGAATTAGTTATAATGAAGACACTACAGTTAGTGAACTTCTAGCAAATACACAGAAGAAAGCATTAGAAAGCGATGAATATCAACATTATTCTCTGGCAGAAATTCAAGGAATAAGTGAATTAGGAAGAAACTTATTAGATCATATCATAGTCTTTGAAAATTTACCCGTAAGTAATAAAGACTTACCAAATAATCTAGGTAATGAGAAAGCTCCTTTTACGATAGAAGAATCTCAGGTTTTTGAAGAAACCAATTATGACTTAACGCTAGTAGTTGTACCGGGAAAAGATCTACGATTTAAGTTTTTATATAACAATGCTGTATTTTCAAAAGAATTTATTTCAAAAATTAGTGAGCATTTAACAAATGTGTTGCATGAAATTTTAACGAGTTCTAAAAACAGTAAAGTAAGGCAAGTTGAAATTTTGTCTAATGAAGAAAAGTTACAGCTAACTACTGGTTTTAACAATACTCATTTAGAGTTCACTCCAAATGAAACAATTATGTCGCTATTTGTTAAGCAAGTAGCAAAAAATCCAAATAAAACTGCCTTGTATTATAAGGGTAAAGAGATGACTTACGGTGAGTTGGATGCTCTTTCAAATCAAATAGCCAATTATTTAATTAGTGAAAAAGGCATAAATCAAGGAGACTTAATTGGGGTGTATTTAGAGCGAGATTTACTTCTTGTACCCTTACTGTATGGAATCTTAAAATCTGGGGCAGCATACTTACCCTTAGACACCAATAATCCTATAGAAAGAATTCAAACAATTATTAAAGATTCGAAAGTTAGACTGCTACTTTCTATAGAAAAGTTTGAAGCGGAGTTAGCTACTGTTTCTACAGAGAAAATATACTATGAAACAATAGAAAATTTAGTTTTAAATCAGGCTTGTACGATAGAACTGAAGGTGTCTTCAAATGATTTAGCATACGTGATTTATACTTCAGGATCAACTGGAATGCCAAAAGGAGTTATGGTTGCACATCATTCAGTTGTGAATTTAGTGCAATCTATGCAAGAGAAATATCCGCTAACATTTAAAGATAGTTATTTATTAAAAACAAATTATGTTTTTGACGTGTCTGTAGCTGAGTTATTTGGATGGTATCTTGATGGAGGTACATTAATCATTTTACCAAAAGGCGAAGAAAAAGAACCGTTAAAAATGATGAAAGCCATACAAGAAAATCAAGTTACTCATGTTAATTTTGTGCCTTCATTATTTGCTGTTTTCCTTGAGGAAATAGAGAATAACTCTCTAGAGGTAATAAAAAGCTTAAAACATATTTTCTTAGCAGGAGAAGCACTTCCATTAAGCCTTATAAAACGTTTTTATGCTTTAAAAACGAATATTTCACTAGAAAATATTTATGGGCCTACAGAAGGTACCATTTATAGTAGTTGGTACACAACAACAGGAAATGAAAATTCTGTAAATGTACCTATTGGAAAACCGATTAGCAATGTGTTGCTTTATGTTTTAGATACTTTTAATAATCCGCAACCAATAGGAGTTCCAGGTGAATTGTGTATTGCAGGAGAAGGAGTAGCACTTGGTTATCTCAATAGAGCTGATTTAACTGAAAGTAAATTTGTTAAAAATCCATTTGATACTAGTAAAAAAATGTACCGTACAGGAGATTTGGTACGCTGGTCTGATAGTGGAAATATAGAGTTTTTAGGAAGAATTGATGATCAGATAAAACTAAGAGGGTATCGAATTGAACTAGGAGAAATAGAAAATTATTTGGTTAAATATTCACCAATAAAAGAAGGAGTTGTACTTGTTCAAGAACACGGAGAACAAAAAAACTTAGTGGCCTATTATGTTTCAAATGAAGAAGTAAATGAACAAAATCTTAGAGAATATTTAGTAAATAACCTCCCAGAGTATATGGTTCCTAGTCAATACATTGCACTAGAAGAAATGCCATTAAATGCTAGTGGAAAGCTGGATAAAAAGGCGTTGTTAAAAACAGCAAAAACAATAAAATCAGCCTATGTTTTAGCAACATCTTCAGAAGAGAAGGTATTAGTTAATGTGTGGAAATCTGTATTAGGAATAGACCATGTAGGAATAACAGATCATTTCTTTTCATTAGGAGGAGATTCCATAAAATCGGTACAAATAAGTTCTCGTCTAAGAGCATTAGGAAAAGAATTACCAGTTAAAACAATCATGACTTTACCTACAATTATTGAACAAGCAAGAGCCATTCAATCTATTGAGGTTATAGCAGATCAATCAAAAGTTGTCGGAGAGGTGCCTTTAACAGGTATTCAACAATGGTTCTTTAAGGAGTCTGATTTTAATTCTCAACACTACAATCAATCTGTAGCCTTAAAGTTCAACGACGGAATAACTTTAAATGAAGTAAAACAAGTATTTCAAAAGTTAGTTGAACATCACGATGTTTTAAGAACAAAATTTGTAGATGATGGGGCACATAAAAAACAGGTAATTGAAGAAACAATAACATTAGAGATAGAAGAGAAAAACTTCAAGAGTCAAGGAAACTTCCAAGAGTTAATATTAGCAGAAAGTAATAAACTTCAAAGAGAAATAATTCTTCAAGAAGGGCCATTATTTAAAGTAGGATACTTTGAAACAGATGAAGGAACCTACTTAGTTGTAATTATTCATCATTTAATAATTGACGGTATTTCTTGGCGTATTTTATTTGAAGATATGGAAACGCTTCATCAGCAAATTAAAAACAAAGAAGCATTAGCGTTACCATTAAAGAGCGATTCTTTTAAACTTTGGGCAGATAAGCTTGAGACTTATAAAAGGTCTAATGAATTTAAAAAACAAAAAGGATATTGGGAGGAAGTTATGCAGAAACCTTTTGTGAAAATCCCCAAAAACAATACTGTTTCTAATACTTATAAAAAGGCTCAAAGTATTCGTTTTTCTCTTAACAAAGAGTTGACCGAAACATTACTTACAGATGTTCATAAACCGTTCAATACACAAATTAACGATATACTTTTGGCGAGCTTTACAAAAGCTTTCGCAAACCAGTTCGGTATCGATTTATTAAAAATTGATCTAGAAGGCCACGGTAGAGAAGAGAGTATATCTAATGTTAAAATAGATAGAACGGTAGGATGGTTTACGACTATATATCCTGTAAGTTTCCATGTTCATAAAAATTTAAAGTCTCATATTAAAGAAACAAAAGAAACGCTTCGCGGGGTTCCAAATGGTGGTTTGGACTATCTTTTACTTACATACCTTGAAGAAGAGCATAGTGTTGAAGAAAATAAAGCTCAGATTAGCTTTAACTACCTAGGGCAATTTGATACTGATATAGAAGGAAAAAGCTTTGAAATAGTAGATGGACTTTCAGGAGACGATGTTGCATTAGAAAGCAAGAGACCTTACGATGTTGAAATAACAGGAATTGTTACATCAAAACAATTAGAAATACGCTTAACATATGGAGAAGAAGAATTTGATGCTGTTGAAATGGAATCTCTGATGCTGTCTTACCAAAAATGTTTAGAAGAGACGATTGTTTATTGTATGCATTTGGAAACGAAAGAAGTAACCCCTTCAGATCTTACATATAATAAATTAAGTATTTCCGAAGTAACAAATCTGCAAAAACGATATGATTTACAAGATGCATATCTACTCTCACCAATGCAAGAAGGAATGTTCTTCCATTCAATATATGATGATTTGTCTGAAAATTATTTTGAACAAGTAACATGTCATATAGAGGGGGATGTAAATATCAAAACAGTATCCGATACTTTAGAGTACTTACTAGCACGTCATGATATTTTACGAACAAATTTCTTTCACGAAGGTCTAGACCAACCATTACAGTTTGTGAAGAATCATCAGCAACTAGATTTTACATATGTAAAAATTATTGATGAGGTTGCAAATAGTAGTGAAGAAAAAGTGTTAGAAAAGTACAAAACAAAAGACAAAGCTAGAAAGTTTGATCTTACAAAAGGTGCTTTAATGCGTTTAACAGTACTTGAAACTACAGAAAAATCATTTGCGTTTATTTGGAGTTATCACCATATTCTTATGGATGGATGGTGTATGGGAATCATTGTAAATGAATTTAAAGAGGTTTACGAACAATTCATAAATGGTAAACCAATAAAGTTGCCAGAAATATCTCCTTATGTAAACTATATCTCATGGTTACAAAAAAGAGAAAAAGAAGTATCAGCTAATTATTGGAAAAAATATTTAGCAGGGTTTGATACAGTTACAACATTTCCTCAAAAGCAAGTTAAAAGAGAAGGGTACAACCAAGTAAGTGATGGTTTTGTTTTAGATGAAATACAAACCAAAACATTGCATAATGTATCGAGAAAATACGGAGTTAGTCTTAATACACTAATACAAACAGCTTGGGCAATGGTACTTAGCAGATACAATACAACTACAGATGTTGTGTTTGGATCAGTAGTTTCTGGGCGTCCTGCAGAATTGGCAGGAATAGAGAACATGCTTGGTTTATTTATCAATACAATTCCTGTAAGAATTCGATTTGAAGAAGGAGAAAATATAGAGGATGTATTGAAAAAGGTACAACTTAATGCTTTGGAGAGTGAAGAATATCAGTACCATCCGTTATCAGAAATACAAGCATTAAGTGAATTAGGAAGAGACCTTTTAGACCATATTTTAATTTTTGAAAACTTCCCTATAGGAAAACAAGTTGCCAATAATACCAAAGAACAAACGGGCTTTGAGGTAACCAGCATACAAAGTGAAGTACAAATTAATTATAATTTGAACATAAAAATATTACCATTTGAAACAACAGAAATTCTGTTTGATTATAATGAGAATATTTATGAAGAAGTTCTGATAAAAGAGTTAATAAGTGCCTTTAGAAATAGTATAGAAGCAATTATTAAAGAGGAAGAAAAGCCAATATTACATCTAGAGATACTTTCAAGTAATCAATTACAAAAAGTAAAAGATGAATTGCGTAAAGACCTTAGCAAAGGAATTACAGAAAAAACAATTCAAGAAACATTATCTATTGGTTTAAATAACAACCCCACTAAATGTGCAATCGTGTACAAAGGGGCGGAAATTAGTTATGCTTTATTAGAAGAAGAGTCCACTAAAATAGCAAACTCTTTAATAGAAGCTAAAATCCCTGAAAATACTTATGTAGGAATATTGTGTGAAGATCGCCATCTTCTAATTGCCGCAATGATAGGAGTTTTAAAGGCCAAACTAGCGTTTGTTCCTTTGGAATTTGGGTTGCCTCAAGAACGATTATCTTCAATTTTAGAGCAAACACAAAGCCAATATGTTTTAACAGATCAAAAGATGGGTTCAATTGAAAAGCTTCAACGAACCACAAAGGCTACTTATTTAGATATTCCATTCATTTTAGAAACTGAAGAAAAAACACTGGTAGAAAAACGAACGTACGAATTAAATGACCCTGTGTATGTTTATTTTACATCAGGATCTACAGGGAAACCTAAAGGTGTTATAGGAAGAAATAAGGGATTAGAGCACTTTATCTCATGGGAAATAAACACTTTTGGTATAGATGATTCTTTCCGATTTAGCCAATTTACAAACCCAGGATTTGATGTGTTCTTAAGAGATGTATTTGTACCGCTATGTGCCGGAGCAACTATATGTATTCCAGAAATAGATTTACTCCTTACAGGAGACGTATTGAGCTCTTGGATAGATGAAAATGAAATTTCATTAATACACTGTGTGCCTAGTTTCTTTAAAATATTCAATACCCAAAGCGTAGAGAAGTCATTATTCACTAAACTTAAGTATATTCTACTTGCAGGTGAAAAAATTGTTCCGTTCGAACTACAAAACTGGTTCAATAAATTTAAAGATAAAGTACAGTTAGTAAATATTTATGGTCCAACTGAAACAACATTAGCAAAAGGCTACTATTTAATTCAACCAGAAGATAAGGACAAGAAATATATTCCAATAAAATCAATAATAGGAGCTCAGTTTGTAATACTTGATTCGTCTTTAAACGTATGCCCAGCAGGAGTTGTTGGAGAAATTTACATTCGTACACCTTATAGAAGTTTAGGGTATTTAAATCTTCCTGAAGAAAATAACAAAGTATTTATAAAGAATCCTTATGGAGATGGTGAACAAGATATTTTATACAAAACAGGAGATCTTGGAAAAAAAGACAGAACAAACACAATTGAGATTTTAGGAAGAATAGACCGACAGGTAAAAATTAGAGGAATACGTGTTGAATTAGACGATATTAAGCAAAACATTCTCAATTATAAAGGGATAACAGAAGCGGTAGTAGTTGTTAGGCAAAATGCTGAAAATGAGCAATACATTTGTGCATATTATATTGAAAAAGAAGAAATAAATGTAGCTGAATTAAGAGCTTTTATAAGAGATGTGCTACCTAATTATATGGTACCTTCTTTCTTTATTCCTATAACTACCGTTCCATTAAATGTGAATGGAAAACTAAATATAAAAATGTTACCTGAACCTATGTTAATTAATACAACTGTAGAGGTAGCAACAAATGAAACACAAGAAAAACTAATTGAAATTTGGTCTGAAATATTAAAAATTTCAACAGAAGACATAGGGATTACAAATTCATTTTTTGAATTGGGAGGGCACTCAATTAAAGCTTTCCATTTAATGTCTGGTATTCAGAAAGAATTTGGAGTAAAGCTAAAGTTGAAAGATATTTTTGAGCATACAACGATTATTGAGTTATCTCAAATAATAAAAAATACTCAGCCAAAAGAAGAAACAAAACAAATTAAAAACATAGGTGAGAAAGAGTTGTACTTACTATCTCCTGCTCAAAATAGAATGTTTTATCAGCAGATGCTGCACGAAGGAAGCGTAGCCTTTAATATTTCTATTCCAATTAAAATTAATGGAGAAGTTGTAAAAGAAAAGTTAGAAAATACACTTCGACAATTAGTAAAGCGACATGAAAGTTTAAGAACAGGTTTTGTGTTATCAGAAGAAGGAATCTTCCAGAAAATTTATGGAGCAGAAGAATTTAAACTGGAAATTCTGAACCTAGAAAATTATGACAACGCACAAGAAGCATTTTTAAGTTTTATCCGTCCGTTCGAGCTTACAAGTCACTCTCTTTTTAGAGCAGGTCTATTAAAAGATAGTGATTTAGGAGATTTACTTTTCATAGATATTCATCACATTGTAGCAGATGGAACTTCTGTAAACATCCTAGTTCATGATTTTATCGATATGTATCAAGAAAATACATTGGAAGATTTAGAACTACGTTATGTAGACTACGCACATTGGATGCAAGATATGGGAGCTGAGCTTGAGCAACAGAAAAATTATTGGTTTAATCAGCTTTCTGGAGAATTACCGTATTTAGATCTGCCTACTGATATTGATTCGTCTGAGAAGAAAGCGTTTTTAGGAGCAGAAGAAAAAGAAATTTATGTTAATGTAGAAAAGTATCAAGAATTAACAAAAGCAGCTAAAGAATTTGAGGTTTCAGAATTCATGTTGTTACTATCTGCTTACTACATCTTGTTGTCTAAAATTTCTGGAAACCATGATATAATTATTGGAACAGATATCGTAGGTAGAGCACATAATCAACTTAATACAATAGTTGGAACATTTGTGAACGTTTTACCATTACGATTTAGAATACAGCCAGAAGCCTCTTACCTTAATTTATTGTCTGAAATTAAAAAAGTAGTATTAGAAGCTTATGATAATCAAGATTATCAATACGACCAATTAGTTTCAGAACTACATAAAGACGGAAGTATCGGAGGAAGAGCAATGATTAAGGTACACTTTGCTTTTATGAATACTTTGTTAATAGCTTCTGATAAAACCAATGCTTTTGAACACCTTCCTCTTAAAAGTAAAAGAAGTTCACGAAAAGATTATGAATTCAAAATAGAAGTAAGAGAAAAAGAGGAAACCATAGGTATTGCATTTATTTATGACCCCAATTTATATAGTAATAGTACGATGGAAGTTTTTATGAATTTCTATTACAATATTTTAATGACTATTATCAACAATCCTCAGCAAGCGATTAAAGATATTAAACTAGAACAGTCAGAAAGCTTTATTAAAGAACAAATTAATTACTAAAAGTCAATAATATTATGGAGAAAGTAACCATTGTGTCAACAGAAGATCTATCAACTGCATTAGGAGCAGAGGTGAAAATAAGTTCTGAAATAGGAGTTTGTCCTGTTACAATAACCGCAAAGAATAATGAAAATGGTATTGAGTGGGCAAAAAAAGCAAAGGAGAGTGTTAATGAACTGCTGTTAAAAAATGGGGCAGTATTGTTAAGAGGATTTACTATAGAAGGAGCAGCAGATTTTAATACAATGTTTAAAGTATTTGCAGGAGATCCGTTAGAGTACAAAAACAGAACATCTCCAAGAGATCAAGTTTATGAAAATGTATATACCTCTACAAGTCACCCTAAAGACCAAGAGATTCATATGCATACAGAGAATTCATATTCAAAAACATTCAATAGGTTAATTGCATTTTTTTGTTTAGTACCACCAGATGTAGAAGGAGAAACCCCTATTGCAGATGAACGTAAGTTATTTAATTACTTACAAGAAGAAACTTTAGAGGCCTTTCGAAAAAAAGGAGTAAAATACGTTAGAAATACCATACCAGGAGTAGGCTTAGATTGGAGAACGATTTATCAAACAGAAGATAAAAATCAAGTTAATAAATATTTAGATGATAATGGAATAGGATATGAATGGGTAGGAGATGATCACTTGAGAATTCAATGGGTACTTCCTGCTATTCAAAAACATCCGATAACTAATGAAGAAGTTTGGTTTAATCATATGTACTTTGGTCATAAGTCGTTATACGATCCAATGGTGTTGGAGTTTTTCGAAGAAAAAGATTTACCATTTGTAACTTACTTTGGAGATGGAAGCGAAATTAGTGATGAAGTAATCCAAGAATTCAAAGACTTTTATAAAGAGCATGCCATAAGTTTTCCTTGGCAAAAGAATGATTTTTTATTGTTAGACAATATGATGTTTGCTCATAGTAGACGTCCCTATGATGGAAAGCGTACCATTCTTACAGCAATGTCACAACCACATCAATTTAACCTAGACCTAAAATAAATATAATTTAAAGCACCTTTTATGTGTGGAATTAACGGATTCATAAACTTTACGAGAGCGCTAAATCAGGAAGATAAGTATGTTGCTGAACAGATGAATAAAAAAATATTTCATCGAGGACCCGATGCGCAAAATACATTACTTTATAAAAATGTCGCCTTTGGATTTAACCGATTAAGTATAATTGGGTTAGACAACGGAATGCAACCTGTATTTAATGAAGATAAATCTTTAATCCTTATTTGTAATGGAGAAATTTTTAATTACGTAGAGTTGCGAGAAGAACTTAGAAATAAAGGGCATCATTTTAGTACAAATACAGATATAGAGGTAATAGTTCATCTTTATGAAGAGTATGGAATGAAGCTGTTAGATAAACTAAATGGGCAATTTGCCTTTGCTTTATACGATACTAGAAAAGAATCGATGTTTTGTGTAAGAGATCATTTAGGAATCTTACCCTTTTTCTACACTTTTGTTGATGATACATTTGTATTTGCATCAGAAATAAAAGCAATTCTAGAGTATCCAAAAGTAAAAACATCGGTTGATCCAGTTGGCTTAGATCAGGTAATGACTTTTGCAGGGCTTATAAGTCCAAGAACAATGTTTAAGGGAATTAAAAGCTTAGAGAATGGTCATTATTTAGAAGTTACCAAAGAGGGGCAGATTAAAAATATAGAATATTGGGACCTTATTTATCCTGAAGGAGAAGTAAAAATGAACGGACGTTCAGAAGCCTCATATCTAGAAGAGCTAGAAGAACTGTTTGAAACAGCGGTAGGCTTACGTTTACGTTCAGATGTACCCACGGGGTATTATTTAAGTGGTGGGTTGGACTCTTCAATGATAGGAATGAAAATAAACCAATTACTTCCTAATATTCGAAAAGAAGCATTTTCTATTGATTTTCCTGATGCCAAAATTTCAGAATCATTTTACCAAAACATAGTTGCCAATGCAGGGAATTCTAACTTAAATAAAAAAACGTTTTACTTTAATGATATTGCTAGTAGATTGAAAAAATCTGTTTACCATAGTGAATGTCCTGTTAAAGAAACCTATAATACAGCCTCTCTGTATTTATCTAGTAAAGTGCGAGATGAGAAAATTAAAGTAATTCTTTCAGGAGAAGGAGCAGATGAGTTTTTTGCAGGGTATGTAGGATTTAGGTTTGATAAAATGCGAGAAATGAGTATGCTGGTAAATGATACCAGTAGAGAAGAAAAAGCTATACGAAAAAAATTATGGGGAGATGAATCATTTTATTATGAGTTGGATTTTATGAAGCATAATAAAGTTAAAAAACAACTTTATTCATCCTCATTAAATACAGCTTATGAAGAAGTAAACTGTTTAAATCATCCTATAATTAACCCAGAACGTATTGCAAATAGGAGCTTGTTAAATAAAAGAGCGTATATAGATTACAAACTTCGATTAACAGATCATTTAATCTCTGATCATGGAGATAGAATGGCAATGGCAAATTCTATAGAAGTTCGATTCCCTTTTTTAGATAAGAACATCGTTGAATTTTCAACTAAGGTTCCTGATACTTTAAAATTAAGTGAAGATTTTGTTGAGAAATATATTCTCAAAAAAATGGCAGCTAAGTTTGTTCCTAAAGCTGTATGTGAAAGAGAGAAGTTTGGTTTTGTAGCCCCAGGAAGCCCCTATTTATTACAACACAACAAAGAATATGTATCAGATATTCTTTCTTATGATAGAATTAAAAGACAAGGATTTTTTAATCCTGATGAAATTGAACGATTGAAAAAAATATATAGTCAAAAAGGATTTACTGTTAATGTACCTTTTGAAATGGACTTACTTCTCATCGTTACCACTTTTGGAATGTTTCTCGATAATTTTATTGAGAATTAGAATTCTTTTCAACTTAAACTATAACAACCTAAACTATAATTTATGATTATTCAAGAAGCACTGTGTAGGAGCTTATTAACGAATAGCCAACAAATAGCTATTGAAGAAAATAGAAGTACTATTACGTATGCTGAATTATTAGATAAGGCCAATAAAATTACTGGATATCTACAAGATAAAAATGTACCAGAAGGTGCCTACATCGGAATCCAAGCAACAACAGTAACCGATATGGTTAGTGCAATGCTAGGAATAATGAATGCTCGCTGTGTGTTTGTACCGATGAATGGAGAATTACCAGAAAAACGATTGGCAGGCATGGTATCAAAATTAGAACTGTCTTATTTAGTAGCAAATGACATAACAAGCCTATCGAGAGTATACGAAACAGTTTCTAAAATAGACTTTAAGACCGTTTATGCTAAAACGTATGAGATAACAACACCTCAGTACGATGCAGAAGACGCATTGTATGTTTATTTTACTTCTGGTTCTACAGGAGAGCCTAAAGGAATTATAGGTAAGAATAAAAGTTTACTTCAATTCCTACAATGGGAAACAAAAAAATTCACGATAAAAGAATCTGATAGATTTAGTCAATTTATAAGTCCGTATTTCGATGCCTTTTTAAGAGATGTTTTTACTCCTTTATTCAATGGAGCAACGATTTGCGTACCTCCTAAAGAAGAAGATTTTTTTACTACAGAAAAAATGGTAAAATGGATAGATTCACAAGAAATTTCAATTATACACTGTGTACCTAGTGTTTATAGGGTGTTTAACTCTCATAACCTTTCTTCTGAAAACTATGCAAAACTTAGATATGTACTTTTGTCTGGAGAAAAGATTATTCCATACGAGTTGAAGAAATGGTATGAGGTATTTGATAATAGAATTACATTAGTAAACCTTTATGGAACAACCGAAACAACCATGATTCGTTGTTGTTATGAGATTCAACCTTCAGATGTGTCTAAAGGAAAAGTACCAATTGGAAGTCCTATAGATGATACAGAAGTGTTGATTTTAGATAATAACCTTATGCCTTGTGGTCCCTTGGTATCCGGACAGCTTTATATTAGTTCACCCTATATTACTAAAGGGTATTTGAAAGACGAAGTACTTAACAAAGAAAAATTTATTGTTTTAAATGAAGGAACATCAGCAGAAAAAATAGCATTTAAAACAGGAGATCTTGCAAGGAGGCTTATAAATAATACAATAGAACTATTAGGTAGAACGGATAGGCAAATTAAAATACGAGGAATTCGTGTTGAAATTGATGAAATAGAAAATGTCTTAGTTGAAAGTCCACTAGTAGAAAATGTTGTGGTAACAAAAGATACATCAAACGATGAGCAATTGATAGCATATTATATTAAGGAAAAACTTTTTAAAGAAAAAGAGGTAAAAGATGAGGTTTATGACTATGTAAAAAATCACCTGCCAAATTATATGATTCCTTCATCACTTATTGAAGTTAATGAGTTCCCGTTACTGCCTAATGGGAAAATAGATTTTAAAACATTGATATTGAATGAAGAGAAAAAAGTAATTGTCGCGCCTAAAAATGATTATGAATTAAGAATATTGAAGGTTTGGAAAACCATTTTAGGAGATAAAACTATTTCTGTAGATGAAAACTTTCAAAGTGCAGGAGGAAGCTCATTAACTTTAATGCGACTTATAGGAAAATTATATTCTGAATTTGGTGTTCGTATGACATTAAAAGACTTGTTTAAAAATTTAACTATTGAAAAGCAAGCTCTTTTAATTGCTAGCTTAAGTAAAGGTACAGAAAGTGTTTACTCAATAAAAAAAGCAGCACATAAAGATTATTATAACTTATCTTCTTCGCAGAAAACAATTTATTATAACTATGAATTGAACAAACAAGGGATCGATTATAATATGCCTATGGTTTGGGAAATACTGTGGGATATTGAGGCAAGGAAAGTAGAAGAAACCATACAGAAAATAATTTTAAGACATGAAAGTTTGCGAACTTCATTCGCAATAAATGGAAATACATTTGGACAAAAAATACATGAAGAAATAGCTTTTCATTTAGCACAGAAGGATATAAAAAAGGCAAACCTAGATAAAGAAATAGAGGCTTTTATTAAGCCATTTAACCTTAGTAATCCACCATTGTTACGAGCAGGGTTGTTTAAAACAGAAGATAGTTTTTACCTTATTGTAGATCTGCATCATATTGCTTCAGATGGGGTTTCTCAACAAATACTTCATAAAGAGTTTATGACTTTATATATGAATGGAGAGCTAGCACCATTAAATTATACATATAAAGACTATGCTGAATGGGAAAACGAATTCAGAAATCAAAAAGATTTTGATGCATTAAAAGATTTTTGGTTGCATAAATTTAAAGATGAAGTTCCTAAATTAAATCTATTTTCAACTTTAGTACCAGAGAAAGAAGCAGATAAAGCAGGAGAACATATAGAGTTCAATATTGACAAGAAAGCAATTCAACATTTTATAAATGCGTTGTTTAATGAAAACATCACAGTTTTTACAGGAATATTTGGAGCACTGCAATTACTATTGTTAAAAGCTACAGGCCAAAAAGACATGGTAATAGGAATAACTTCCTCAGGAAGGGTTCAAGAAGAAACTGAAAATATAGTGGGGACTTTCGTAAATATGCTACCTATTAGACATTCCATTTTAGAAGACCTTCCTTTTATAAACTACGCGTTGAAATTAAAAGAGTTTTTTATAGAAGCAACTAGTAAACAACAATATAGTTTAATTGATGTCAAGGCAGAATTAAGTAAACAAAAACAAGAACATAATAATAGAATGTTTGATGTTTTATTTAATTATCAAGATATGACAAAAGTAAACGCATCTTCTGAAGAATATCCTATTAATTTTTATGAAATAAATACAAAAATTTCTAACTACCCTTTAGAAATGAAAGTCTTTGAAATGCCTGAAACGTTAAACTTTAAACTCAAGTATGCAAAGAGCTATTTAGATAAAAAAGATGCTTTAGCATTGGTAAAAGAGTTTAAATCTATACTACTACAATTAGGAAACAATCCAAATGGAGAAATCCATACTTATACAAAGAAAGAAGTTGAGCTCAATCAAATAATGGACGAAATCTCGTTCAACTTTTAAAAACAAAATATTTAAGTAAAATAAAAGTACGCTAACAGTGAAAATTCATTGTTAGGGTAGAAAACTATATTTTATTTCTAAAACCTTTAAGGATAATTACTACAATGAATACAAATAATTACTGGGAAAAGCGATTAAAAGGTTTTGAGTTGGAAGCGTATTTCAATGAAGAAAACAAGGAAGAATTTTCAGAAGCAACAACGTATAAAGAAGATAAGATTTTTGCAACAGAAGAACTGTTAAAATTACTACATGATATAGCACCTTCTGATAAAGCAAAATACATGGTATTACTATCAGTTTTGGGAGTACTTATTCAAAAAATAACAAGTAAAAGTGAAGCTCTTATTTGTACTCCTCTCTTTTCTTTAAAGGAAGAAAGCTCGGTATTTAAGAAAACCATTCCAGTTAGAATTTCAAACACAAACAAGTTAACATTGAAAGCGTTGTTAATACAGCTAATAAGTTGTTTAAAGGCCGATTTTGAGAATGAAAATTCATTAATAGATGATGTTTGGAATAAAAAGTTGAATGCTACAAAAATCGGTATGTACTTAAAACAAATACAAGTGGATAATTTTAGTCAATCGAATTACCCAGATTTGCAATTTATTTTTAGTGCAAACAACGAACTTTCTTTAGAAATTAAGTGTAATTCTGATTGTTATAATTTTAATTATATAAGAGAGATAGCCAAGCGTTATTTTATATTATTAAAGACAATATTAGTACAAAAGGATAAACAATTAAAAGATTGTTTGCTTACCACAGAAGAGGAGTTACAAGAATTAAAATTGTTTAATGAGCAGCCTAAAGAGCAAACCTATACCAAAAAATTAAATAAATTATTTGAAGAACAGGTTTCTAAGTCGCCTAAGGCTTTAGCGATAAAATATAAGGAAAGTGAGTTAACTTATGAAGAATTAAACGCCAAGGCAAATCAATTAGCAAATTACTTATTAAAACAAGGTCTTCGTAGCAATGAAATGGTGGGGGTATACCTAGATCGGTCTATAGAGACAATGATAGGATTATTAGGAATTTTAAAAGCAGGAGGTACGTATCTTCCAATGTCTCCTCAGTTTCCAAAAGAAAGAGTTGATTATATACTGCAAAAAGCAGAAGTTAAAATACTATTAACTCATCAAGAGCTTTTAAAAACTTCGTTTAGTTTTCATGGAAAAGTATTGGATATAAATACGCCAGAAATAACAAGCGAGTCACCAAATAATATAGAGTCGAATGGATTGGTAGAAGAGATAGCGTATTGTATTTTTACTTCTGGGTCTACAGGAACTCCTAAAGGGGTAATGGTATCTCATAAGAGTGTTATTAACCTAGTTAATGGACTTAAAGAAAAAGTATATCATAATTTAACAAGCCAGTTAAGAGTTGCAATGCTAGCTTCTCATGTTTTTGATGCTTCTATTCAGCAAATATTTGGAGCATTATTACAAGGGCATAGTTTATATATCGCAAGCCAAGAAGAATGTTCTGCAGGGAATAACTTATTAAACTTTTACGAAAAAAATAACATCCAACTTTCCGACGGAACTCCAACACACTTTAGGTTATTAGTTAGAGAATTAGAGGAAGGCTACCAATTCAAAGAATTTAAAGTTTGGATATTAGCGGGAGAAGAACTTCCTAAAAAAGTAATAGCGCACTTTTTCAAAAAAGTAAATGGAGAAATACAAATTTTTAACATGTACGGTCCAACAGAAACTTGTGTTGACTCTACCTATTATCCATTACTTAAAAAAGAAATAGAAAAACAAGCATTTATTCCTATAGGAAAACCATTGCCTAACGAGCGCGTATATATTACTGATGCATATGGAAATTTAATGCCAATTGGAATCATAGGAGAGCTTATAATTGCCGGAGATGGTGTAGCACATGGATATCTCAAAGAAGAAAAACTTACAGGGGAAAAGTTTAGAAAAAATTGGATTAGAGGAGAAGAAAAAGTATATAAAACAGGAGATCTAGGCATGTGGTTACCAAATGGTAATCTTAAGTTCGTAGGAAGAAAAGATGATCAAATAAAACTTAGAGGTTATAGAATAGAGTTTGGAGATATAGAAAATAGCATTTTAAGTTTTCATGCGGTAAAAGAAGTAGTTGTTGATCTTAGAGAATATAAAAACGAACCTTGTTTGGTAGCGTATTGTGTTGTAAAGGAAAATAATGATATGCGTAACATAAGAGATTTCTTATCAAACAAGTTACCAGAGTATATGATTCCTTCTTACTATGTTGAATTAAAAGAATTGCCATTAACAACCAGTGGCAAATTAAATAAAAAAATACTTCCAGACCCAGAAATAAATGTAACTGAAGAGCATAAGCTTCCAGAAAATAAAACAGAAGAGAAGTTGCTAACTATCTGGTCAGAAATTCTAAATCTAGAGAAAGAAAAAATTAGTACAGATGCTTCCTTTCTTACTTTAGGAGGGCATTCTCTGATGGCAATACAAATAGCCAATAATATCAAAAAAAACTTTGAAGTACCAATTACATTGGTTGAAACATTTCAACAGGCAACCATACAACAACAAGCAAAATTTATAGAGGCTAAACAATGGCTTAAAGAAAGCTCATCAACCATGTCAGAAGAGTCAAAACTAGAAATTGACATATAACTTTTTACTCCAACTAAACTACCTATTAAAATACCAAATAAACACTTTACCTAATTATTATGGAAGAACTGATTTTAAAACTAAAACAAGAAAACATAGATATACGTGTTGTTAACGATAACTTAAAAATAAGTGTACCGAAAACTTTTTCTAATAATTCTTTGATAGAAGAAATAAAGGCTAATAAATCTGAGTTAATGGCCTATGTAAATAGTATTCAAGAGAAAAAAGCAGCGGTATTTAGTATTCCCAAGGGTACAGAAGAAAAGATATTTAACCTTACTTCTGCTCAAATGCGTATGTTTATTTCAGACGATCTAACTGGAGATTCATTGGTGTATAATTTACCACAAGCTTATGAAATTCATGGAGAGTTCGATAAATTGAAGTTATCAACAGCATTTAAAAACTTAATCAATCGCCACGAGAGTTTAAGAACTGTTTTTAGTTTAGATTCAGCACACAACCCTCAGCAAGAAATTTTAGAAACAGTTAATTTTGAGGTAGAATATTACGATGCTTCTTTAGCTGAAGTAGGGGGTATTATAGAAAAATTTGTAAGATCTTTTGACCTTTCAGAAGGACCCTTATTACGTGTAGGTTTAATTACAATTAATCCAAACCTACATATATTGTTGGTAGATTTACATCATATTATTTCAGATGGTACTTCGCAAGAGGTGCTAATTCACGATTTCATACAGTTATATAAAGGGAATGATCTTCCAAAGGTAGTTGTCAAATACAGAGATTATCTCAATTGGTATTTAAGTGAAGAGAATCAACAGTCAATAGCTTCTCAACGAGATTTTTGGAGAAATGATTTTTCAGGCACTCTGCCCTTGCTAAACCTTCCTACAGACCTTCCTAGACCAACAGAAAAGACGTATAGAGGAGGTACCTATTATTTTAAAGTATCTAAAGAAGAAACAGCCTCATTAAAAGAGTTAGCTAAGCAACATAACACTTCATTATTTTCAGTGCTATTATCAGCTTATAGTATTTTATTATCTAAATTAAGTAATCAAGAAGATATTATCATTGGAACTCCAGTGGCTGGAAGAACACATGCAGATTTACAAAAAATAATAGGTGTGTTTGTTAATACCTTAGCATTGCGTTTGTTTCCTGAACAAGAAAAAAGCTTTAAAGATTATCTTAGTGAAGTATCCAACAAAACGATACGTTGTTTTGATAACCAGTCTTATCCTTATGAACGTTTGGTTGACGATTTAGGTTTAGAAAGAAACCCTGCCCATAACCCATTATTTGATACATTATTTATTCTTCAGAATATAGAAAAAGACACTTCGGAAATAGATTCATTACAAATAAAATTATATGAGCACAAGCATTATAATACCTCAAAAGTAGACCTTAGTTTATTTGCTTTTGAAGGAGATGAAGGACTCCTATTTAAATTTGAATATGCTTTAGATTTATTTACAGAACAAACAATAAAAGAATTTTCTCAGTACTTTAAAAAGGTTATTAATCAAGTAACAACTAATACCTCACTTAAAGTATCTGAGGTAGCCTTACTATCAACATCAGAAAGTATCGAGCTTATAAGTGAAAGCACGGGAGAATCGAAACATTTTTTTGATGAAAAAACAATTATCTCGCTATTTGAAAATCAAGCGTTAAAATTTTCAGAAGCCACAGCTTTAGTATCAGGTACGGAAACTTTAACCTATAAAGAGTTAAATGAACGTTCTAATCAATTAGCACATAAGCTACAAGCATTAGGAGTAGGGAAAGGTGTTTTAGTAGGACTTTTACTAGATAAAAGTACAGAGGCTGTTATAAGTCTTTTAGCTGTATTAAAGGCAGGAGGAGCTTACCTACCAATAGATGTAGATTATCCAGAGGATAGAATAAAATATATTATAAAAGACAGTAACATAAAAGTAGTAATAACCACTAGTACTAATACTACTGAGATAGTGAAATCTAAAACAGTTTTATTTATAGATCAATTCAAAGAAAGTGATTGGTCTAAAGAGCTGCCTAAAAGAGAAGAAGCGTTATCTGACCTTTGTTATGTAATTTATACTTCTGGTTCAACAGGAAACCCAAAGGGAGTAATGATTAGCCATAGCTCATTATTAAATTATATTGGATGGGCATCTGAACATTATGTGCATGGAGAACCAGCGACATTCCCTCTATATACTTCTTTTTCTTTCGATCTTACTATAACGTCAATTTTTATTCCTCTTGTTACAGGAGGAAAGGTGTTAGTTTATAAAGATGTTGAAGAGGAGGCAACTATAGAATCAATTATTCTTGATAATAAAGTTGATACGATCAAATTAACACCCTCTCATTTAAAAATTATAAATATCAGTGATAAATTATCAAAAAGCTTAGCAACCAGTAATATAAAAAGGCTTGTTGTTGGAGGAGAGGAACTTACATATCAGTTAGCAAAAGATATTGATAGTAAATTTGGAGGGAGTGTGAAAATTTATAATGAATATGGACCAACAGAGACAACTGTAGGCTGTATGGTTTATGAGTTTAACGCAGGTAAAAAATCTGTTTCAGTTCCTATAGGTAAAGCTATTGCTAACATGAGTACTTACGTGTTGGATAGCAATTTGAAACCTGTTCCTAAAGGAGTTGTTGGTGAACTTTACATATCTGGAAAAGGCGTAGGGCTCGGATATTTAAATAAAGAGGAACTTTCAGCACAGAGGTTTATTCCAAATACCGTTTCAGAAGGAACTTACATGTATAAATCAGGAGACTTGGCAATGTGGTCAAGAGATGGAGAAATGATATTTAAAGGACGTATTGATGACCAGGTAAAAATTAGAGGCTTTAGAATAGAGTTAGGAGAAATAGAATTCCAAATGATGGAGCATCATTTTATCGATCAAGTTGCTCTTATGGTGAGAGGAAGTAATAAAGAAACGGATCAAAATTTATGTGCCTATTATGTTGCAAAAACTCAACTATCAGCAGAAGAGTTAAAAGAATTTTTATCAGAAAAGCTACCAGGCTATATGGTACCAACTCTTTTTGTTCAAGTAGATGTTATGCCTTTAACTGCAAATGATAAGGTTGATTATGGGAAGCTTCCCGATCCGATAAAAATGATCGGAGAAAGTTACATGGCTCCAGAAAATTATCAAGAGGAAATTATGGTAAATATTTGGTCAGATGTATTATCACTATCCAAAATAGGAACAAATGATAATTTTTTTGGGTTGGGAGGAGATTCTATACGAGCAATAGGAATTATTTCAAAAATTAATAAAAAATTTAAGTGTTCATTAACAGTTGCAGATTTGCATTCTCATCAAACAATTAAAGAACTAAGTTTACTTTTAGACAAGAAAGAGGATGAAAAAAACAGAAAGTTTATAGCACAAGCAGAATTAGAACTATCAGCTTTTCAGCAAGAATACAAACAACATAACCGTTTTTTAGACAACTATGAGGAAGTATTTCCTATGAATGGGGTAGAAAAAGGAATGGTTTTTTATTCAATGAAAGATGTTGACAGACATGTTTATCACATTCAAAAAGTATATCCTATACCGTATGAGAACTTTGATTTAAACACATTTAAAAAAACAGTAAAGCTGGTTTTAGAAAAGCACGATGCACTACGTAAAATCTACGATCTTAAAAATTTTGCACATATAGTTTTAAAAGAAGTATCTCCAGAAATAAACTATATGGATATTTCAAACGAGAAATTATCTTACGAGGAAAAGTATAAGATTGTAGAAGAGAAGATGTATGAAGAGCGTTACAAGGAAATTGTTCTTTCCATGTCACTTCTATGGCGTATAAACATTATAAAAGTAAAAGAAGGTTTTCATTTACTCATGTTCAATTCTCATCACTCTTTGTTTGATGGGTGGAGTTTATCATCTTTTATATCAGAGCTTTATAGTGTGTATTTTAGGCTGGTTGAAGATAAAAACTACCTCCCTAGAAAATTACAAAGTAGTTACAAAGATCATATTATAGAAGAACTTTCTGCGGTAAGTAAAACAGCGAGTGTATCTTATTGGAAGCAAGAATTAGCGGGGTACCAACGTTTAGAATTTCCTAGTACAGGGTTGCAACATGAATACAAAATGAACCAGTTCGATTTGGGTACAGAAATGAGAAGTTCATTAGAACGCATAGCCGTTAAATATGGAACAAGTTTCAAACATCTTACGTTTGCTGCCTATATTTATACAATGCGTATGTTAACCTACGCTAATGATATTACGGTAGGTATTGTTACTAATAATCGTCCTTTAACCATAGATGGAGAGCAGTTACTAGGATGTTTTGTAAATACAATTCCTTTTCGAGCTAAAGTGCCTTCAAACTGTACTTGGAGTGAATATATAATGCTTGTAGAACAAAAACTAAGAGAATTAAAATATCATGAGAAAATGCCTTTTTATAAGGTTCTAGAGGCTGTAGGGGAAGAAAGTCAAGAAAGTAATCCCATTTTTGACACATCATTTAACTTCACAGATTTTAGAGTTTTAGAAGGCTTAATGAATGATGATGAAGTAGAACATACTGAAAAATTAGGGTATGTTTTCGAAAGTTTTATGAATAATAACACGCTTTTCGATTTTAATATTAATGCAGAGTCAAAAGGGTTTCTATTAACTATTTGTTACTCTACAACAGTACTAGATGAACTTCTTTCAGAACGCTTATTTTTATATTATAAAAACATACTAAATCAATTTATTTCTCATGCAGATGACCCAATTGATAAAAATGCAATTCTACCTAAAGAAGAAAAAAAATACTTATTATCTGTTAATGATTATGTAGATAGTGATATTGAATACCCTAAAGAAAAAACTCTTGTATCTATTTTTGAAGAGCAAGTTTCTTTACACCCCAAAAATACAGCCATAGTTTTTGAAGATGAAGCTCTATCATACGAAGAGGTAAATATGTTAGCGAATAAAGTAGCATATTCATTATTAGAAAAAGGGGTTGAGAGAGGTGATAAGGTTGGTTTGTATATGGAGAAAAGCCATCATGCAATCATTACAATGTTAGGAATTTTAAAAGCAGGTGGCTGTTATATACCTATAGATGTAAATTACCCTTTAAATCGTACTAGCTATATTTTAGAGGATAGCGAACTAAACTTGGTAGTTACAAAATCAGAACATGCCTCGATAATTGCAGAAAAGTGCGACCTTGTTGTATGGGATACCATAGTAAATGTTAGTGAATCAGTTGCTAATCCTAAGCATGTTAATTCTCCAGATGATCTTTGTTATACCCTTTATACTTCTGGGACTACAGGAAAGCCTAAAGGAGTAATGTTAGAGCATAAGAATGTAATAAGGCTGTTGATAAATAGTAAGTTACAGTTTGAGTTTAACAAGGACGATGTATGGACGATGTTTCATAATCACTGTTTTGATTTTAGTGTTTGGGAAATGTATGGAGCATTATTATACGGAGGAAAACTAATCGTACTTTCTTCACAAGAAACAAAGGATCCGACTATTTGTTTAGAAAAAGTTTTAGCGCATAAAGTAACCGTTTTAAGTCAAACACCTACTGCCTTTTATAGTTTTATAAAAGCTTGTGAATTGTCAAAAGAAGTGGCATCAAGCCTTCGTTATGTTGTTTTTGGTGGAGAAGCATTAACTCCTTCAAAATTGAGTTCTTGGCATACAACACATCCAGCTACAAAACTTATTAACATGTATGGTATAACAGAAGTTACTGTTCATACATCATTCAAAGAAATCAAAGAGGCGGAGATGCTTAAAAGAACTAGTAACATAGGACAATCCATACCAACAACACTTATGTACTTGTTTGATAGTGATCAAAACTTGGTGCCTCAGGGGGTAACAGGTGAAATTTATGTAGGAGGTTTAGGAGTTGCTAGAGGTTATATGAATAAAAAAGAATTGACCAATGAGCGTTTTATAAAAAACCCTTACAAAGCTAATGATATATTATATCGCTCTGGTGATTTGGCTCGATTAGAAGAAAATGGAGAGTTATCATATATCGGAAGAACAGACCATCAAGTACAGTTAAAAGGGCATAGAATTGAGCTTAGTGAAATAGAGTACCAATTGACAGCACATGAGGAAGTAACAGATGCATTTGTCATTATGAAAGAACCGCAAGGAGATATGTTTTTATGTGCTTACTTTCTTGCAAAAACACAAATAGATGTAGAGAAGCTTAGGCAGTACCTTAGCCAACGAGTTCCAGGATACATGGTACCTTCTTATTTTATGCAGATTGATGAGATTCCACAAACACATAATAATAAAATAGATGTAAGAAAATTGCCAGAACCAAAGGCTTTGTTACAAGCTAGTTATAAAGCTCCTTCTAATGATGTTGAAAGAATAATTGTAGCAGTTTGGCAGCAAATATTAGCTGTGGAAAGAGTAGGAGTGAATGATAATTACTTTAGCCTAGGGGGAGATTCTTTAAAAGCGATAGGATTAATTTTTGAAATTAATAAATTGTTGCAGTCTTCTTTAACCATCGCTGATTTATATACGCATCAAACGGTTTTAGAATTGTCACAAGCGGTATTAGATGTAGACCATAAAGAACAAGAAGAAGCATTGAGATTAGCAATAGAAGAATTAGATTCATTTCAAGAAGATTATAAATCTCGTAATACATTTTTAGAATCGTATGAAGAGGTGTATCCAATGAATGGAATAGAAAAAGGAATGGTGTTTCATTCTCTAAAGCGAAACTCTGACGATATTCATGAAATTCTTTATCATGAACAAAATATTTATCCTTTTCCTTTCAAAGACTTCAATTTTGAAGTTTTTAAACAAGCACTTAATCTTTTAATAAAAAAGCATGACACTCTAAGGAAAATATTTGATTTAGAACACTTTGCTCATATTGTAAAGAAAGAGATTACTCCTGAAGTTAATTTTGTAGATATTAGAGAACTATCAACAGAAGAGCAGGAAAATTATATTCACAATAAGATGCAGGAAGAAAGAGTAAAAGCAACAAAATTATCTTTTTCTGTTTTGTGGAGAATGAATATCATAAAGATAAAAGACGATTTCCAATTCTTACTTTTTGATTTGCACCATTCTTTATTTGATGGATGGAGCTTATCTTCTTTCATGACTGAGCTTAACAATACATATTTTCAATTGTTAAAAGATCCAACATTTGCTCCTGAAAATCTAAAGAGTACATATAAAGATCAAATTTTAGGAGAAATGGTAGCATTAGAGAGTACCGCTAGCCAGCACTATTGGAAAGAAGAACTAGAAGATTATACTCGCTTACAATTTGAACCTACAGGATTACCTCATGAATACAAGCACAACAAGTATGATATGGGAGTGGCTCTAAGACAACAACTGGAAGAAGTAGCAAAAGAACACAATACAAGTTTTAAACATTTGTGTTTTGCCGCTTATGTTTATACAATGAAAATGCTGAGTTATAGCAACGATATTACTGTAGGAATTATAACAAATAATAGACCTCTTGTTCCAGATGGTGAAGAATTATTAGGATGTTTTTTAAATACGGTTCCTTTCAGAGCACAGTTCAAAGAAGAAATGACATGGAAAGACTATATCCACTTTATTGAACAAAAATTAAGAGTGTTAAAACACCATGAACGTATGCCTTTTTATAAGATCTTGGATACCATTGGTGAGCATAGTCAAGAAAGTAATTCTATATATGATACATCATTCAACTATATTGATTTTAGAGTCTTTAATGATATGATTGAAGATGAAGAAAGCAAAGGAAAAGAAGATGTAGAATTAGGTTTTGATAACTATATGAATGAGAATACGTTGTTGAATTTCTCTATGTTTGCTCATAATCAAGGGTTTAAATTGGTGCTTACTTATTCAACAAGTATAGTAGATACCTATTTATTAGAGCAATTACGAACACATTTTACGAATGTATTACAAATGTTTATAAGTAATATTAATGCTCCAATGTCTAATAATAGTGTTGTATGTAAAAAAGAAAAAGAACAATTACTTACTGCATTTAACGATACGAAACTTGCGATTGATAATGAAGCAACATTAATATCTTTATTTGAAGATCAAGTATTAAAAACACCTAATAAAGAAGCAATTCGTTACAAAGAAGAAACGCTTACCTATAAAGAGGTTAATCAAAAAGCTAATCAAGTAGCGGTATATTTAACTCAAGAGAAAGGAGTAAAAAAAGGAGATGTAGTAGGAGTATATCTTGATAGAGAATTGGATTTAATTCCAATACTTTATGGAATATTAAAAGCTGGGGCAGCTTATTTGCCACTAGATATAAAACACCCTAACGAACGAATAGTTTCTATTATTGAAGATTCAGGACTTAACCTTATCATTACAAGAAATGAGTATGTAAAAGGTATAAGTGAGCCTAGCATAAATATAGTAAACTTAGAAAAGGATTTACAAACAATTTATGAACAGAACAATAGCTTTGAGGATCAGTCTGTTCCAGAAGGGATGTCTTATATTATTTATACATCTGGATCAACAGGAAAACCAAAGGGAGTAATGATATCCCATCAAGCTGTGGTGAATTTACTTTCGGCAATGAACCATAAGTATCCAATTACAGAGAAAGATTCTTATTTATTACAAACAAATTATTCTTTTGATGTATCTATTTCGGAAATATTTGGCTGGTATAAAGGAGGAGGTTCATTAACAATACTTCCAAGAGCAGAGAGCAAAGAACCAGCAAAAATTATTAAAATTATAGCCGAACATAAAGTTACTCACATAAACTTTGGACCTTCACTGTTTTCGGTATTCTTAGATGAAGTAGAAAATATAGGAATAGAAAACATTAAAAGTCTTAAATATATTTTCTTAGCAGGAGAGGCTCTTCCCGTAAATTTAGTAGAAAGGTTTAATAGCTTGAACACTGAGATAGCTTTAGAAAATATATATGGACCAACTGAAGGAACCATATACAGCACGTGGTATTCTACCGAAAATATGAAAGAAGGAAGTACCTCTGTGTCTATAGGAACCCCATTGTTTAATGTAAATGTTTATGTATTAGATAAACAAAATACGATTCAACCAATAGGTACTCCTGGAGAGCTTTGTATTTCAGGAAAAGGTTTGGCTTTAGGCTACCTAAATAGAAAAGATTTAACGAAAGAACGTTTTGTAGAAAACCCTTTTATAAATGGAGGGCAAATGTATAAAACAGGTGATCTTGTTTTATGGCAACAAGATGGAAATATAAAGTTTCTAGGAAGAATTGATGATCAGGTTAAGATACGAGGGAATAGAGTAGAGTTGGGAGAAATTGAAGCAACGTTAAATACTTTTCCTGAAGTAAGACAATCACTAGTCTTGGTTAAAAAACAAAACGGAGATGAACAGTTGATAGCTTATATAAAAGGAAATTTAATAGATGTTGATAAGGTTAAAAGCAATCTTACAATGAAACTTCCTGATTATATGATTCCAGAATCATTTGTAGTTTTAGAAGAATTTCCAATAACAGTTAGTGGTAAAATTGATAAAAAAGCTCTGCCAGAACCGAATGCTCAATTAACCAATACGTATTCACCACCTCAAACAGACTTAGAAAAAGAACTTGTTCAAATTTGGGAAGAAATACTTGGTATTGAAAAGATAGGTATTCATGATAATGTTTTTAAACTAGGAGCTAACTCACTTCGTATAATGAAATTTATAGCAAGAATTCGAAGAGTTTTAGATTTAGATATTCCTTTTAATACAGTCTTTAAATATGGAACAATAAATGAACTTGCTAAAGTTTTAAATCTAGCCATAGAAGAAAAAGACAATGAGGATGATATGGAAGATTTCTCTCTAACTGAAAATTTTGAAGAAGGAGTACTGTAGTACCTTCAAACAATTACATAGAATACACTCTTATTCTAAATAAGAGTGTATTTAACTATTAACACTAATTATCACTATGGAAAGCAATATAGTTCTTGATATTATTCATAAAGCTAAGGAGAATGGAATAAAACTCTTTGTAGATAATGGAGAATTAAAGTTTCGTAAAAAGAAAGATACAACAATCCCTGCATCAATATTGAATGATATACGCTCTAATAAAGAAAACATTATTCAATTTTTTATGGATGATATCTCTGAAATAAAACAAGATCAGAATCATGCCATAAAAGTAGGAACTCGTCCTAGCAAAATTCCATTATCTTTTTCTCAAGAACGACTTTGGTTTATTGATAAGCTTCAAGGAACATTGAATTATCATATGCCTATCATTCTACGTTTTAAAGAAGAAATAAATGTAGAAGGTATTGAGTATGCTTTCAAAAAACTGATAAATAGACATGAAATATTGCGAACAGTTCTTAAAGAAGAAGAAGGGGTAGGGTATCAGGAAGTAATGGAAGCAGATGGTTTTGAAATTTCATATGTAAGTACTCAGGAAGATCAGCTTGAAAGTTTGATTAAAGACTTGATGAAAAAGCCATTTCAGCTAGATTCAGACTATATGTTAAGAGCCAATGTTCTTCACATTGATCAAAAAGACTACATGTTGGTTTTAATCATGCACCATATAGCATCAGATGGTTGGTCAATGGTAGTACTGGCTAATGAAATGCAAGCTTTTTATAAAGAGTATACAGAAGGTACTTCTTTAAAGTTTAAAGAGCTCCCTATTCAATATGCAGATTATGCTATTTGGCAGAGAAATTACTTGAAAGATGATATATTGGAGGAAAGATTAAAGTTTTGGGAAAGAAGCCTGTCTAACTTAGAGCCATTATCGCTTCCCACCGATTTTCCAAGACCTTTAATACAAAGTACACGAGGAGACCATCATAAATTTCAATTAGACAAAGAAACGACTGAAAAGCTAGTAGCATTGGCTAAACAGCATGGAGGAACACTTTTCATTATTTTATTATCAATTTATAAAATATTACTGCATCGTTACACAGGACAAAAAAGTATATGTGTAGGTACTCCAGTTGCCAATCGTTCTCAAGAAGAAATAGCAGATTTAATAGGCTTTTTTGTAAACAGTATCGCTTTAAAAAGTGATATTGATGAAAACAGTACATATGAAGATTACCTTAAAAAACTAACAAGTCAAGTTCTTACGTCGTTTAAGTACCAAGATGTGCCTTTTGAAAAAGTAGTTCAGCGTGTAGAAAAAGAAAGAGACCAAAGTCGTACTTCATTGTTTCAAGTCATGTTAACACTTCAAGAAGAAGAAGAAAGTGATTTTGAGAGTGAAGTGGGTATGGAAAGCGATAAGGTGCTTGGTTACAACAACCAATTTGCTTCTCTTTTGTATGATTTAGATTTAACAGCTTTAAAATGGGATAAAGGACTCTTGTTTAATATTACGTTTTCAACCGACTTGTTTGATAAAGCAACTATCATAAGGTTTGGAGAACATTTTAAAGAACTAACAAAATCAATTTTATCAGCACCTAATAAATCAATAGGGGAGTTAAATATCGTAACAAATGAGGAAAAGAGTACGTTAATAAAAGACTTAGGAGAAGGAGTTAGCACTATTGTGTATGAAGAAACTTCCGTATTGGAATTATTTGAAAAACAAGAAAAGCTGCACCCAGGTAATATAGCTGTAATCTATGAAGATGAGGTTTTAACTTATAAAGAATTAGGGAGGGAATCTAGTGCTTTAGCATTATATCTTAAACAGAAAGGTGTAGAAAAAGGAACTATTTTACCCGTTTATGTAGAGAAAAGCCCTCAAGCGTTGATATATATGCTTGGAATATTGAAAGCAGGTGGAGTTTTTGCTCCTATCAATAAAATGCTTCCAAGTGAAAGAATAGCAGCGATTTTGGAGGAGTTAAAAACACCTTGGGTACTGTCGACTAAAGACTGTGTAAATGAGCTACCAGAAAGTTTTCAAGCATTTGTTATTGATGAAGATTTTGAGCAACATGTTAATAAGAAAATTGAAGTAACAGAAAGACTAGAAGAAGTTGCCAAAGATGATTTAGCCTATATCATTTATACTTCTGGTACTACAGGAAAATCGAAAGGAGTAAAAATAACTCATGGAGCACTTTGTGAAAAAGCATATATGTGGAAGGAGTTGTATAAAATAGATGAAAATACAAAGCTGTTACAAATGGCAAACTTTTCATTTGATGTATTCATAGGAGATTTTTGTAGAGCATTACTTTTTGGAGGACAAATGGTGTTGTGTAAAGTGGAAGATTTTATACCAGAACGACTTAGTGAGCAAATTAAAAAGTTCAACATCAATATTGTAGAGTTTACACCAGGAGTTTTAGTTCCCTTTTTAGAGTTTGCTGATACAAACAAATTAAACATTTCAAGCTTAGAGACGGTCATTATTGGTTCTGATATTTTAAGCTTGAATGATGCAAAAGGTCTACAAGAAAAGTATGGAAATAAAATTAAGATTTATAATAGTTATGGAGTTACTGAGGCAACGATAGATTCTACGTGCTTACTTTTAAATGACTATAATTTAAATCAAAAAAGTAATGTTCCAATTGGATACCCCTTATCCAATACTCATGTTTACATATTAGATACTAGTGGGAATTTAGTACCTAAAGGTTCAATAGGAGAGCTTTATATAGGAGGTTTAGGAGTTGCTAAAGGGTATGTAAACAGACCAGAGCTAACTGCTGAACGTTTTATAAAAAACCCGTTCAGAGCAGGGGAAACGATGTATCGTACTGGAGATTTGGCGAGATGGTTGGCAGATGGTACGATAGAATTTATAGGCAGAAAAGATACACAGGTTAAAATTCGCGGATACCGTATAGAGTTAGGAGAGATTATCAATCAGGTAGAATCTTACTCAAAGGTAGCCCAGAGTGTGGTTCAGGTACAAGGATCAGAAAATGACAAGTACCTGGTTTGTTATTACACGAGTCCAACAGGTATAGATTCGAGAGAATTAGAGGAGTATTTACAAGGAGTATTACCAGAGTATATGGTTCCGAGTGTGTATGTTTTATTAGAGAAG
>NZ_JBLWTZ010000005.1:0-200017 GCF_048269885.1 Tenacibaculum sp. | reverse complement strand
TGTAGAAGCATTACCAACAGATGTAACGGTAAGTTGTGATGCTATTCCAACAGCTGTAGTTTTAACGGCAACAGACAATTGTGATGCATCCGTAACAGTTAATTATACAGAAGAGTTTTCTGGACAAGAAGAAGGATGTGCTTCAGAGTATACCATCACAAGAGCATGGAGAGTACAAGATTGTGCAGGTAATGAAACTTCGCATATGCAAATACTTACTGTAGAAGACAATGAAGCACCAACTTTAGTGTCAGTATTAGAAGACATAACAGTTGCATGTGATAATGTTCCTGAAGTTCCAACATTAGAATTTACAGACAATTGCTCATCAAATGTAACACAAACAAATTTTGAAGAAACAAGTACGTTTGATGGCAGTGATAGTGATTATACAATCACAAGAACATGGACAGTTACGGATGACTGTGGTAATGTAGCAGACTTTACGCAAAATATAGCAGTAACAGTCAATACAACAGTAACTGAACTAGCTGACTCAAGATGTATCGATGACGGAACGATTGATTTGAATGACTATTTAGCAAATCAAAGTGAAGATGGAACTTGGGAAGTCACTCAAGGAAGTGTAACAATATCTGATGACGGAAGTTTTGATCCGTCAGGATTAAACTTAGGAGATTATATCTTTACATATACATCACCAAATAATGGATGTTTAATAGCAACAAAAGTTACCATTAATATAAACGACGATTGTATAGTATTGCCATGTGGACAAGAAGATGTGGTCATATCTAAAGCAGTAACCCCTAATGGAGATTCATGGAATGAATTTTTTGAAATTACAGGAGTTGAATCCTGTGGATTCGTAGCCAATGTAAAAATATTTAACCGTTGGGGTGCAAAAGTATTTGAATCAAACAATTATGCAAATAATTGGAACGGAACTTCAGATGGAGCTACGTTTGGAGGAGCTGAAAGACTACCAGCCGGTACATATTACTACATTGTAATATTAGAAAATAGTGGTTTAAAACCATTTACAGGAGCAATTTACTTAGGAACCAAATAATATTATAGCTATGAACCATAATTACAAACTATTACAGACAGTTATTGTACTGTTTTTTGCAACAGTTTTAACAGTTCAATCACAACAGCTACCACAATTTACTCAGTATATGTATAATACAATTTCTATTAATCCTGCCTATGCAGGAAGTAGACAAGTGTTGAGTATTGTTGGATTGCACAGAAGTCAGTGGGCGGGACTAGATAGAGCACCAGAAACACAAACATTATCTATTCACACACCACTTAGAAATGATAAAATAGGGTTGGGGTTATCCTTTATAAATGATCAACTAGGATATGAAAATTTCACTTATTTATATGGAGATTTTTCGTATACCATTCAACTTAATGACGATATAAAATTGGCTTTTGGACTTAAAGCAGGGGTTACTCAATACAATATTGATGATGCTTTGATTGCAGCCGAAGGATCAGATCCAGGAATTTCTGGAATTCAAAATAGATGGGAACCAAATATTGGTAGTGGATTGCTGCTACATACCAACAAATGGTATGTGGGGCTTTCTGCCCCAAGGTTATTAAATATAGACCATAATGATTTAGAAATTAATGGAATTAATTATGGGGTTGTAGATAGGGTAAGTTATTACTTAACAGGAGGATATGTTTTTGACTTAAGTGATAATGTAAAGTTTAAACCAGCTACATTAATAAAAGCAACTAATGGAGCTCCAGTATCATATGATATTACAGCAAACTTTTTATTCAATGAAAAGTTTTGGTTAGGAGGTTCATACAGGATAAATGAAGATACAGGAGCTTTAGGAGCTTTAGTAGATTTTCAGGTATCTCGTCAATTTAGAATTGGTTACGCTTATGAATATCCATTATCAGACATTAACCAGTATTCAAATGGAACACATGAAATATTATTAATGTTCGAGTTGCATAAAGTAAATAGAGTTAAATCTCCTAGATATTTTTAAAAAGCATAGTTATGAAGACAAAAATTACACTTTTAATCTTAATTTTTTCATTCTCCTATTCATTTTCTCAGAAGAGAGTCGCGGATAAGTTTTATAGAGATTATGCCTATGTAAAAGCTGCTGAGTTTTATGAAAACGCAGTGAAAAAAGGAGACAGTACCACCTATACATTAGCAAGACTTGGAGATTGTTATTATAATAATTCAGATTCAAAAAAAGCAGTTCATTGGTATCAATTAGCAGCAAAAAGTGAAGATGGTTTAAGTAATGAAAATATTCATAGGTATGTACAATCATTACGAAGTATTGGAGCATATGAAAAAGCAGATGAATGGTTGCAAAAATTACCTGATGCTAAAGGAAGTTTATCAAAAGAAGGTTATGAAAAACTCATGACTTTGAATAACGATACGATTAATATTTACAATTTAGAAGTTAATACCAAAAATTCCGATTTCGGACCTTATGTAATAGGAAATAAATTTGTTTTTTCATCAGCAAAAAATAATAAAGGCAAAATTTATGAATGGAATAATGAGCCTTATTTAGACTTATATGAAGCAAAAATAAATGTAGAAAATGGAATAAAAACGATAGAAGCTGTTGTGCCAATTACCTCCTCAAAAATTAATACAAATTTTCACGAATCAAGTGTGGCTATCACAAAAGATGGAAGCACTATGTACTTTACCAGAAATAACTTAAACAAAAGAGATAAGTTAGATTATGATAAAGAAGGAACATCTCACTTAAAAATATATAAAGCCACACTGGTTAATGGACAGTGGGACAATATTGAAGAGCCTTCGTTTAATGATGAAGTATATTCAAGCGGGCATCCAGCATTAAGTCCAGATGAAAAAACACTGTATTTTACGTCAGACAGACCTGGAGGCTATGGTTTTACAGATATTTATAAAGTAGCCATTTTACCAAATGGAACTTATGGAGATGCTGTAAACATGGGAGATAAAATTAATACTGCTGGTAAGGAAATGTTTCCATATGTGGCTAAAGATTATACGTTATATTTTTCTTCAGATGGATATGCAAATTTAGGACTGCTAGATATTTATAAATCTAATTTATTAAATAATAATTCATCAGAAGTAAAAAATTTAGGAGCACCTTTTAATAGTGGATATGATGATTTTGCATTCTTTTTAAATGAAGATAACAAAACAGGGTATTTTTCATCGAATAGGCCAGGAGGAAAAGGGCATGATGATATATATAGTTTCGAAAAATGTAAGCAGTTTATTTCTGGAAAAGTATTTGATAAAAGAACAAATGAGCTGTTAGCAGAGGCGCTAGTAGAATTAGTTGATACTACAGGAAAAGTGCTAGAAACAATTACTACAAAAGAAGATGGTTCATACTTTTTTGAAGTTAATTGTGGAAAAAAGTATGTTCTTAGAGGTTCAAAAAATGATTATAAAGACGATTTAAAAGATGTATTAACGACAAACGAAGACAATAAAAATATAGAACTAGACCTGTATTTAACTCCTTTAATTGTAGGTAATGAGATAGTGATAGATCCGATATTTTTCGACTTTGATAAGTGGAATATTCGTCCAGATGCAGCCTATGAGCTAGAACACATAGTAGGCGTGTTAAAAAATCACCCGAAAATGATTATTAAAATTGAAGCTCATACTGACAGTAGGGGAAGTGATCGTTATAACGAAATTTTGTCGGATAAGAGAGCCAAATCTACTAGAGATTATATTTTCTCAAGAGGGATAGCTACCAATAGGATAGAAAGCGCTATTGGTTATGGAGAAAAGCAGTTGGTAAATAAATGTTCCAACGGTATTCCTTGTACAGAAGAAGAACATCAAGAAAATCGACGATCAAAATTTATAATCATTAACGATTATAAATAGCAAAATAAGTAATTAGTCTCCCGTAGAGTAGTTTTCTTTAGCCCCGATTCAATGCGCATATTGGATTGGGGTTTTGATTTACTTCACTATTTCTTGACAAAAATATTGGTAAAAAACCATTTGCCGTTAGCACTTTTTTCAGCGGTAACTTCAAAGTGAGTGTAATCACCTTCAATATTTTCTTTATGTCCATTGCTTTTAATCCAAGCATTAACTACCGATTCAGCGGTAGAATAACCATAAGCCACATTTTCACCTACCTTAATTGCATCAGCGTTTTCAGCTAAATACTCTTTACGTTGGTAAAAAAAGTCGTGTGAAACTTCGTCCTTTTCAATCATGTAATTAGTATGATTGCTTGTTTGCGACTTAATAGTTTGTAACTTGTTTAGTGAAGAAAAGCCATTATTAACCCTATAAGAGTTAATGAGATTTAAAATGTCTGCCTCAATCGGTTTTTCACTGATGTTAGTTGACACTTCTGGGGTACTGTCAATTATCTCGGCTTCGTTAGAAGAGCAAGACGTTATTATTAGTGCACAAAATAACACCAATAACTGGAGGGGGTAGTTATTCATGATTATAGGGGTTAAGGGGTTAATCAAAAAACGTTGTAAAGATATGACGAAAACTTAATACAAAACAAGTTAATTGTATGTGTTTGAGGTAAAAAGGGGCTTTTTCCTGTGACTAGATAGCCTGTTTTATAAAGTCTTCATACTCGTAAAAAAACAGTTCAAACTGTGTCATGGTTTCTACATAAAACTCATAACAATCTCGCCACGTATTTTTATTGTGAATACTGAATTTTTTATCAAAAGGGACGTAAATTCTACGAATAATTTTGTGATTGTCTAGCTCAAAGTTGTCATCAAAAATAACCTCAGGCAAATACGCACTTTCCAGTATGTTTTTTAAAGAAAGTAGCTGATCATAAAGTAATTCATTGGCTATGTCTTCAGGATGTTCAAAATCTAAACAAACAGAAGCTTTTTTCCTATCCGCTTGAAATTTAAAAGCAACCCCTTTTATCTTGGTATTATATAATAGCCATTTTCTAGGAAAAGACTTTCCAAAGCTTGTCCAAAACTCTTTACGTAAACGAGCAGATTCTTCTTTACTGAACATTTATTTTAGTTATCAGTTATCAGTTATCAGTTATCAGTTATCGGGGTAATTAACTCATGAAACTTTACCCGTGAACTTTAGCAGTTTTACCTCTCTCTTTCATCATTTCTGCTTCAAAAGCTAACAACCCCTCCCATTTTTTATCAACTATTTCACGATCCATATACTTACGAGCATACCCCAAAAATAAAGTATAGTGATTTGCTTCCGAAACCATTAAATCTAAATAAAACTTAGCTAATTGTTCATCTTCCATATTATCAGCAAAAACTTTAAAACGCTCACAGCTACGTGCTTCTATCAAGGCAGCAACCAAAAGTCGATGAATTAAGGCTTCTGTTCTGTTGCCTGTGTGAGGAAAAAACTTTTGTAATCGTAAAGCATAGTCATTTTTAGTAGCTTGTCCTAAAACCATACCTCGCTCTATCATTATATTATGTACCATTCTAAAATGTTCCATTTCTTCAATAGCAATATCGCTCATATCCTTTACAAGTTCAGTTTCTTCAGAGTAATTGATAATAATTGACACGGCATTCGAAGCTGCTTTTTGTTCAGCAAAAGCATGGTCGGTTAAAAGTTGTTCTAATCCGTTTTTAGCAACTTCAACCCATGAAGTTGCTGTGTCAAATTGTAATCCAAGCATAATGTGTAATTGAGGCTGTAAAAGTAAAAAATATAAGTGCTAATTGTATATGAAATAGTCTAAAAATAGCTAGATTTGTTGTTAAAAAAAACTCTTAATAAAATTGCTCAAAAATATTGTTTTAATGACGAATACTAAATGAATTACTACAAATTCTAAATAGCTAAGCAGATAAAAAATATTTTTCAGTAGTTTTAGGTACCATAGAGAAAGACAAAACTCCTAAAAGAAATGAAACTACAGTTATTTAAAAAAAAGAAAAAGATTCTTAGTGTATTGGCATTGACCTTTTTAATGCTTATTGCTAATTCATGTAAAAAATCGGTTATCACAGAAAGTAATGTTAACGCGTTTAGTGAGTACATTAGTGTTTTTCCAGATAAACTGATATCAGTAACACCAAACTTAAAATTTGTCTTAAAAAAGAAGGGAACAGCAAACTTTGATGCAGCTGAAGTTATTACGACAAAGCCAGCCATAAAAGGAGAAGTAGTTGTAAACGATAACGAGCTAGTTTTTGTACCTGCTGAAAAATTAAAAAGCAATCAAGAATATTTAATAACCCTTCATTTATCAAAATTATATGAGGATATTGATGAGAGCCTAGAGAACTTTACTGTTAAAGTAAAAACGAAAGAATTATTATTTAATGTTTCTCTACAATCTCCAAGTGTTTATACCAAAAATGTATACGCAGTTGAGGGTGAATTGACAGCTAGCGATATTATTGAAACAGACAAAATACCATCTTTGGTCAAAGCAACCTATAATGGAAAGACAAAATCTATAAAGTTTAGCACTGTTGGAGAAGTAAGTTCTAAGGTTTATTTTAAAATAGACAGCATACAACGTTTTGAAGACGATAAACAATTAAAGGTAGAATGGACAGGAGCCCCAGTACAATCAGAATCTAAAGGGAGTAGAGAAGTAACGATAACAGGGAAAAATAACTTTAAAGTATTAAGTGTAGATGTTGTTGATACCGATAAGCAACATATTGAAATAAGTTTTTCAGACCCAATACAAAAAACTCAAAACTTAAAAGGACTTATCCAGTTTTTAAATACTCAAAAAAGAGCCTTTACATATAAGGTTAATAATAATAAAGTAACAGTATATCCTAAATCATCATTTGCACAAAAAGTTGAGATAGAAATATTCAAAGGAATAAAGAGTGTAGATGGTTATGCTTTAAAAGAAAATACAATTAAAACCATTTATTTTGAAGAGTTAAAGCCTGCTGTAACCTTTATAAAAAGTGGATCCATACTCCCAAATTCTAACAATTTAAAAATAAATTTTAGTGCTGTAAATTTAAAAGCGGTTGATGCAACTGTTTACAAAATTTATAAAGAGAATGTACTACAGTTTTTACAGTATAATGAGTTAAGTAACCAAGGAAACTTACGTTACGTAGGACGTCCAATAGCAAAATATACAGTAAACCTTGGCAATCAAGGATTGGATTTAAGTAAAGAAAATGCTTTCGCAATTGATTTAGCAGATATCGTAAAAGTAGAAAATGGAGCAATGTATAGAGTTGAGTTTTCTTTTAACCAAGATTACTCAAATTACAAATGTGCAGAAGGGGGAGCAACCAAAACTATAGTTTTCGGAAAAAAAGAAATAGCTACAAAAAGTTATGATAACCCTAATTATTATGACGACTACTATTACGATTATAGCTGGAGAGATAGAGAAAATCCTTGTACCACTTCATACTACTACAATAAAAAAATCAGCACAAATATTTTAGCTACAAACATTGGTGTTATCGTTAAAAAAGGAAACAATGCTAAAATAGTAGTAGCAGTTACGGATATACTTACCACTGAAGTTATTGATGGGGCTAAAGTAACGTTATACAACTTACAAAAACAACCAGTAGCATCAGCAGTTACCAATAAAGAAGGTGTTGTTTCTTTTTCTGATGTTGCTAATGCCTTTTTTGCAGTAGTTACTAAAAACAACAGCACAACTTATGTGAAGCTGAAAGATGGCGAAGCGCTGTCTATGAGTAAGTTTGATGTTTCTGGGATAAAATTACAAGAAGGAATTAAAGGGTATATTTATGGAGAACGTGGAGTTTGGCGACCAGGCGATCAACTATTTTTAACTTTTGTTTTAAATGATAATGCGAATCCAATTCCAGAGGAACACCCTATAAAGTTTGAATTAATTAATCCACGAGGAAAAATAATCGATCGAAAAGTACTTCCAAAAAAATCAAATAATGTATATGGGTATGCTCCAACAACAAGCCAAGAAGCAATTACTGGGAATTGGAAAGTACGCGTAAGTGTTGGAGGAGCTGTTTTCAACAAAATAGTAAAAGTTGAAACTATAAAACCGAATCGTTTAAAGATTAAACTAGCTACAGATTCAGAATTCATTAAAGCAAACTCAACGATTACAGGAAATGTAGAAGTAAAATGGTTACACGGAGCAATAGCGAGAGGATTAAAGTTAGATATCAACGGAAAATTTTCACAAACCAATACGGAGTTTTCAAAATTTAAAAACTATAATTTTGATGATGTAACTCGTCGATTTGGAACAGAAGAGTTTAAAGTATTAAAAGGAAGTTTAAGTAATGAAGGAACGACAAAATTTTCGGTAAAACCTAAATTAGATAGTAAAGCTCCAGGAATGTTAAGAGCGAGTTTTATTACAAAAGTGTATGAAAATGGAGGAGACTTTAGTACAGACGTATTTTCTAACAAAGTGTCACCGTATACTTCATATGCAGGGTTAAAAGATGCTGAAGAACCACAATCTAAAAACTATTTATTTACAGATGAAGAATATACATTTAATGTAGCTTCAGTAAATGAAGATGGGGTAGGAGTAACAAATAGTTTAGAAGTAAACGTATATAAATTATCATGGCGTTGGTGGTGGAGTACCTCTGATAATGGATTGTCTAGTTACGACGGTACACGTTATCATGAACCTTATAAAAAACTGAAAGTAACAACAAACGCTAGTGGTAAAGGGACTTTTAAATTAAAGGTTGATGAAAATGATTGGGGGCGTTATTTAATAAAAGTAAAAGACTCAAAAAGTAAGCATGTTACCTCAAATGTGGTGTATTTTGATTGGCCTTCTTGGTATGCTAAGAAAAAAGGAAATCAAGATAAGAGCAATGCTACGATGTTGGTATTTACAACCGATAAAGAATCGTATGAAGTAGATGAAAAAGCAACAGTGAAGTTTCCATCTTCAGAAGGAGGAAAAGCATTTATAACAATAGAAAACGGAACCGAAGTACTAGACCACTTTTGGGTACCAACACAAGCACAACAAACAACGTTTAGTTTTCCTGTAAAAGCGAGTTATACACCAAATGTGTTTGTAAATATATCGTTGCTACAAAAACATAGCCAAACAGTAAACGACTTACCAATTCGCATGTACGGCTCAATACCAATGTTGGTACATAATCCTGCAACGAAATTAGAACCAAAAATTCAGTTAGCAGACGAGTTAAGACCTGAATCTACTGCAACTATTCGAGTAAAAGAGGAAAAAGGTAGAGCTATGACCTATACCATTGCATTGGTAGATGAAGGATTGTTAGATTTAACACGTTTTAAAACTCCAAACCCTTGGGGAGTATTCTATGCACGTCAGTCTTTAGGTGTAAAAACTTGGGATATATTTGACGATGTTATAGGGGCTTATGGCGGGAAAGTAAATCAAATATTAAGTATTGGAGGAGACGAAGCAGAAGCAGGAAGTAAGAATCGAAAAGCGAATCGATTCAAACCAATGGTTACCTATTTAGGGCCTTTCGATTTAGAAATGGGAGATATTAAGGAGCATAAAATTAAAATTCCTAAATATGTAGGATCCGTTCGTGCTATGGTAGTAGCGACTGATACTAAAAAAGAGGCGTATGGGAGTGATGAAAAAACAGCTTTTGTACGCAAGCCAGTTATGATTTTAGCATCATTACCTCGTAAGATTACTCCACAAGAAACCGTTACCTTACCAGTTACTGTTTTTGCCATGAAACCAAACATTAAAAATGTAAAAGTTACCGTACAACCTAACGAAGCATATACTATTGAAGGAGATAAAACACAAACTGTTTCATTTAGTCAGCCAGATGAGAAAATGGCGTATTTTACCTTAAAAGTAAATGATTTTAAAGGAATTGGTAAAGTGAAAATAGACGCAAGTTCAGGAAGAGAAAAAGCGTCTTACGAAGTGGAAATAGATGTGTTGAATCCAAATCCAGTAACCACAGAAGTAAAAGATGTCGTATTGAAATCTAATGAAGCAGGGGAGATTAACTTTACAAGCTTTGGAACCAAAGGAACGAATGCAGCTACGTTAGAATTATCAACCTTACCACCCATGAACTTTACCAAGCGTTTGGGATACTTAATTCGTTATCCACATGGGTGTGTAGAGCAAACAACCTCTGGGGCTTTTCCGCAGTTATTTTTACCAGAATTATTTGAATTGCCAAAAGAAAAGATAGCTTCAACTGAAAGAAACATCAAAGCAGCAATTCAACGCTTATCTGATTTTCAATTATCTAATGGAGGATTGTCGTACTGGCAAGGAAATAGTACCGCGGATAGTTGGGGAACGTCTTATGCAGGTCATTTTATGATAGCAGCAGAGAAGAAAGGATATGTGTTGCCTATTGGATTCAAATCAAAATGGATAGGATATCAAAAGCAACAAGCACGTAATTGGAGAAATAACTCACGTTACTATAACAACTCTTTATCACAAGCATATCGATTATATACGTTGAGTTTAGCAAATAGCCCTGATTTAGCATCAATGAACCGTTTACGCGAATCAATGGGAGTTTCAGATGAAGCAAAAATGAGATTAGCAAGTGCGTATGCTTTAATAGGTAAAAAGACCATCGCAAAATCCATTTTAAAAGAAATAACCGGTTATACCTATACAAAACGATATTATACAAACTATGGTTCTGAAACTAGAAACAAAGCAATGTCTTTAGAAACCTATATGCTACTGGATGATGAAACGAAGTCAATAAAATTAGCAAAAGAAATAGCTGAAGATTTATCTAGTAATAATTGGATGAGCACGCAAACAACAGCCTATAGTTTATTAGCAATGAGCCAGTATGCTCTAAAAAATGGAGGTAGTGATGGAATTAATGTCAACTATATTTTAAATAAGGCATCAGGAGAAGCAAGTACTTCAAAATCGTTGTTAGCAAAAGAGTTGATAGCTATTCAAAAAGAGAATACATTAAAAATAACAAACAAAAACAACGGAGTTTTATATGTACGTGTGCTAAACAAAGGAATTTTACCTGTAGGTGAGGAAAAAGTATTCCAAAAGAATTTAGAAACTACTATTACATATAAAACAAAAGAAGGGACTCGTATTACCCCAGATAATTTGTCACAAGGAACCAACTTTGTAGCAGAAGTTACGGTGAAAAACCCAACAAGTGAAACTATTGAAAATGTGGCATTGACACAATACATTCCTTCAGGATGGGAAATTGTAAATACTCGTTTTACTGATTTTGGAAATAATACAACGTCTTCAAAAGTAGATTATACAGATATACGAGATGCAAGTATCAGTAACTATTTTACCTTGAAAAAATATGAAACCAAAACATTTAGAGTGTTGTTAAATGCGTCGTATTTAGGTGAATATTATTTGCCAGGAGTACAAGTAGAAGCGATGTATGATAATGACTATATAGCTCGCACCAAAGGAGAATGGATTAAAGTGGTGAAGTAGTTTATAAATAATTAAATGAAATAAAAAAGCTTACTGATTTCAGTAAGCTTTTTTATTTCTAAAATACTTAATCTTTCCTTGTGTAAGACTACCTATCTTTGCCCATCAATATAAAATTCATAGATATAAAAAGATTATGGTAAATACAGTTAAAACACAAGAAGATATTTTAGCAAAATTAAATATTTATGAGTTAAATGAAATGCAACAAAATGCCATTTCGACCATTGATAAAACAACCAATACAGTAATACTATCACCTACTGGTACAGGTAAAACATTAGGATTTTTATTACCAACATTAAAATTAATAGACCCTGATAATAAAGAAATTCAGGTTTTAATTTTAGTACCCTCAAGAGAATTAGCAATTCAAATAGAACAAGTGATACGTGAAATGGGAACTGGTTTAAAAGTAAATGCTGTATACGGTGGACGTTCAATGGCAAAAGATAAAATAGAACTAAAACATACACCAAGTATATTAATAGGTACACCTGGTAGAATCTCTGATCATTTTGCCAACGATCGTTTTTCTAAAGAAAGTATTAAAACCTTAATTCTAGATGAGTTTGATAAATCGTTAGAAGTTGGTTTTGAGTATGAAATGCGCGGAATTATTAATCAATTACCAAATATTAATAAACGTATCTTAACTTCAGCAACTCAAGAAGCTGAAGTTCCAGACTTTGTACGTTTAAACAATCCTACCGTATTAAACTATTTAACAGATAAAAAACCAAAGAAATTAACTTTAAAAACGGTTGTTTCACCATCAAAAAATAAAAATCAAACCTTAGTGGAGTTATTACATCACATAGGAAATCAACAAGGAATTATTTTTTGTAATTTAAAAGATAGTATTGCTAACCTAAGCGAGTTTTTAACGAAGAACAAAATAGCACACAGTTGTTTTTCTGGTGGAATGGAGCAAAGAGATCGTGAACGTTCTTTAATAAAGTTTAGAAACGGAACAAGTCAAGTATTATTAGCTACTGATTTAGCTGCAAGAGGAATTGATATTCCAGAAATGAAATACATTATTCATTATGAGTTACCACAAAGAATAGAAGAGTTTACTCATAGAAACGGACGAACAGCAAGGGTAAATTCGAAAGGAACAGCTTATGTTTTAAAATGGCAAAAAGAAAGCCTTCCTGAATTTCTTAAAAACATACCCAATGCCGATATTTCTCAGAAACAAAAATTAAAGCCTGGTTATTGGGAGACGTTATTTATTTCAGGAGGAAGAAAAGACAAAATATCTAAAGGAGATATAGCAGGTTTATTCTTTAAAAAAGGAAATTTAACCAAAGAACAAGTAGGAGTTATTGAGTTAAAACAGGACTGTGCTTTTATTTCGGTTCCTATTACTGAGTCAAAAAGATTATTGGAAGAGTTAAATAATACACGCTTAAAAAATAAAAAAGTTCGTATCACATTAGTGTAAACTAATTAGTTAGAATTGTAAGCTTAGTAAAAGAAAAAAATATTATTTCTATTTAAATGATGAAGAAAAAACCTATGCAGAAGTCAATAGAATTATAGAGTATTACTAAAATTAATAGCATATTTATGCTAGAGTTACGAAGTGAAGTAGTAAAATAAATAATTTAATAACAATATTCTTTCGCGAAGAATAGGCATAAACCTTGAGTGCCTTTAAATGTTCAAGGATTTAATTATATTTTAAATACTTCTTAGTAGTATCATGAAAAATGAAATTTTAAAAGCAGGTAAAGCTTTAACAAAAAAAGAACAAAAATCTATTGTAGGTGGTGGTTACGAATGTGGTTTAGTTTTTGACGAGACACAATGTGAAGAGTATTGGGCACTACCACCAGAATATCAAGCGTGTAGTGATGTACATGCTGATTGTGTTTTATAAAAATAAATTAATAAAGAATAATAAAATCAAAACAATCATCACAGTATTTGCGGTGGTTGTTTGTTTTTTCTGTCTGCCCAAAAACTTATTTGACAGCCTAACATCAACAGTCTTTATAGCAAAATCGAGCTATAAAACATGTGATTAATTGGATAAAAAAGGGAAAACAGAATGTAATAAGTATTAGTTTTATATTTAAAGTTTCAAGGTTATCTTTCTCCATTCAAAATCTCCTTAACAGCCGCCTGATATTTCTTAGGATTTGTTGCTTTTTTTATTTTTTTATAAGTTTTACGAGGATCAGAAAATGATTGAGAAAAATACTCCCAAAAGCCTAACATTTTCATTTTTATAGGCGTTGGTCCTGATAAGGCAGCATCATATTGCTGGTATATTTCATCATGAAACTCTTCAAATGTTTTCCACCTGTCTTTTGGATATTCAGTAGTATTATCTTTAATCATTTGTGGTAAAAACGGATCTGCAATTAAACCACGTCCAATCATAAAATGTGTAATACCAGGAAAACGTTCTTTCATAGCTTTAAAACCTGCTACTGTAGTGATATCGCCATTATAATATAATTGATGTTTGGCAGCGTCTATACATTTTTGAAAAGCATCTAAATCAACACCTCCTTTGTATAATTGTTTTCCAATTCTGGCATGAATAGCCACATTTTTTAACGGATATTTATCTAAAATAGGAAAAGTGTGCAGTATTTCTTCATTGTTTTCATAACCCATTCTCATTTTCATCGATACTAGAATATCAGTTTCGTTATGAGCGCGATGTAGTATTTCATCTATTCTTGTAGGATTACAAATTAAACCAGAACCCATACCCGATTTTGTAACCATAGGGTAGGGACACCCTAAATTCCAATTCAACTCTTTATATCCTAAACTTTGTACATATTTGGCAACAAATAAAAATTCTTCAGCATCATTGGTTATAACTTGCGGAATAACCGTTAAAGTTGTGTTATTTTCAGGGAGTAAATCACGTTCATAACTGGATTTTATTTTAAATTTCCCATTTAATCGAATGTAAGGAGCATAAAAAGTATCGATACCACCAAAGTATTTTTGTTGGGCATTCCTAAAACGAAAGTCAGTAAACCCTTGTAAAGGTGAAGAAAGTAAGGTAAAACTCATAGTGTAATTTGAGTTGCAAATATAACAGACTTATCGACTAAATGTTTGCTATAAACTTTATACTTTTGAGCTATATAAGTTGTCTATGAAAATTGTTTTTAACTTTTTAAAACAGCATAAAATTAAAGTTATCATTATAAGTGTTTTTATGGTAGCTTATTATTTCTGTCTGCCTAAAAAATTATTTGACAATCCAACATCAACAGTCGTAACAGCAAAAAATAACGAATTGTTAGGAGCTGTTATTGCTAGCGATGGTCAATGGAGATTTCCTGAGTTAGACTCTGTGCCTAATAAATTCGAGCATTGTATTTTACAATTTGAAGACGCTTATTTCTATAAGCATTTTGGGTTCAATCCTATTTCGATAGGAAAAGCAATGGTAGAAAATCTCAAAGCAAAAAGAGTGGTACGAGGCGGAAGTACGCTAACACAGCAAGTAATTCGCTTGTCAAGAAAAAATAAAAAGCGTTCCTATTTTGAAAAATTTCAAGAGTTAATCCTAGCAACTCGATTAGAATTTCGTCATTCTAAAAAAGAAATTTTAAAATTGTATGCATCACATGCTCCTTATGGAGGGAATGTTGTTGGGTTAGAAATGGCTTCGTGGCGTTACTTCGGATTAAAACCACATCAATTGTCATGGGCAGAAACAGCAACTTTAGCGGTATTGCCGAATGCTCCATCGTTGATTTATCCAGGGAAAAATCAACAAAAACTAAAAAACAAAAGAAATAGATTATTACAAAAATTACATGAAGAAGGAGTTATAGATCAAATAACGTATGAGTTAGCTATTGAAGAAGAGTTGCCACAAAAACCATATCCGCTACCTACGGTAGCACCACATTTTGTACAAGAAGTAACGCAACAGTATAGTGGACAACGTGTAAAAAGCTCTATAGATGTTCATTTACAAAGACAAGTAAATAACTTAGTAAAGCAACATTATTTCCGTCAAAAACAAAATGAAGTTTACAATATGGCAGTCTTGGTGTTGGATGTTAAAACAAGAAAAGTACTGTCTTATGTAGGAAATTCTCCAACCGATAAAGCACATCAAAAAGATGTGAACAATATCATTGCCCCAAGAAGTACAGGAAGTACTCTAAAACCTTTTTTATATGCACAAATGCTACAATCGGGAGACCTTTTACCCAAGCAATTGGTAGCAGATGTGCCAACAGAAATAGCAGGATATACTCCTAAAAATTTCAATTTAACTTTTGATGGAGCAGTTCCAGCCAATGAAGCATTGACACGTTCGCTGAACATTCCTTCCGTACGTATGCTACAGCGATATGGATTGGAAAAATTTAGAGAAGATTTAAGAGCATACCGTATTAAGGATATTAATAAATCAGCAGATTATTACGGACTCTCCTTGATTTTAGGAGGTGCGGAAGCTAGCTTATGGGATTTGTGTAAAACCTTTGCAGGATATGCAGGTATTGTAAATCACTATGAAGAATTAAAACATAATTATTACGAAAATGAGTTTATAGAACCTAGTTTTTTGTCTGACGGAACCACAAATTTTGGTAAGGTTCAAAAAGACTATACAACGTTAGATGCTGGAGTTACATTCTTAACACTAAATACTTTGATAGAAGTAAACAGGCCTTATACAGATCAAGCTTGGAAATATTATGATTCATCTCAAAAAATAGCGTGGAAAACAGGAACTAGTTTTGGAAATAAAGATGCCTGGGCAGTTGGAGTAACCCCAAAATATGTAGTAGGAGTATGGATAGGGAATTCCGATGGAGAAGGACGTCCAGACCTTACAGGTGTTGGAAGTGCCGCTCCATTAATGTTTAATGTTTTTGATGTATTGCCAAAATCTAATTGGTTTTTAGAACCCTATGAAGATTTAATAGAAGCAACTATTTGTGAGAAAAGTGGGTTTTTAGCCAAAACAATTTGTCCTTCAACAGTAACCAAAAGAGTTCAAAAAAGTGCAATGAAGGCTACATCATGTCCGTATCATCAAGAAATAACGGTAGCTATATCTGAAAAATTTAGAGTAAATTCAAATTGCGAGTCAATTTCAAACATGGTAACAAAACCGTGGTTTGTATTACCTCCTCTAATGGCTTATTATTATCAGCAGAATAATGCAGATTACAGGCCACTTCCTAAGTATAGATCAGATTGTAATCAGTTGGAAAGTAATACAATGGATTTTGTTTTTCCTACTAAATACACCTCAAAAATATCTTTAACAAGAGGAGAAAACAATAAGTTAAACCCTATAATTTTAAAGCTTACACACGCTAATTCAGAAGCAAAAGTGTATTGGTATTTAAACAAAGAATTTATAGGAATAACAGAGCAATATCACGAGCAAGCTATTGCGCCAAAAAGCGGTATGTATACCATAACGGCTATAGATGATTATGGTAATGAGCTGAAGAGAGTTATTGAGGTAAAAAATTAAATAAATGTAAATACGGTTTAATTAAAAGCTGTATTTTTAGTCTTTTTAAATATAAAATATGTTAGAACTAGCAGGGATAATTATACTTGGAATTTTAGCGCAATGGGTAGCTTGGAGATTTAAAATTCCAGCAATTTTACCTTTAATCTTAATTGGGTTACTTGTAGGACCTATTGCAGCAGAATTTTTTAATGATGATGGAAGTAAATGGATAGAACCTATTTGGGATGGTGAAAAAGGACTCTTTCCTGGTGATGGTTTGTATTATTTTGTGTCATTATCTATTAGTATTATTCTTTTTGAAGGAGGATTAACCTTACGACGCGGAGAAATAAAAAATATAGGTCCAGTTATTACTAAGTTGATAACCTTAGGGTCAGCAATCACCTTTTTTGGAGGAGCTATAATCGCTCATTATGTATTTGGATTAAACTGGGAATTATCCTTCTTATTTTCTGGATTAATAATCGTTACCGGACCAACCGTAATAACACCAATTCTTAGAAATATACCCCTGAAAAAAGATGTTTCAGCAGTTTTAAAATGGGAGGGAATATTAATAGATCCCATTGGAGCATTAGTAGCTGTACTTGTTTTTGAATTTATAAGTGTAGGCGGTGGTGCTGGGTTTACAGGAACCGCCTTGTTAGAGTTTTTAAAAATCATCCTTTTCGGAACCACTTTCGGATTCACTTTTGCCCATGCTTTAATATTTGTAATTAACAAAAAATGGGTACCACATTACTTGTTAAATGTAGTTTCTTTATCTACTGTTTTATTAGTGTTTGTGGAGTCTGAATTGTTTGCTCATGAATCAGGACTATTAGCTGTTGTGGTTATGGGAATGGTGCTAGGAAATAGTAAACTGAAGAACTTAAAAGAGATTTTATATTTTAAAGAATCATTAAGTGTCTTATTAATCTCAATCTTATTTATTTTACTATCAGCAAATATTGATTATAAAGAACTAACACTACTATATGAGTGGAAAACACTGCTTTTATTTGCTTTAATTGTGTTTGTAATTCGTCCGTTAGCCGTGTTTTTAAGTACATCAAAGTCGAATTTAAAAACAAATGAAAAACTGTTTATTAGTTGGGTAGGACCAAGAGGTATTGTTGCCGCAGGTATTGCTTCGTTATTTGGAAGTAAATTGCTTAAACAAGGAATTGAAGGAGCTGAATACATAACTCCTTTGGTGTTTATGGTAGTACTAGGAACTGTTTTATTAAACGCCACTACAGCAAGATTGTTTGCGAAATTAGTAGGAGTGTTTTTAAAGCGTTCTAATGCAATTATGATTGTTGGAGCTTCAGATTTGGCAAGAATGATTGCAAAATACCTAAAAGAAAATCAAAGAAGAGTAGTATTAATTGATTCTAATATTGAAAATGTAGAAAAAGCCAAAGAAGAAGGGCTGGAATCTATTGAAGTTAATATTTACGATGATGAGTTAACTGATAATATTGAATTAAACGATGTAGGGTATTTAATTGCAATGACAGGAAGTGATTCTATCAACAAATTTGTAATCTCTAATTTCTCTTCTATTTTTGGAGAGCAAGGGGCTTATCGTTTAGCAACGTCGCAGGAAGTTATTACAAAGGATTATGAAGATGAAGATCATTTATTTACAATAGAAGATGATTATATTAACTTGATGGAAGCTGTAAGAGAATTCCCTGAAATTCACGAAACAGTAGTTAATTCTATTGATGATTATAAGAAGAAAATTGAAGAAATTAATCGAGATCAAAAATCAATTCCAATTTTTGTTAAGAGTCAAAAGAATGAAATTCTATTAATTTCAGAATTTGAGAAAAACGTCAAGAAAATAGAAGATTGGAAGTTGGTTTATGTAGGGAAGAATTTAAACATCTAACCCAAAAGTACTTTTTAACTTTTCAATTAACGGATTTTTTTCCTTTAGTTTGTCATACTTCTCTTGAGGCGTATAGGCAAACTTTTTTTCTACAGTTTCATTAACAATAACATTAATTTGAATACCATAGTTGTTTAACTTTTCACGTAAGAATCGTAATAATTTAGGTTTTCCTTTTTCTAGTTGAGACTTCATTAAGTCATTAGGTAGCGAAAAAACAATCGTAAAATCTTCCTGTAATTTAGGTTCATCAGAAGCTAGAATGGCAGCAATACTTCGCTCTCCGAAACCTTGTAATTGGAAATAATATTTTTTCCAAGCATCTTTTAGTTCATCTTGAGTAAAAGGAGTTCTTGGATGATTGTCGTAGTTCTCTTCTACATCAATGGTGTTTTTTACTTCTTTCTTTTGTTGTAAACTCTTTAAAGACAAAGCAGAAGTACGTCGTTTAATATTTTTTAAAACGGGTTTAGCGGGAGCTTCTTCTTTTGTAACTGTAGTAGTTGTTGGGGTGGGGTCCGATTTTTTAGGCGTTTTTACAACAGCAGGTTTTACCTCGGTCTTTTTAACAGAAGGAGATAAAGAGGTAAAAAAAGTAGCAGGAATTATGTAGTTGCTAGATTTTTTTTTTGCTCCATCAAAAGTGATAGAGGCAATTTGCATTAAAGTAAGTTCTACCAATAAGCGTTGGTTTTTACTTCCTCGATATTTTAAGTCGCAATCATTCGCCTTGTCTATGGCAGGGAGTAAAAATTGCATACTGGCTTTAGAAGCTTGCTCTAAATATTTTTTCTTAGTATTATCACCAACCTCTAGTAAAGCTATAGTAGCTTGGTCTTTTGCAACTAATAAATCTCTAAAGTGAGAAGCCAAACCGTTTATAAAATGATGTCCCTCAAAACCTTTTCCTAACACATCATTAAATGCCATTAACACTTCAGGAATTTTATTCTGAAGTAATAAATCGGTAATGTTAAAATACACATCGTAGTCTAACACATTTAAGTTTTGGGTAACCGCCTCACGTGTTAAATTGTTTCCAGAGAAACTTACAACCCTATCAAAAATAGAAAGGGCGTCGCGCATTGCACCGTCAGCTTTTTGGGCAATTACATGTAATGCATCATCTTCCGCAGTAATGTTTTCCTTAGCACAAATTGTTTTTAAATACTCTTTAGCATCTAAAACACCTATACGTTTAAAATCAAAAATTTGACAACGAGATAATATCGTTGGTATAATTTTATGTTTTTCGGTAGTTGCTAAAATAAAAATAGCGTGTGCAGGTGGTTCCTCTAAGGTCTTTAAAAACGCATTAAAAGCGGCTTGAGAAAGCATGTGCACCTCATCAATAATATACACTTTGTATTTTCCTGTTTGAGGCGGAATACGAACTTGGTCTGTTAAGTTACGAATATCATCAACCGAGTTGTTAGAAGCCGCATCTAATTCAAAAATATTAAAAGCAAAATCTTCATCATCGGTAGTTGCATCTTCTTGGTTAATGCGTTTAGCCAAGATACGAGCACACGATGTTTTACCAACTCCACGAGGTCCTGTAAACAATAAAGCTTGTGCTAAGTGGTTGTTTTGTATAGCATTTTCTAACGTGTTGGTAATAGCTTGTTGCCCTACCACATCCTCAAAATTTTGAGGACGATATTTACGTGCCGATACTATAAAATGTTCCATTAAAATTTACTGTTTACTTGAACAAAAATAGAAAACACAGTGGCAACACGCAAACAAAATTCTTAAGGAAATATTAAAGTTGTAAACAATTGTAAAAAATGTATTTTTTGTACGACTAACCAACATATAAATAATAGGAATTATATGAAGATATTCAAGGGAATAGCAGTATTTACAGCTGTTGTTTTAGTGCTAACGTTATTAAGTTTCTCACAAAAAAAAGAAGAAAAACTAAAAGAGGTGTCAGTACAAACAAGCTCAGAAACAAAAGTAGCTTACTTTGCAAGTGGTTGTTTTTGGTGTGTAGAAGCAATTTTTGAAAGTGTGAGTGGAGTAGAGGAAGCAGTATCAGGATATGCAGGAGGACATACTACAAATCCGACCTATAAAACGATTGGAACTGGTCGTACAGGACATGCAGAATCGGTAGCAGTATATTACAATCCGAAAAAAGTTAGTTTCCAAACATTAGTAACGGTGTTCTTTGGTTCACACGATCCAACGACTAAAAATGGACAACATCCAGATTATGGTTCACAATATAGGTCAATAGCGTTCTATAAAACACAAGAAGAAAAGCAGCTCATACAAAATACTATTAGAAGATTAAATAAAGAAGTGTATCAAGGGAAAATAGTTACAGAGGTTAAAAAGATGGAGAAGTTTTATCCTGCGGAAGAGTATCATCAAAACTATGAGCGTTTACACCCAGAGAACCCGTATGTGCAAAAAGTATCAATTCCTCGATTAAATCGGTTTAAACGTAAGTTTCCGGAATTGCTTAAAAAGGAAAAGCATTAAAAACTTTATTAAGTTAAAGTTTGTTTATATAAAAAGGAAACTCCCCTGTTTGGGGAGTTTCTTATATTTTAGTTTCAATTTTATTACTCAACAGTAATAGGGAAGCTCACCTGAATATCTGTTTCTCCACCAGCATTTGTAATATCTCCTTCTTTTACTCCAGAAGCTCCTTTATTTGGTTCATGTCTTAATGTAACAATATAAGTACCAGTTCCAGCACTTCCTGTAGCAATGGTAAAGTTAATACCTACAGGGTTTCCATTTGAGTCATTTGCCCCAGCATAAGTGAAAGTACTTGTTAAACCTGTTTGGCTATAAAAGAACTGGTGCTCATCTGCTTCTTCAGCAACTTCTTCAGTAATATCCTCAGCAGGGCTTTCCAATTCATTTAACAACGTTATTACAGCATTGTAAGTTGTGTTAGCAGCTAAAGTACCACCAGTAACAACAGGAGCTGTAGGACCATCTCCGTCAGCATCTTTACTTTGTAAAGTTACTTTATCACCACCACCATTTGGGGTTAATTCAATAGTCATTGTAGTAATAACTTCGTCTTCATTAATAACTACTGGATCATCATCTGAACAAGAGGTAATAGTGATTGCAGAAATAAATAATACGGCTAATAATTTAATATGTTTCATTTTTTGTTTTTTAATAATTAATTTTTAATTGAATTTTAAAATTCCTTCCTAGGTCATCAGCAAAGTACCTTAACCTATTTAAATAATTTCTATAGCTCTCATTTAAAATATTATCTACTGAAAAGTTTAAATTAAGTGTTGTTTTTGATAATTTAAAATCAAATCCTGTAGAAAAGTTTAATAAATGATATGCTGATGGTGGGGTGCTAACATCTACGGTTACGAAACGATCTTCAAGCGGTAAGTAAGCTTGAAAGTTGTTATTCGGAAACTCGTTTTGTTCTGCATTAAATTCGCTTTCTATGGAAGCATAAAAGTTTTTCCAGTTTTCTTTCTTGAAAACTAGTGAAGTAACTGTTTTAAAAGGAGGAATATCTATCAGCGGTCTATTACCTGATAAATCCTTACCTTTTAAAAGAGAACTTTTATTTGTCAACACAATATTATTTGTAGGTTGAAAAGAGATATTTGTATCAACTCCAAATAATTGAGCATTAACTTGTTTATAAGACCATACTGGAAAAGCACCTCTATTGGTTGTTTCCTCTCCTGTAGGCTCTATATAAATGAAATCTTTTATATGATTGTAAAACCCTTCAACAGTAATATTCAACTTATCGCTATTATACATATACGAAGCAGAAAACCTATTTGATGTCTCTGTTTGCATACGTAAATCTCCTATTTCTATTCTTGCTGCAGAGTGATGCAAACCGTCACTAAACAATTCAGAAGGGTTAGGAGCTCTGTTGGCTAGTCCATAGTTTACAATGAATGAGTTCTTAGCGTCAAGGTTATAGGTTAAACCAAGAGATGTAGAAACATTGTGGTATGTAAACTTTGGATTTGTTAAAAGTTGAGAACCTGGTGCATTAGGATCTATAATTATATGACTAAAATCATCTTGATAATTCAAATTATCCCATCTACTTTGCAGATAAAACTTTTTTGCGTCAATGTGCTCTAGATCATACCTAATTCCAGCGGAAAAGACTAAATCATCAAATTTAAAGTCAGCAATTGCATAGCTTCCAAAGCTAAACCTTTTATAATCCGGAATTAACCTTCTAACTTTAGTAATTGGGTCAGGGAAATTATTTTGGTATAATGCACTTAATCCAAACTTATAAAGATGATTAGGGTTTGAGTCTAACTGAAAATCAGATTTAAAATTATGAGTTGTTAAGTCTAAATCAACAGCTTGTAAACTTTTATTATCACCAATTCTTCTGTCAAACTCTAGTCTGTTATTAAACTGGAAATCGTATTGTAATGAAAGTTTACCCAATCCTTTAAACCTTTTGTAATAAGCAGCTTTTAATAAATGATGTGTAACATCTTGCTTTGGGTTATCAATATCATAACTAAAGTCATTTATAAAAAGAGGGATTGGACTTTCAATAGCATCAACTAAATCGGCAACATTACCAAAATGAGATGCTCTTAAAATACCTATTTCATTACTTAGGTAACTGTAAAAAAGTTCAAAACCTTTTTCAAACTGCTTTTTCCCTATGTTAAAAGTAAAAGCTTTTGAGTTAATCCCAGTATTAGATAAATTATAGTTTGCAGCTTCAAAATCACCTGCTCTTTTAAACGATGCTTGACCATTAACAAACCAACCACTTTTATAGCTTTTATTTAAACTTGTAGTAACGGAAAATAAACGACCATTAGTTTGTTGAGAAATTATACTTTTACCATATAAAGTATCTTTGTCAATAAAACTTTTCACAGGGTTTATTATAACAACACCTCCAATAGCATCACCTCCATATTGTAATGCATTTGCTCCTTTAACAACTGAAATAGTTTTAGCAGCATTAACATCTATATTTGGTGCGTGTTCAATTCCCCATTCTTGATCTTGAAGTCTAACATTGTTAAAAGAAACAAGAACTCTACTTCCGTTTAAACCATTAATTACTGGTTTAACAATACTATTACCAGTGTTAATAGAAGAAACTCCTATAATATTTTTTAAAGCATCACCTAAAGAAGCTCCACTAAATTTTTCTAATGTTTGTGTTTTAATTAGAGTTTCTTGGGCTGTTTTAGTTTTTAAACCAATGGCTCCTTTTACATTGACTTCATTTAGTTCTTCTTCGTGATGTTCTAAATCAATAATTTTATATATGTCTGTAGAAATAGTTAATTCAAGAGTTTGTGGATCACAAGCTACATGAGATATTTCAACTATAATTTTACCAGAACATACCTTTGGAATTGAAAATTTTCCTTGAAAATCGGTAACGGCGTATTTGTTTTGATTTTTAATAAAAACTGTAGCACCTACTATAGGAGATTTATCGTGAAAATCCTCAACAAGACCAGAGAATGTATGGCTGCAATCTTGACCTTTTACATTACTATAACCTAGTAATAGCAAAAGAATCAAAATGATACGTTTTGATTTCATTTAAGATTTATTTTTAATTTAATTTATGTGATAACTAAATTAAATTAAAAGGAGGCCCTCTAGGTAGAATTTTTACAACATGATGAACCGGAATAAATTGCGGTTGTAAGTTTTGTCTAGTTTTAAAATAAGTAACTGGAATTAAATCATAACTGGAATTAAAATCAAGCGAAAAAACTTGAAAGTTAAAATTCAATAAAGAACAATTTAATTCTTGCTCATGAAAGTGTTGTTCACTAGTAGAAGAACAAACTGGGTGTTTATGATTTTCAAAGGAATGTACTAGCAGTATAACTGAAGGTAACAGCAATACAAGTATACTTACAAGTGCAATATGTCTTTTTAATCTAAACATGCGTAATGTTGCAAATGTATGAAAAAAACAAAGACCTAACAGATAAATGTTTGCTAGGTCTTTTGCTTATAATATTAATATTTTCTTAATGCTTTTTTGAGTTCCCTCGCATTTTCATATTTAGCATTTCTACAAGTAGAGAAAATGTAATGGCAAAATATAAATATCCTTTCGGAATAGCACCAACTGATTGTCCAAAAACGATTGTATGAGACAAATGTGCACTCTCTGTAATTAGCATAAACCCAATTAGAATTAAAAAGGATAAAGCTAACATTTGAATTGTAGGGTGTTTGTTTACAAAATTACTAATAGGAGTAGCAAACATTAACATAATTAAGATTGAGACAATAACGGCGATAATCATTATCATTAATGCTCCTTGTATACCATTTGTCATACCTACAGCAGTTAAAACAGAATCAAAAGAGAAAACAATATCAATTAATACTATTTGAGTTATAACATTTAGTAAAGTAGCTCTCTTTTTAGGATTACCAGAAGCGTGTGCTTCATCTCTTCCTTCAACTTTATGGTGAATCTCACTAGTACTTTTGTATAGTAGAAATATACCTCCAGCAAATAAAATCAAACTTTGACCTGTAACACCTACTTTTAACCAAGACAAATTAATATTCCAGATAGGGTCTTTCATACTAATTAAATAAGAAACTCCTAGTAAAAGAAGAATTCTAAAAATCATAGCTAATAGAAGACCTATTCGAGTAGCTTTTTTTTGCTGATTTTCTGGTAACTTGTTAGAAGCAATAGAGATAAAGATAATGTTATCAATACCCAATACAACTTCTAAAAAAGTTAGGGTTAGCAAGGCAATCCAGGTATCAGCTTGTAAGAAAATTTCCATCGTTTATTTTACTTTATATACAGTTCCTTTTTGCTTAAAGTTAGAATAGCCAATTTTTGCGGTAAAACTATAAGAGCTATCAGTTACTTTAGTTATTTGAACAAATATAGGATCTTTATCTAAATCAGTTTTCGGACTTTTCATTCGCAAGGTATATGCAAAATTATTTTTCCATTTGATGTAGAGTGTATCTATATGTTTTACTTCTTTTTCAGTAACTAAACTGTCCGTTGAAAGACTTACTTTTTTAGTGTATTCTTCTATTTGTAAGCTATCCTTCCTTACAATAGTTGTTTTTCCGTAGTTATCACCAGCAGGAATTTCAAACGTTCCGTGTACAAAACGTGTAGGATCTCCTTTTTTCTCTGGAGTACACGATGTTACTATTAACATGCAAGAAAACAGCAATGCTTTAAATAGGAATAAAAAGTTAGCTTTTTTCACTTTCTGGATTATTTAGTTTTTGATAAATTATTTTATAAATCTCTTCTACAGATTGATTGCCATCTACCTCAATAGTTGTTACTCCCTGTTCTTTTATAAAATTGATAGCATGAGCTGTGAGGTTAACAAATTCATCAATTCTAGTTAAAACTGTGTTTTGATCTGCATCATCTTTTCTGTCCTCTTCAATAGCTCTTATTTTAGCTCTTTCCAACAAAACATCTTTAGGAACTTTTAAATAAATAACGAAATCTATAACATTTTTATCCTTCTCTAAAAAATTGATTAAATGTTTAGCTTGTTCAATATTTCTAGGGTAGCCATCAAAAAGAAAATTATTTTTGTCATTTTGATTGAAATAAAAGCTTTCTACTATTTCCATAACTAAATCGTCTGGAGCAAGTAGACCTTTACTACTATATTCTTCAGCTTCTAAGCCTAAATCACTTTTTTTAGCTTTTTCTTTTCTTAACACATCCCCGGTAGAAAGATGTGTTAAGTTAAAGTCATTTATTATTTTTTTAGATTGGGTTCCTTTACCAGCTAAAGGAGGCCCAAAAATTATAATATTCATAGGTTATATACCTGTGTAATTAGATGGTGTAATTTGTTTTAACTCGTTTTTAATCGCTTCAGAAACTTCTAAAGTATCAATAAAATTAGCGATAGAATCTTTGTTTATTTTTTCGTTCGTACGAGTTAATCCTTTTAAGGCTTCGTATGGATTAGGATAGGCTTCACGACGTAAAATTGTTTGAATAGCCTCAGCAACTACTGCCCAGTTATTTTCTAGGTCTTCAGCAAATTTAGCTTCATTCAACAATAACTTGTTCAATCCTTTTAAGGTAGAGGCAAAACCAATTAACGTATGTCCAAAAGGAACTCCAACGTTACGTAATACCGTACTATCCGTTAAATCACGTTGTAATCTTGAAACGGGTAACTTAGCAGATAAATGCTCAAAAATAGCATTGGCAATCCCTAAGTTTCCTTCAGAGTTTTCAAAATCAATCGGATTTACTTTATGAGGCATTGCCGATGAACCAACTTCCCCTTTTTTAATTTTTTGTTTGAAGTAGTCGTTAGAAACATAGGTCCAAACATCGCGATCTAAATCAATCAAAATCGTATTTACGCGCTTTAATCCGTCGTATAAAGCTGCCATGTGATCGTAGTGCTCAATTTGCGTAGTAGGGAAGGAGTGGTGTAAACCTAATACTTCTTCTACGAAATGAGTTCCGAAGTTTTTCCAGTCAATATCTGGATACGCTACTTTGTGTGCATTGTAATTACCTGTAGCTCCACCAAATTTAGCAGCGTGTGGTGTATGTTGTATATGAATAACTTGATTGTTAATACGCTCTACAAATACAAAAAACTCTTTTCCTAAACGAGTAGGAGAGGCTGGCTGCCCGTGAGTTCTTGCTAACATTGGTACGTTTTCCCATTCTTCAGATACATCAGCTAATTTGCAAACTAGGGTATCTAAAGTTGGGTAGTATACTTCATCCATCGCATCTTTAATAGATAATGGAATAGCAGTGTTGTTAATATCTTGAGATGTTAACCCGAAGTGGATAAACTCCTTATACTTATTCAAGCTTAGCTTGTCAAACTTTTCCTTAATAAAGTACTCAACAGCTTTTACATCGTGATTGGTAACGCTTTCAATTTCTTTGATTTTTTGTGCGTCTTCAGCAGAAAAATCTTCATAGATCTTACGTAAATCAGCGTATAACTCTTTGTTGAAATCGGCTAACTGAGGTAATGGAATTTCACATAAAGCGATGAAATATTCAATTTCTACCTTTACACGATATTTTATTAAAGCTTCTTCTGAAAAATAGTTCGCTAAGCTTGCTACTTTGTTACGGTATCTACCATCAATAGGAGAGATGGCGTTTAATTCTGTTAAGTTCATGTTTTGTTGTTGTGTTGAAAGGCACAAAAATAGAAAATACTTCCCTTTTTTTAGAGATAAACTACAGGAATTTTAGCACTAACAAAAAGCAATCTTATTTAGGGACAAAGAAGTATGCCGTAATATCAGCGACCCATGCGGTGATGTCAACGGAGCATGCCTTGATATCAGCGACCCATGCCGTGGTGTCAACGGAGCGTGCCGTAATATCAGCGACCCGTGCCATGGTGTTAACGGAGCATGCCGTAGTATCAGCGACCCGTGCCGTGGTGTTAACGGAGCGTGCCGTAGTATCAGCGACCCATGCCGTGGTGTTAACGGAGCATGCCGTGATATCAGCGACCCATGCCGTGGTGTTAACGGAGTATGCCGTAATATCCGCGACCCATGCCGTGATGTTAACGGAGCATGCCGTGATATCAGCGACCCGTGCCGTGGTGTTAACGGAGCATGCCTTAGTATCAGCGACCCATGCCGCAATATTAGCGGGGAGTATTCAATAAAGTGTGTAGAGAACTTTATAAATGAATTTTAGTTAACAGCGAGTATAAGAAACGTAGGGTAGAGGGTAAGCTCTAACTCCACGTTTATAACTAAGCCAAATATGATGTTTTTTGTTTGTCTTCAATGTTGAAACACCCAACTTTATATTTGACGACTTAGTAGATTAGCCTAAACCGATCGAATAATCATAGACCGCCCTATGTTTTTTTATACAACTTAAGTTAGGCATATACTACAATTTACTGGTATCAATATTATTTGTGTTTACAAATAACATTTTATCTATTTTCAAATTACTATTTACATGAATTAAATCAATGGGTGCTGTTAAAAATTTAGCTATCGTACTTTTTAGCCCTAATTCATTCAATCCATTTATATCATAAGTGGATATTTTTTCAGTTATATCAATTCCATTATAAATAATACTACTAATTACTTGGTAAGATATTGTTTCATTAAAACTATTCGTGGCATTTTTTTCAGAAGCAAGGACATCTATATCAATTGAAATATCTTCTTTTTGAGGTAAGTATACAAGTTTATCTCCTGTTTCTTTTAATAAATCGTTTATAAATTTGAACGAACTCATATAAGCGCTTTTTTTTCTCAACTTAAGAATATCTTGAATGAAAAAATCTTTTCTGTTATCTCCTCGATATTCCCCATATGAATTGAAATATATCTCATATAGAATCCCATTTAATAAATGATTTTCGTTGTTTTCTGTATATTTCGAAATGTTTTGTTCTAATAAATCAAAAAAATCACTAGAACTAAAAGCAGATCGACTTGATTGAAGTAAATTTCTACCTAAAATAAATTGTTGATTTTTGTCTAAATCTTTAGGGTTATAATCTAATAAGTCATCAATAGCAGGGTTTTGCTTGTAGTAATTAAGAATTCTAACATTTTTAATTAGAAGACTAAACTCATCTTTATCAGTATCATAGTTTACATCTTTTACAACATTCTCATTATAGGGGATTGTGATAGAATGAACCCTTTGACCTGTATTAAAATAATAATCACTAACTAAAGATGTATGCTCCCATGTAGTTTGTTTGCCTTCAGTTAATGAGTGAACAGTTTTTCGAACTTTTTTAAACAATTCTTCAATAGATAGCCTTTCTCTACCTAAATAATTTAATAAAGATCCTGTATATACACTATTACCTTTATAGCCTTTGTCATTTGCTCCTTCATTTGGAGATGTTGAGAAGGCTATAAAGGAACCTTTTGGAGCTATTAAAGGAGATAACGAAGATGTGTTACTTCTACTAAAAGATTTTCTACAGGCATCAATTATAGCTATGTTTATTTTCGTATTATTTTTTTTATGTATTTCTAAAACTTCATTGAGCATGATACTATTCATCCGAGCAGAGTATTTATCGGAAGGTGGTATTTGGCAGTCAATTGATGAAAGATAATTAATTCCATCAAGTTCAAAACCATGGCCAGCATAATAAAATATTGAAGCATCGAATTCAGGGATTTTTTCTTCAAAATCAGAAAGAAGCAAAGGATAATCAGTCGATTTACAATCACATTTAAAAATTGTAGTAAATCCAAGCCTTTCGAATTCTCTATTTATTGAAGTTGCATCGTTTACTGCATTGTCTAATTTTGCAGAATCATGGTATTCATTATTACCTATTATTAATGCTAATGTTTTCATTTTAGTTGTGTCTAACTCGTTATATGTCAAACTTTAGTTGTTTTATCCCGGCAAAAGCATGGAGTATCATAAAGTTTAGCAATTTTATACGCTATCAAATATAGTATAACCAATAGGTTACCTAAAATAAAGTTATGAACGAGTTGCTGTTATTTATTAACTAATTATACAATTCCAACAAACTTACTACAAGGGATGTACAAAATCTTACGGAATTCCATAAATCAATTAATTTATATGATTTGTAAGACACTTTATTAAAAGGTCACTTTAAAGAAAGTTTTAACGATATACCTTTCGTTTGCTAATTTTTACGTCTCCCTTTTTTTCTAAAGATTTTATGACCCGAATAACCGTTTCTACGCGTAAACCTAAAATATCGGCTATTTGCTGACGCGTATAGGCTACTTTAAACGAGTACTTTCCTTCAACTTTGTATACATCGTTTTTTAAATAATCTATAAATCGGAGCACTCTATGGGCAGGTTCTTGACTCGATATTTCGGAAGCAATAATAGCTTTGTAGTACAAACGTTTGGCTAAACTTTGGGTGATTTTTAAGTGAATTTCAGGATTGTCTTGCAGTAATTTAAACAGGTTGCTTTTAGATAAAGCTAAAATCGTACTATCAGAAATAGCCACCGCATTGGCAGGATATTTTACATCAATAAACAAAGGTGGTTCCCCAAAACTTTGGTTTTTATAAAACACCCCTTGAATAAACTCTTTACCATCATCATTAAAATTATTCATTTTAACTACTCCGCTTACTATTTGGTAGTAGTAGTGTGCGGTTTGTTTTTCAGAGAAAATGATTTCGTCTTTTTGAAAACTTTTGGTTTCAGCGTGGTATTTTAATAAGAGTTCTTCTGGAATCATTATGATTTAAGTCATAAATTGCAATAGCATAAAGATATACTTTTGTAGCGTATTTCAAGAACAATTTGTAAATGGATAAAAGAGACATAGAAAATAGGGAAGATGTGTATAAGTTAGTAGCAACTTTTTATAACGATAAAATTAGAAAGGATGATTTTATAGGCCCTATATTTTTGAAAACAATACCAGAAGAAACCTGGGAACCTCATTTACAAAAACTCACTGATTTTTGGGAAACGAATTTGTTTTTTGTTAGAAAGTTTAAAGGAAATCCGATGAAAGCACACAAAGATGTAGATAGAGATTTTGAGTATGCTATTTACCAAGAACACTTTGGACGCTGGTTGCAATTGTGGTTTGAAACGGTTGATGAACTTTTTGACGGAACAAAAGCACATGAAGCTAAAGAAAGAGCACGAAACATAGCTTCTATGCTCTTTTTTAGAATGTTTGAAGCTAAGCCGAAGCCTACAACTACGACATAAGTAGATAAAAAATCAACGAAATATTACCGAGTATATTAATAATAAATGCCCAAGCAATTATCTTAAAAGGACGTTGACTTATGGCAGCAGCATTAGCCCCCATAGCGGTTACACAAGCAAAAATTAGCGCAAATAAATTAACCTCACCATTTACGGCTAAAGCAGCTGTAATGGAGGCAATCATAGAGCCTACAGTAATTAATATAATAGATACACCAATGCTATTTCGTTCTCCTTCAGCAATTTTTTTATTGATGTAAGCCGTAATTCCCATACTATTTGTTTTTTGAAGTGTTTTTTCAGTGGTTACGTTTTCAGTAGTTACCATACATACTAGTTTTTGATAAAATTATGTAACTGATAATTAGTTTTTTATGATTCAAGTCATAAATGAAAAAGAAGAAAAGGTGTTTTTATTTGTTAGATATTTTTATCTTCACATACTAAAATAAGCTGAGTGGAGTCAATAACTGTAATTTACATTGTATTAGCCGTATTCATAAGCGTAGCCATTGCTTTTTTTCAATATTTCTATAAGGTAAATAGCACCCCGAAAGTACATATCTTACTTTTTAGCTTAAAGGCACTAAGTCTTTTTTTAATAGGGTTACTACTCATTAATCCGAAGATAACAACTCTTGAAACAGAAAACATACAACCGGTGTTATCTGTATTGGTGGATAATTCACTATCTACTCAGTTTTTTAAAGAAGAAAAAAAGGTTCAAGAAGTAATATCAAAAGTAGAAAGTAACGAAGAACTTCAAGATAAATTTGACGTACAGTACTTTTCGTTTGGGAACGATATTAAGGTGTTGGATAGTTTATCGTTTGCTGAAACACAAACCAATATTTCAAAAGCAATTGATGCTGTTAGTGAGTTGAATAAAGATAAAAATGCAGCTACCATTTTAATAACTGATGGAAATCAAACCCAAGGAAATGACTACGAGTTTTCATCAACAAAGCATAAAGTATTTTCTGTAGTTATTGGGGATACTATTCAATATCAAGACATTCAAATTTCGCAGTTAAATGTGAATAAGTACAGCTATGTAAAGAACAAGTTTCCAGTTGAAGCATTGTTGTATTATGAAGGAAAAGAAACGGTGAATACTACTTTTTCAATTGTAAAAAACGGGAGCAGAGTTTTTTCAAAAAGAGTACGTTTCTCACCAGAAAATCCTGTGCAAACTGTTACAGCCAACTTAGTGTCCGCTACCAAAGGAATACACTATTACACAGCGTCGATAAGTAGTATAGCGAATGAAAAAAACACAAAGAACAATTATAAAAGCTTTTCAGTTGAAGTTTTAGATGAGCAAACCAAGGTTTTACTATTAAGTTCTTTTTTGCACCCAGATTTAGGAGCACTTAAAAAAGCGATTGAGAGCAATAAACAACGAAAAGTGGATATTGCTTTGATACAAGATAGAAACATAGATTTAGATGCGTATCAGTTTTTTGTTTTGTATCAGCCTAACAGTTATTTTAAAACCACTTTAGAAAAAATACCCTCTAACTTTTTACTGGTTTCAGGAACTAAAACAGATTGGAACTTTTTGAACAGTCAAGGTTTAGGAGTTCAAAAAAGAGTTATCAATCAAAAAGAAGAATATACCGCTATTTACAATCCAGATTTTCTAACTTTTTGTCAAGAAGATATCGGTTTTGATCAATTTCCACCACTAAAAGACAAGTTTGGAGAAGTACAACTTAAAAAAGAATCTCAAAGCTTGTTGTATCAGAAGTATGCAGGCGTAGAAACCACGCAACCATTATTATCAACCTTTGAAGAGAATGATAAAAAGTATGCAGTGCTATTTGGTGAAGGTATTTGGAAATGGAGAGCTGGCAGTTATTTAAAAGAGAAAAACTTTGAAAGTTTTGATACGTTTGTGGGAAATTTGGTTCAGTATTTAGCATCCACTAAAAAGAGGAAGCGTTTAGAGGTAAAAGCGCAACGTTTGTATGCAGCCAATGAACCGATAACCATAAGTGCATTTTACGTTGATAAAAACTACCAGTTTGATAGCAGAGCATCTTTAGAGTTAACAGTAACTAATTTAGAAACAAAGGCTAAAAAAAGTATTCCGTTTTCTTTATTTAATAACTCATATCAAGTTGCTGTTGAAGGATTAGCCTCAGGAGAATATTCATATACCGTAACTGTAAAGAATCAAAATATAAATAGCTCAGGTAGGTTTAAAATTGAAGATTATCAGATAGAAGAGCAGTTTACCAATGCCAATTTTAAAAAATTAGAACAGCTAGCGTTAAAAACAAACGGAGCAATTGCTTATGCAGATAAAGTTGACGATTTATTAAAAAAGATACAAGAAGATGCATCTTTTTATACCACTCAAAAGTCTATTACCAAAAAACAAAGTTTAGTTGATTGGAAATGGTTGTTATTATTGATTATAGTTTTATTGTCAATAGAATGGTTTGTTAGAAAATATTATGGTAAAATATGATGTATGAGCATTTTTTTCAATGTCCGCATTGTTGGGAAGAAATTTCCATGTTGCTGGATGCCAGTACGTCAGAAACCTATGTAGAAGATTGTGAGGTATGTTGCAATCCTATACAAATAACGTTTACCTTTGTAAATAACGATTTAATAGCTTTTGAAGCTAAAAATATAGAACAATAAATACGATGAGATTTCACACACGTAAATGGGTAAAACCAGAAGACTTAAATCCTAACGGAACACTTTTCGGAGGACGATTATTACAATGGATTGATGAGGAGGTAGCGTTATATGCTATTATTCAGTTAGAAATTCCTAAAACAGTAACCAAGTTTATGTCTGAAATAAATTTTGTTAGTTCAGCAAAGCAAGGAGACATTGTTGAAATAGGAATCGATGTCGTAAAGTTCGGAACAACGTCTATTACCTTAAGCTGTGAAGTTCGTAACAAAATAACCCGAAAAACAATTATTGCAATTGATAAAATTATCATGGTGAGTTTAGATGAAGAAGGAAAGCCTTTTGCGCATGGTAAAACAAAAATTGAATACGTTAAAGATAGATTGGATAACGAAGATTCATAAAATTTTATAATTTTGTAACTCTAAATTAGATTAGTGAAAAAAAGCATCATCATATTATTAACCTTACTGTTAATAGTGCCTCCTTTACAGGCACATACGGATGCTGTGGTTTTTGTAGCTGAATCAGAGGTGCATCACGATGAGTTAAATGAAGAACATCAAGATGAGCATCATGAAAACGATACTGAAGAAGAAAAAAACAAAGAACATCACCATCATTGTAACGTAATTACTGTTACAGCAGATTTTATTCCGATTGATTATAGTTTTGATATTATTCCTTTTTTTGAAATAAGAAACAGGATTAACTTCTATCAAAACACATACTACAACTCATACTTGTCGGCTATTTTCCAGCCACCCAGGTCTTAATTCTATTTTATTATTAAAAACAGCAGTAGCTCTTGTGTAAGCAAGAACTACAAACTGTTGTACCGATTATTTAATAATAACCGGTAAAAATTATGTTACAATAGAATTAAATCAATACAAAATGTTAGATAACATTATCAAATTTTCAATTAAAAATAAATTGATTATTGGAGCATTGGTTGTCGCATTAATAGGCTGGGGAATCTATTCTCTAAAACAGTTACCTATTGATGCAGTACCAGATATTACCAATAATCAGGTGCAAATAATAACCTCTGCACCCTCACAATCAGCCCAAGATATAGAACGTTTAGTGACGTTTCCTATAGAAATTACCATGTCAAACATTCCAGATATCGAAGAAATTCGTTCTTTCTCTCGATTTGGATTGAGTGTCGTTACAATTGTTTTTAAAGAGAGTACCGATATTTATTGGGCACGTCAGCAAATTAGTGAACGATTGATAGAGGCCAAGAACCAAATTCCTGAGGGAGTAGGAACACCAGAAATGGCACCTGTAACTACAGGATTGGGGGAGATTTATCAATATACACTGTATGCTAAAAAAGGCTATGAAAAGCAATATGATGCAATGGAGTTACGCTCTATTCAAGACTGGATCGTTCGTCGTCAGCTTTTAGGAATTGAAGGAGTAGCTGATGTAAGTAGTTTTGGAGGCTTTTTAAAGCAATATGAAGTAGCTATTGAACCAGAACGCTTGCAATCGTTAAATGTTAGTATAAATGAGGTTTTTGAGGCACTCTCTAAAAACAATCAAAATACAGGAGGAGCGTATATAGATAAAAACCCGAAAGCGTATTTTATTCGAAGTGAAGGGTTGATAAAAACTCCAGAAGACATCCAGAATATTGTCATAAAAAACAATGTGAATGGAACCCCTATCTTGATGAAAGATATAGGGAAAGTTCAACTAGGGCATGCAGTACGATATGGCGCAATGACAAGAAATACCGACGGAGAAGTGGTAGGTGCGATTGTTATGATGTTAAAAGGAGCCAATTCTTCAAAAGTGATAGAGAATGTAAAAGAAAGAATAGCACAAATAGAAAAAAGTTTGCCAGAAGGAGTTGCCATAAAACCCTTTTTAGATAGAACTAAATTAGTAGACAAAGCCATAAAAACGGTATCAACCAACCTTGTTGAAGGGGCTTTAATTGTCATTTTTATTTTGGTGTTGTTGCTAGGAAACTTACGAGCGGGGTTAATCGTAGCGTCGGTTATCCCGTTAGCAATGTTGTTTGCTATTAGTTTAATGAACGTGTTTGGCGTTTCTGGAAACTTAATGAGTTTAGGAGCTATCGATTTTGGTATTATCGTAGATGGTTCGGTAATTATAGTAGAAGCAACACTACATCATTTAGGGTTAAAAAAATCAGGAACCCAATTAACTCAAGATCAAATGGATGATGAAGTGTATGAGTCGGCTTCAAAAATAAGAACAAGTGCAGCATTTGGAGAAATTATCATTCTTATAGTGTACTTACCAATTCTTGCCTTAGTAGGTATTGAAGGAAAAATGTTTAAGCCTATGGCCTTAACTGTAAGTTTTGCAATTTTAGGAGCTTTCTTATTATCACTTACCTATGTACCTATGATGAGTTCGTTGTTTTTAAAGAAAACAATCAACAACAAGAAGAATATTTCAGATAAAATCATCACAGCATTACAAAATGTATATACTCCAATACTCAACTTTGTGCTAACTCATAAAATAAAAGTAGTCATAGGTTCAGTCGCCATTTTTATACTCAGTTTAGTCACTTTTTCTAAAATGGGATCAGAGTTTATACCTTCCTTAGATGAAGGAGATTTGGCTGTGCAAGCTATTGTATCAACAGGAAGTTCACTTTCATATACCATCGATGTTTCCAACCAAGCATCAGCATTATTAATGAAAGAGTTTCCAGACGAAATAGAGCAAATTGTAAGTAGAATAGGTTCTTCAGAAATTCCTACAGACCCAATGCCCATAGAGGCTTCAGACATCATCATTATTTTAAAAGAAAAAGAGGAATGGACAAAAGCTAGCACCAAGAATGAACTGACAGAAAAAATGCAACAATTGTTAGATGAAAACATGCTAGGTGTTTCTTTCGGATTTCAACAGCCTATTCAAATGCGATTTAATGAGTTGATGACAGGTGCTAGGCAAGATGTTGTACTTAAGATTTATGGAGAAGATTTAGACAAATTGGTAAAATATGCCAATCAATTAAGTAGAATTATTCCAGATGTAGCAGGAGCCGAAGATGTGTATGTTGAAAAGATGACGGGATTACAGCAAATTGTAATTGAGTATAACAGAAGTCAGTTAGCCTATTACGGACTCAATATTGAAGACGTAAACACTACTGTTAATGCAGCTTTTGCAGGTCAGAGTGCAGGATCAGTATATGAAGGTGAAAAACGTTACGATTTGGTAGTGCGTTTAGCAAAAAATAGAAGAGCTAGTATTGAAGATATTCGTAAACTATACATTACAACTGCAACCGGGGCACAAATTCCGTTAACAGCAGTAGCGTCTGTAGATTTTAAAACGGGTCCAAATCAAATTCAAAGAGATGATGCCAAACGTAGAATAACGGTTGGTTTTAATGTAAGAGAACGCGATGTAGCGAGTATAGTTAAAGAACTAAAAGGTAAGGTCTCAGATGAAATAACATTCGATCCAGGATACTATATTACCTATGGCGGAACGTTTAAAAATTTAGAAGAAGCTCGTGCCAGATTAGGCGTTGCAGTACCAGTAGCGCTATTACTCATCTTTTTGTTACTGTATTTTACGTTTAAATCAATTAAACAAAGTGTATTGATATTTACTGCCATACCTATGTCTGCTATTGGAGGAATTTTTGCGTTGTGGTTACGTGGAATGCCTTTTTCAATTTCAGCAGGAGTAGGTTTTATAGCCTTATTTGGTGTAGCGGTGTTAAACGGAATCGTTTTAATTGCTGAGTTTAATCGTTTAAAAACCATTGGAATATCAGACCTTACAGAGATTGTAAAAAAAGGAACGTCAGTGCGTTTACGTCCTGTAATTATGACCGCAGCTGTGGCTTCGTTAGGGTTTTTACCTATGGCATTATCCTCCTCAGCGGGAGCAGAGGTACAAAAGCCTTTGGCTACTGTGGTAATAGGAGGATTGGTGTCTGCAACTTTGCTAACCTTACTTATTTTACCTGTGTTGTATATGCTTTTTGAAAAGAAAGTCAACTTAAAAGCGAAAAAGAGTATAGTAACTGTAGTAGTATTTGCAATTGGAGTTTTTGGAGTTCAAGCACAAGAAGTGCCTCAAAAGTTAACAGAACAACAAGTTATTGATTTGGCGTTGCAAAAATCGGTGTTGATGAAAAAGTCAACCTTAGCGATTGAAAAATCGAAAGCAGGTATAAGTAAAGCGATTGAATTGAACCCAACAACTGTTCAATATCAAGATGTTGGTGTAGCTAATGGCATAGCGGAAAAAGAATGGTCTGTGAATCAGAATTTCGGTTCTATTTTAACGCATATTCAAAAAAAGAAGTTGGCTAAAGAGAAAAATAATTTAGCAACGATTAATAATAACATAGCAAAGAAAGAAACAGTAAGAAAGGCTAGAAGGTTATATCAGCAATGGAATTACTTATATGGATTGTTATCGCTAATGGAAGAGCAACAGCTTAGCAGCAATCAAATAAAAGAAATAGCGAGTAAGTTGCATGCCTCTGGAGAAATAGGAGGGTTAGAAAACGATTTAACCTCTTTACAATCGTTAGGAGTACAGTCACAAAAAAACAAAACATATAAGAACTTTATTCAAATAGAGAATGAACTAAAGCAGTTATTACAAATTGATTATTTGATACAACCGTTTGAAAAACTACCTCAAAAAAAGGACTTTTTAATTCAAAAAGACTCGTTGTCAAAAGACTTTATCAAAAGTTTAGAGCAACAAAATAAGGTAGCTGCTAAAGGTGTGTCTGTAGCAAAATCAACTTATTTTCCTGCATTAACAGCTGGTATAATTAATAGAACAACAGGAAAAGAGAACAGCTATACAGGTTTTAATGTAGGGGTAAATATTCCGCTTTCTTTCTGGTCTAATAATGCAAAAATAAAAGAGCAAAAAATTATACAAGAAGAAATAGCTTATGAAAATAAAAACAAAGCTATGGTAATTCAAAATGATTATAAAAGTTTGCAAGAGCAACTTACGTATTTAAATGAAGAGTTAGTAAGTATTCATTCAACAGTAACACAAGCGCAAAAGTTTATAAAAAAGCTAGCACTAGCTTATAAAGTAGGAGAGATTGATGCGTATCAGTATAATCAGAGTTTTACCGCTTATTTTCAGGTAATGCAAAACTATTTATCACTGGTTCATAATTTTAATCAAACTGTAATTGCCTACGAGTTTTATATAAAAGAATAAAAATATACACATGAAAAAATTAGTAATATTAGTAGTAACTATCATTATCGTTGTTAGTTGCAAACAAAAGGAAGAAGATCATTCAGATCACGACCATGCAACAGTAAAAAAAACAACACAAAATGTAACAAATGATGAAGAGCATAATGAAAATGGAATTCATTTAACTCAACAGCAAATTGTAACAGCTAAAATAGAGACAGCTGCAATCGAAAAGAGAAAGATTAGAGAAAAAGTAGCAGTAACCGGAACAATAGAGGTGCCACCACAAAGCAAAGCCACTATATATGCCCCTTTGGAAGCGTTTGTTTATAAAACAGATTTGTTGCCTGGTGATAAGGTGAAAAAAGGACAAACAGTAGCGGTATTACAGCACCCTAACTTTATAGAGTTACAATATGCTTACCTTGAAGCAGTGAATAAATTAAAAGTAACTAAGGCAGATTATGAAAGAAAGAAAATGTTGTTAGAAAACGATATTACCTCCAAAAAATCATTTCAAATAGCAGAAGGAAGTTATCAATCGGCAAAAAGTTTAGCGAATAGCTATGCAGCACAGTTAAAAATGGCAGGATTATCGCCTACTATAGTGGCAGCCAATGGAATTCAGCAATATGTGTATGTAAAGGCTCCGATTTCTGGTTATGTTGTAGAGAACAATTTGAACAAAGGAATGTTTTTAGCAGCGAACTCGGAGATGATGGAAATAATAGATAATGATCATATGCATGCGGAGTTAAATGTTTTTGGAACGGATATAACAAAAATAAAAAAGGGGGATGAGTTTGAATTTCAACCGTCCGGAATTGATGTAGCTTATAGAGGATATATTAAATTAATTAGTCAGAAAGTAGATGACCAAACGAAAACGGTAAATGTGCATGGGCATTTTGAGGATGAACACAACCGATTAAAAGCAGGAATGTTTATCAATGCTCAAATTTTGTTGGGAGGAGAGGAAGTATACGCTGTTCCTGAAGAAGCAGTTATAGAAAATGAAGGAGAGCATTTTGTTTTTGTTAAAAAGTCAACAGATGAATTCGTACCTGTTGAGGTGACTGTTGGAGGTTCTGATAATGGATTTGTCGCAATAAAAACAATTCAAGAAGAAAATTATAACGTAACTATTGTAACTAAAGGAGCACACTTTTTAAAAGGAAAGTTATTACAAATGGCAGGCGGAATGGAAGGCCATGCTCATTAACAAAACAACAAGCGATTATTTAATCTATAATCGCTTGTTTAGTTGTAATGCATCTTTTTCATACATTTAAAGTCAATTAATAAAAACATGGGACACAACCATAATCATTCACATGGAAACTCTACAGGAAATATAGCTGTAGCATTTTTTCTTAATCTCGCATTTACAATTATCGAATTTATTGGAGGCTTTTACACGAATAGTTTGGCCATTATGTCTGATGCCTTGCATGATTTAGGCGATAGCTTAAGTTTAGGACTGTCTTGGTATTTTCAAAAAAAATCGACAAAAAAGGCAACAAAGAAGTATTCTTATGGATATAAACGATTTTCTCTTTTAGGTGCTATTATCAATTCGATAGTATTAGTGATAGGTTCAGTATTTATTATTAAAGAAGCAATTCCTAGAATTATCAATCCAGAAAACGCAGATGCCAAAGGAATGATGTGGTTGGCTGTTTTAGGAATTATAGTAAATGGTGCTGCTGTATTGAAGTTAAAAAAAGGAACTTCAATTAACGAACGAGTAGTTTCATTGCATTTATTAGAAGACGTGTTAGGTTGGGGAGTAGTGTTGATTGCAAGTATAGTAATGCAATTTTGGGAGGTACCAGTATTAGACCCTGTTTTATCTATTGCTATTGCAGGATTTGTACTGTATAATGTGTATAAAAACATAAAAGAGAGTCTTAGAGTTATATTACAAGGAACTCCAGAAAATGTTTCTGTAGAAGAAATTCAACAAAGAATAGTTGCGATGGAGGGGGTAGAGAGTATTCATGATTGTCATTTATGGACTATGGATGGAGAATACAACGTGTTTACAGCCCATTTAGTACTAGAAGAAAAAGAAATGTCTTGGGAAAAAAGCCATGAAATAAAGCAAGAAATTAAACAGGTATTACACGATGATTTTCATTTAGAACATATTACTCTTGAGCTTGAGTTTACATCACAAGAATGCGGTTATGAAAACTGTGGTTCATAAATTTAATTGTACATTTGAGTACAAAACATAAAAAAAATGACAAGAAATCAAGTAGAGTTAAAGTTTCCAAAATTCGGATTGTTAATTCCAGTAGCCATCGTTTTGATAATTTTTATAGCAAAATCTACGGTAACAATCAATTCAGGAGAAGCGGGAGTATTGTATAAAACGTTTGGAGGAGGAGTCGTAACAGATGAACCACCATTAGGAGAAGGGTTTCATGTAGTTGCTCCTTGGAATAAAGTGCATGTATATGAAGTAAGACAACAAGAACTTTTCGAAAAAATGAAAGTATTATCGTCTAACGGATTAGAAATTCAAATAGATGCCTCGGCTTGGTACCAACCAGTTTATAAAGATTTAGGAAACTTACATCAAACACTAGGTGAAAATTATTTACAACGTGTAATTCAGCCAGCAATCCGTTCAGCAGCACGTAGCGTTGTAGGTCGTTATACACCAGAGCAGTTGTATTCTAGTAAACGAGATGCGATTCAAGATGAAATATTTATAGAGACAAAGAAAATATTAGAAAAACAATATGTTCAATTAAACGAAATTCTTGTAAGAGATGTAACGTTACCATCAACTATTAAAGAAGCAATTGAACGAAAATTAAAACAAGAACAAGAATCGTTAGAATACGAATTTAGGTTAGTAACCGCTCAAAAAGAAGCAGAAAAGCAAATTATTGAAGCAAAAGGTAAAGCTGATGCCAATAGAATTTTAAGTGCATCATTAACCGATAAAATCTTACAAGACAAAGGGATAGAAGCTACCAATAGGTTAGCAAACTCTAACAATAGTAAAGTCGTTATTATTGGTTCTGGGAAAAGTGGAATGCCTATTATTTTAGGGAATCAGTAGTTTTTGTGTTTTATTAAAAAAGAAAAAGTGATTTTAAAAGTAGACTCTGATATAGCATTGAGAGAACTTGAGTTAAATGATGCAGTTGATATTTTCAAAACAATTAATAAAGAAAGAGAATATTTAGGTACATGGTTACCATTTGTGGCATATACTAAAGAATTAAAAGATACTGAATGCTTTGTAAGTTCGGTTGTTAATGTTCCTGTAGAAAAACTAGAACATACTTTTACAATCAGAAAACAGAACGAATTTATAGGGTTAATTGGTTTAAAAGATACCAATGTTTTAAATAAGAAAACAGAAATAGGGTATTGGCTTTCTGAAAAGGAGCAGGGTAAAGGTATTATGACAAAATCAGTAAAAGAATTATGCAATTTTGCCTTTACGAAATTACAAATGAATAGAATTCAAATAAAATGTGCTGTAGGAAATACGCCAAGTAAAAATATTCCTAAAAGATTAGGTTTTAAGTTAGAGGGAGTTGAAAGAGAAGGAGAATTACTAACAGGAAATACTTTTACAGATTTAGAAATATACAGTAAATTAAAGAATGACTAAATTAATTTGCATCATATAAGAAAAAAAAAAAACAGCTCAAACGAGCTGTTTTTTTATTTGTAACACTTTTTTAGTTAGTCTCTTCTGCGTTTTCTTCCAAATCCCGCAGCAGCAGTTTTGTTATCTCCTCTTCTAGAGGCGCTGTTTTCACTACGTCTTCTTCCAACCCCTTTTTTGTTATCAGTAGGTTTATCACTTCTACGTTTTTTTCCGTTGAAACCACTACCACCACTTCTGCGCGGTTTTCTTCCACCACCATTACTACGGTCGTTTTTAGTAACCTCAATATTTACAGATCTTCCATTAAAGTCAGGATCATTAGCCGCAAAAGCATCTAAGGTCTCTTTTTCGAAGTTTTTATCAATTTCAAAGAAAGAAAAAGTATCTAAAATGTCTATAGCACCAATTTCAATTTTATCACCGATGTTCTGATCGTTGATTAAACCAATTAACTTGGCTGGATTTAAACGATCTTTTCTTCCTAAATTGATAAAGAAACGAGTCATATTTTCACTAGAAGAACGTCCTCTAGAATTTTCTCTTGAAGATAGGTTGTTTAAATCAGGAGCATTTTCGTAGTAAGATAAGAAGGTGTTAAACTCTAAAGAAACAAATTTTTGAATCAACTCTTCACGACTTAACTCTTCTAATTTTTCGTAAATACTTGGTAAAAACCCTTCAATTTGTTCGGTGTTTACTTCTGCATGATGCACTTTATCAATTAAATGGAATAATTGATTTTGACATATTTCCTTACCAGAAGGAATAGGCGTGTGAACAAACTGTTTTTTTATAATACGTTCAATCGGACGTAACCTACCTTGCTCTTTCTTGCTTACTAAGGCAATAGAAATCCCTTTGTTACCAGCCCTACCAGTTCTACCACTACGGTGGTTGTAGTTTTCAATTTGATCGGGTAATTTATGGTTGATAACGTGTGTTAGGTTGTTAACATCCAATCCACGAGCAGCAACATCAGTAGCGACTAATATTTGAATGTTCTTTTTACGAAACTTTTCCATTACAGAGTCACGTTGAGCTTGTGATAAATCACCATGTAAAGAATCGGCATTATAGCCATCTCTAATAAGATTGTTAGCCACTTCTTGTGTTTCTCTACGTGTTCTACAGAAAACAATTCCGTAAATATCAGGATTTAAATCAGCAACTCTCTTTAAAGCAGGATAGCGAGTTTTTTCATTTACTAAATAATACTCATGACTTACATTATCTGAACCTTGATTCTTTTGTCCTGAAGTAACTTCAACAGGATTAGTCATGTAATTTTTTGCGATATCTTCTACTTCTCTAGGAAAAGTAGCAGAAAACAATAATGTTTGTTTTGTTTTTGGGGTTGCTTCTAAAACTTGGTCTAATTCATCTTTAAACCCCATATTAAGCATCTCATCAGCTTCATCAAGTACAAGCCATTGTACATTACCAAGCTTTAAGGCTCTCCTTTTAATTAAGTCTACAGTTCTACCAGGAGTACCTACAACTATTTGAACCCCTTTTTTAAGTTTTTTTATTTGCTCTTCAATATTAGCCCCACCATAAACAGTAGCGACTTTTAAATTGGGTAAGTACTTTGAAAAATCTTCAATATTTTTTCCTATTTGTACTGCTAGTTCACGAGTAGGAGATAAAATGATTGCTTGTGTGTGTGTGCTTGTTTGATCAGCAAGTTCAATAATAGGCAAACTAAAGGCAGCAGTTTTACCTGTACCTGTTTGTGCAAATGCTTTTAAATCTTCTGTAGAAGAAATTATTTGAGGAATTGCTTTTTCTTGAATTACTGTTGGCTTTTCATAACCTAAATCGGTTAATGCCTTATTGATAGGTTCTTGCAAACCTAAATCTAAAAATGTTGACATACTGTGTTTTTAGAGAACCCACAGATGCCCCTCCGCGAATTCTATAATTAATTATTAATTAAATCGTTTAGTACGATTTTTTTTGGACGGTGCAAAAGTACACTAAATAAAATGAATAGAGGTTAACTATTTTGTTTTTTGTAAATTACTGATTTCAAGATTGATATCTTTTGCAGATAAACTAGTATAACCATTTTGAATAACTCCGTTTTTATCAACCAAAATCATACGTGGAAATTTACTAGTAGTAAAATCGCATACAGCACTCTCGCTAGGGATGGTGTATTGGTATTTTACATCTACATTTTTTGTAAACCTTTTAGAAGAGTCACATAAATTAACAAGGACAAAGTTAATATTGGGATTTTTCTTAACTAAATAATTAAAGCGAGAAGAAACCCAATCGTCTGAGGCGTATTCGTAGTTTTTTAATAAAACAACGGTGTTTTTGTTTTTAGAAATGCTTGAAAAATCTTTTAGTTCACCATCTGCAGCAATTAATTTAAAAGAAGGTAATTTTTCTCCCTTGTTTAATATTTTTAAATCATTAATTAAACGTTGCACATTTTTTTTATGCTCGTTATCGGTGTTTAATTTAAAAAAAGTGAAAAAAGCTTCGCTTTTCATTTCGCTGCTTGGTTCTTCATAAAAATTACGAATAACAGCGTTGTACAGCATTTTGTTTTTTACCGTTTCAAGAGCTACATTTTCATCAATCGCATACAATAAGTCTTGTGTATAGGTGTCTGATTTTACGCCACCACTTTTTTGATAAGCATCATTCTTTATTTTTTCAATAATAAATCTATAATAAGGACCATAAAACATCAACGAATCTTTGTTAATCGGAGCATTTTTACGGTACTTAAAGTACGAGTTATCAATCTTTTCGGGTGTTTCTTTGTTGAAACTTTGAAGCGCGTACTCTTCTAGTTTAGCATACAAAGGAAAGTTTAAAGAAATATCAAAAATATCTACAAAACCAGAAGCATCATTACTACGGGTTGTATAGTTTTCAAGAATCTCTCTTTTCATCGCCCTCATTGAATCAATTTTAGCAATAAACTCTTTTTGGGGTAAAGAGAGGTATTTAGAAGTGTTTTTATAATCTTGTTCGTATTGTAAAAAAGACTCAATTAATAGGTTATTTCGTTCAGCATTCATCCCACTAAAAACCAGCGATTCGTCAAAATCCCAAGTGTTTAACCTAATTAACAAACTATCAGAAGGTTGCATGTACACATACTGAAGTTCATTACCGTGGTGAAAAATGTACAATCCTTCTTTAAAGTTATGATAGCTACCTAAAAATGTATTGTTCTTACCAAGAGGAATAGTATCGTTAAAATCGTAATTATCAGTTAGTACAACGAAGTCAGATTTAGGGTTGATGATTTTACCCCCAAAATAGGTAGGTTTATTGTTGTCAGATTGGTTGCATCCAACAAATACAATTAATATGAGAGGTATAAAATACTTAATCATGATTTAAATTACCCTAAATATCAGAGTCCAAAAATAGATAACTCTTTAATATTAGGCTGTTAATTCGTTGTTAAAAAGAATTAAAAACGAGCCAAAAGTAAGATGTTAAAAACTTCCATGCAAATTCTTTTATAGTCTTTAGTTTTCATACTTTTGCACGGAATTAAAAAAAATATACATGTTATCAGTTTCTAATTTATCAGTTCAGTTTGGAAAACGTGTTTTGTTTGATGAAGTAAATACTAAGTTTACACAAGGAAATTGCTACGGAATTATCGGAGCAAATGGAGCTGGAAAGTCTACATTTTTAAAAATTTTATCAGGAAAACAAGAACCTACTTCCGGTCAAGTTCATTTAGAACCAGGAAAAAGAATGTCTGTATTAACACAAGATCATTATGCTTTTGACGAGTATACTGCCTTAGAAGCTGTGTTAATGGGAAACAAAGAACTGCATAAAATAAAATCGGAAATAGATGCTTTGTATGCTGATTATTCTGATGAAAATGCAGAAAAAATAGGAGAGTTGCAAGTTCGTTTTGAAGAAATGGATGGGTGGAATGCTGATGCTGCTGCTGCAAGTTTATTGTCTAACTTAGGGATTAAAGAAGAAGATCATTATACCCTATTATCGGAATTAGATTCTAAGAAAAAAGTACGTGTATTATTGGCACAAGCGTTATTTGGTAATCCAGATGTGTTAATTATGGATGAGCCAACGAACGACTTGGATTTTGAAACGATTGCTTGGTTAGAAAACTTCTTAGCTAATTATGATAATACTGTAATAGTAGTATCTCACGACCGTCACTTTTTAGATGCTGTGTGTACTCATATTTCTGATATTGATTTTGGAAAAATTAATCACTACTCAGGAAACTATACTTTCTGGTATGAATCTTCTCAATTAGCAGCGAAACAAAGAGCGCAACAAAATAAAAAGGCAGAAGATAAGAAGAAAGAATTGGAAGAGTTTATTCGTCGTTTCTCTGCAAACGTTGCAAAATCGAAGCAAGCAACTTCTCGTAAAAAAATGATAGAGAAATTAAATGTTGATGAAATTAAGCCTTCTTCACGTCGTTATCCAGCTATTATTTTTGAGAGAGATAGAGAAGCAGGAGATCAAATTTTAAACATTGAAGGGTTATTAAAAAAGGATGCAGAAGGAGATTTACTGTTTTCTAATGTCGATATCAACTTGAATAGAGGAGATAAAGTAGCTGTTATTTCTAAAAACTCTAAAGCAACCACTGCCTTTTATCAAGTAATTTCAGGTAATGATGAACCTGATTCAGGTAAATACAGCTGGGGGGTAACTACTACACAGTCATACTTGCCAGCAGATAACTCTGCTTACTTTCAAAATGGAGAATTGAATTTAGTAGATTGGTTACGTCAATATGCACAAACTGAAGAGGAGAGAGAGGAAGTGTTTTTAAGAGGTTTCTTAGGGAAAATGATTTTTTCTGGAGAAGAAGCTCTAAAGAAAAGCAATGTATTATCAGGAGGAGAGAAAGTACGTTGTATGTTATCTCGTATGATGATGACTAGGGCTAACATTTTAATGTTAGATGAGCCAACTAACCACTTAGACTTAGAATCTATTCAAGCTCTGAACAATTCTTTAATTAATTTTAAAGGAACTGTGTTATTTACTACGCATGACCACGAGTTTGCACAAACAGTAGCGAATAGAGTGATAGAAATAACACCTAAAGGTATTATTGATAAATATGCTACTTTTGATGAGTATTTAGAAGACCCTAAAGTAAAAGAATTAAGAGAAAAAATGTACTCTTAAGAAGTTTAAAGATTAAAAAGAGAACCTAATTAGGTTCTCTTTTTGTTTATACTTGATTGTTTTTTGCCATAGGTAGAACTCCAAAACGTTGTTTGTATATTTTAGAAAAATGGGTGGTATGTAAATACCCAACTTCTAAAGCCAATGTCTTTAATAAAATAGTTGGATTTTGCTCAAGTAAGTCACGTGCCTTTTGCAATTTAATTTCGGTAATAAACTGATTTGGAGTTAGGCCTGTTTTTGCTTTTATTTTTCGATTTAAAGAACTTCTTGAAGTACTAAAATACGCTACAATATCGTCTTGAGTCATTTTTGGGTTTGAACATTGTTTATAAACGAATTTTTGTATATCAATAATCCAATGGTTATTCTGATCTAATTCTTTTTTAGATATATTATTTCTTTCAATAAATTGTGCTCTATTTGCATTATTGTGTAGTGCATTTTGTATTCGAATTAATAGTTCTTCTTTTTCAAAAGGCTTATTAACATAATCATCAATACCTAAGCGTAACACATTTAACTTACTTGTAGAGTCGGTACGTGCAGTTAGCATTAAAATAGGAACATAGATTTCTTGTTCTTTAATCTTTTCAATTAAAGTTAAACCATCCATTACGGGCATCATATAATCTGTTACCATAAAGTCAATTCTTTCATTAGATAGAACATCTAAAGCTTCCTTTCCATTTTCTGCTTCAAAACAAGTATATTGATTTAAAATTTTTTTTAAGTAAGCTCGCATCTCAAAATTGTCGTCAACGATAAGAATAGCATAAGGTTTTGTTATCTCTGAGCTGGTTACTTTTTTATGAGTAAAGGATTCTTCATAGGTATGTTGTACCGTTATTTCTTCTAAATTTTCTTTTGTGTTAATTTTTGATGTTTGAGGTAACATTATTGTAAATGTACTTCCTTTTCTCAATTCACTTTCTACAATTAACTTCCCTTGATGTAATTCAATGATTTCTTTACTAAAAGCCAATCCTACACCGCTACCACCAGCTTTATTAATATCATTTTTAACTTGATAAAAACGGTTGTATATTAAATTAATATCTTCCTTAGCAATTCCAATACCAGAGTCTTTGATAGAGATGATAATTTGTTCGTTTAGCTTGTTTAAAGAAACTGTAATGTTTCCTTTTTTAGGAGTGTATTTAATAGCATTAAGAATAATGTTATTTAACGCTCTTTCTAAAAAAATAATGTCAGATGATACCCAGCACTCATTTTTTTCTTTTTTAACAGTGAAAACAATTTCTTTTTGGTTGCATAAAGGTTCAAAAGAGGTATAGAGTTTATCAATTAACTTATTTATTAAGTAGGGAGTAGGTGATATTTTAAAATTAGCTTCCTTCATTTTAGCTAAATCAAGCACATCGTCAACTATGTTTTTAATTTTATTGACTTGTTTGTTTAGGCGGTTTTTAATATCAAAACCTTCTTTTTCGTATGCAGATCCCTTTAAAAGTTCTAATTGGTCTATTTCACCTTTAATTAAGGTAAGAGGAGTTCTGATTTCATGAGAAACATTGATGAAAAACTGAGATTGAAATTCGTTAAGTTCTTCCAGCTGTTTTCGTTGGTTTTCGAGGATTTCTTCACTTTTAGTGTTCACATTTTTGAAATATTGTACTAGGAAAAAGAAAATGATAAACTGAACTAAAATAAGTATTGGTGAGCCAAAAGTACCTTTGGGGTAAATAGGGAAAATATGAATAGGAATAACAAATAGTAAATAAGATATTATAAAAACACTGTAAAGTAAGTACTTATTGTTTGTGAATAATAATAAAAAAACAGGAACGACTATATAAAAGTACTCAATATAACCACCTCTTTCAGCAAAATTACAAAACATAAAATTACTGTATAAAATTAGAGAGAAAAATAGTATTCGTGCAGCTTGAAATTTATGTTTAAATTGTAAAAATAATGTAACTACTAATCCAATAATACTACCACTATGTATAAAAACAGGTAAAGAAGAAGTTCCTTTGTTAAAAATATCTTCGGAGATTAAAACGAGTTCAATTAAAAACCAGTTGGAAATAAAAATATTGAGTAATCGAACCCTTTTGCGTTCAAGCTTTGAGAGCTTATCAGTAACTCCAATATTAGTTAAATTATTATATAGTTTAGCTATTTTCTTATAAAACATCCCTGTCAAATATATTAATCTATTATGTATACAGTCCTATTTTATGCAATAAAAAGTCAATTTTACTTCCTAAACCAGTTTTTACTAGGATTTAAGTAGTTTATTATTAGTTTTTTATGTTTTTGAAACGATAATGAGTATGATTGAAACAATATTGATGTTGATATAAATCATATTTGCAACATATAAAAATTAATAATATGTATACATTAAACATTGTAAACAATTATATGTATGATTGTTTCTTTCAAAATCGAGAAACAGGAAAAGATTATATAGTAAACCATCATAATAAATCAAAAATAGGCAACTTAGGGAACGGTTATTTAGAAGTTCCTGGAATGGGAGTTGTTAATTTTATTGATTTGGCAGCTACAAAAATAGCTGGATATAATTACCCTGAAGAACATTGGGGAGTTTTAATAAGAACTCACAGTGTAGAAGGGTATTATCGTTATGAAGGAGGTGGAGAATTGACTCTAGAAATAGATGAGTTCGGTGGGTATACACTTTCAACTTCAAATGGAACAATGATTATGATAAGTCTACCTGAGTTGACCATAAACTAAGATTTAAAAACTACAAATTCTATTTTACTAGAAATATTTACAGGAAACTTTGGCTCAAGAGTATGGGTACAATGCAACAGGTAATTATTATCCGTTTCAGGAAATTAAGTGCTTTTTAATTTATTAAGAACCTCTTATTTAGGTTTAAAGTATTGTATGGCTCTGGCGAAAATTTACCCATCAAGATTATAAACTAGTATCAGTTGTTAATAATTTAATTATTGGCGCCTTTAATATTTATAAATATAATTATGAAAAAAAGACTACTCTATTTTTTAGTGTTAATAATAGCTTCAATAATAACTCAAAAGGTTGCTGCTCTAACAACAGCATTTGGCAGAGTAGAGTATAAAACTTCGGTTACCGATAGAAATAATGTAAGTAAAGCCGACTTAGAAGATAAAAGTAATTATCTGTATGGTGAAGCACACCAAGCCATGTCAACTAAAGTATTTACTAACTTAAGCCTATTGGTAGCTGACCCAATTATTGGTGTGGCAAAAGATGCTACTGTATCTGCACAGCAAGTAACTTTTGACTATTATATTGAAAACTTAGGTGATGTTGACCTATCATCATTAAGTTTAAGTGATGATTTAGATGCCGTTTTTGGTACTGGAAATTATACAGTAATTAGCCAACCTAGTTTTATTGATAACCCAGGAACAATTAATTTAAATACAGATTTTAACGGAAATATAAACACGCAAATAATTACAGGCGGAAGCACTTTAGCAATTGGCCGAAGAGCCCAAATACGACTAGTTATCCAAGTAACAAATGTAACAGATCAGGGTCTTGGAATAGGTAATTACAGCAGTCAAAGTATCATTTCAGCTTCTGATACTATAATTACTGTGGATGATTTGTCTGATAACGGTACTGACCCAGATCCTAATGGAAATAGCGTTTCTAATGAGGCTGGAGAAAATGACCCAACAACTTTTACCATTGCACCACCGCCTTGTTCAGTGGCCACGCGCTTATATGTAGATAGCAATGCTAAAGGTAGCAACAACGGTACCTCTTGGGTAAATGCCTTTACCAATTTGCAAGATGCGCTAAACTGTATCGATGACGGTGAAGAAATTTGGGTTGCCTCGGGCACGTATCATCCTAACTCAGCACCCGGGACAACACTTACTAACCCTACAGAGTTTTATTTCTGGATGAATAAAAATATCAAACTCAAAGGGAGTTATAACCCAGCTACTAATACCCAGGATTTTACAAATCCATCCATACTATCAGGCGACTTAGGTACTACAAATACGGTACATGTATTAGTTACCACGAACCTTAACAATACAGCTCTTATTGAAGGTTTTACTATGACAAAAGGGGCTGCAATACATGATATAGGAAGTGTAACTATTGGAGGGCAAGTAATACATAATAATCGAGGAGGAGGAATATACAATGCTTCTTCATCTCCAATTTTTAAGAATATTACTATTAGTGAAAACAAAGCTCAATATGGTGGCGGTGGAATGTATAATGTTTCCTCTTCACCAGTTATTTTAAATTTGTTATGTACTAACAATACAGTACAAGGAAAAACCTATAGATTTAAACCTAGTGACAATGGCTACGGAGGAGGTATGTTTAATTCAGCTTCTTCACCAACTATCACAAATACTATTTTTGCTTATAATAAAGTTGTAGGAGGTTATGGTGGAACCGAACCCAGTGGTCATGGTCATGGTGGTGGTATATATAACGAAGCTAGTTCTTCGATAACTATCACCAATACAGTGTTTATATATAATAGTGCTGCTGGTGGTGTTTCTACCTGGTCTTTAGACGGAGCTGGCTATGGAGCTGGGATATTCAATGAAAGTTCTCCTGCAAGCTTAGTTAATGTTACTTTTTTTAATAACTCGGCTACAACTAACGGTGGCGGAATGCATAGTTATGCCTCTAATACATCGCTATATAATACTATTTTTTACGGAAATGGCGCCGATATATCCTCTTTAGGAGGGAGTACATTTATGGGAGCTGATAATTTTTCTGAAAATTATACTGGTACTGGCTTTACTCAACTTACAGCTAATCCTTTTATAGTTCCTACTTTGCCTAAAGGAAAAGATGGTATATGGGCTACCTCAGATGATGGTTTACGTTTGATAGCCACAAGTCCTGCTGTAGATACAGGAAATAACGCCAACCTCCCCACAGACAGTTTTGATTTAGATGGCGATGGCAACACTACCGAAAGAACCCCCTATGATGTTGCAGGAGAAGATCGTGTGCAAAACACAACAGTAAACATCGGTGCTTATGAAGGCGTAGCCAGCTGTTCATACCCAACAGCTACCACACTTTATGTCAATGCTTCGATAAGTGGTGGTACAAATGACGGTAGCTCGTGGACCAATGCTTATAATAATTTGCAAGATGCTATTTGGCAAACATATATATGTTCTAATATCACCGAAATATGGGTGGCTAAAGGGACCTATAAACCCTTAAATGAAACTACAGCTATTGAAATTCCTGAAGGCGTTAGCCTATACGGCGGTTTTGCAGGTACAGAAACTGCTCTAAATGATAGAGATTGGACAGTCAACCCAACCGTTTTAAGTGGAGATTTTAATGACAATAAGACCCCTGATGCTGGTGATAGCCATACCATAATTAGGATGACCAACAGCAACAGTACTTTAGATGGCTTTATTATAGCTTATAGCTATGCCGATGGAACAGAAAATAACCCGATAGCTATAGGACGTTCGGGAGGAGGTGTTTATAACAATGGAAACGACAATACCATTAATCACTGTATTTTTAAAAACAATATAACTCAAGGTGATGGGACGAATGGTATTGGAGGAGCTATTGTAAGTTTTAGTACGGGCACATTAACCCTTTATAATAGTGCTTTTTATAATAATGAAGCATCTGCAAACGGTGGTGCATTTTCTGTAGAAAATGGAATAACCAAACTTATCAACTGTACGGTAGCTAACAATATAGCAAACAAAGGAGGAGGTGTCCACTTTCATGGAGGGAATTTAGAAGCGATTAATACCATATTTTTTGATAATACAGGAACTAATGGTAATATCAACGATGATAATCCTAGTGGTGGAGGAATAGGAACGGTAGCTTACTGTGCTTTTTACAACAGTACCACAGGTAACAATGGCGAAATACCACCGAATATTACCGATGGCAGTAATAATATTGCTGCCACAGCAGGTAGTGGCGATGTAGGAACTGTCCCGCTTTTTACCGATGCCGCGAATAATGATTATGGCTTGCAAAACACCTCATCACTTTTAAACGAAGGAAATAACGCAGCCAATAGTGAAGCGAAAGATTTAGGAAATAAGGCTCGTATTTTAGGCACAACAATAGATATAGGTGCTTACGAGTCTGATGAGATATTGGTAGATTTTACAATATCAGGGGGGTATTGTGTAGGAAATGAGGTAATCTTTACTGATAATTCATCTTCACCTAACGGAGCCATTGTAAATTGGGAGTGGGATTTTGGAGATGGCAATACTTCAACAGAACAAAATCCTACACATATATATACTGATACAATTAATGCTGAAATAAAACTAAAAGTTATTGATATTACAGGAAAGGAAAGTACTATAACCAAAACGTTTAGTGTACAATCACCAAAAGCAAAGTTTAATGCAAACCCTAGAGTAGGACAAGCATTTCCGCATACTGTGTTTTTTACAGATCAATCTACCTTACCAGATATATGGAATTGGGATTTTGGAGATGGAGGTACTTCAACAGCACAAAACCCAATACATACATATATAGCAGCAGGAGATTATACAGTAAACCTTATGGTAAGAGATACTATGAATGGATGTACTAGTAAAGTGACAGATTTAATAAAAATAGTAATCCCAAAAGCGCAATTTAGTGTAGATGATACTTTGGGTTGTGGACCTTTTACGGTAAACTTTACAGATGAATCTACCATAGAAGGAAATGATACCATAGAAGAATGGTTATGGGATTTTGGTGATGGCAATACATCTACCGAACAAAATCCTAGCCATACCTACGAATCTGTGGGGATTTATAATGTAAGTTTAACTATAAAAACGGCTATAACAGGGTTTACAAATACCAATACGAAATCAAAATTTATACAAGTTATAGGGGCCAACCCAGATTTCTCTGCTGATGTAACCACAGGTTGTGACCCTTTAACAGTTAGGTTTTCTGATGCTACTGTTTTCTATGGACCTCCATCAGATTGGTTATGGGATTTTGGTGATGGAACTACGAGCAATTTATCAAACCCTACGCATACCTATACGGAAAATGGAGAGTTTGATGTAAGCTTAACAGTTACTGATATTGACGGATGTAGTAAAACAATTATTAAAAAAGCATATATAAACACTACAGAAACTACAGCACCTACGGTCTTAATCCAGAATATAACAGTACCGTTAGATGCTTCAGGGGTTGTAACGATAACTGCTGCTGATATAGATAATGGCTCTTATGATAATTGTGGAATAGGTTCAATAAGTCTTGATAAAACTACTTTTAATTGTTCGGATGTTGGAATTAATACGGTAACATTAAACGTAACAGATACCAGTGGAAATAGTAATACCGCCACGGCAACCGTAACTGTAGAAGACAATACGCAGCCTACAGTAATCTGTCAAGATATTACAGTTTCATTAGATGACACAGGAATTGCAACAATAACCGCTGCTGATATTGATAATGGAAGTATGGACGCTTGTGGAATTTCTTCAATGAGTTTAGATAATACTACATTTGATTGTACTGATATAGGAGTCAATACAGTAACCTTAACTGTTACTGATGTAAATGGGAATAGTGATATGTGTACTGCTACCGTAACAGTGGAAGATACCACTGTCCCTACAGTAGTTTGTCGAGATATTACAGTACCGTTAGATGCTTCAGGAAATGCAGCAATAACCGCTGCTGATATTGATAATGGAAGTATGGACGCTTGTGGAATTTCTTCAATGAGTTTAGATAAAACCACATTTGATTGTACTGATATAGGAGTAAATACAGTAACCTTAACTGTTACTGATGTAAATGGGAATAGTAATACGTGTATAGCAACCATAACAGTGGAAGATACCACTGTCCCTACAGTAGTTTGTCGAGATATTACAGTTTCATTAGATGACACAGGAATTGCAACGATTAGCACTGCTGATATTGATAATGGAAGTATAGACGCTTGTGGAATTTCTTCAATGAGTTTAGATAACACTACATTTGATTGTACTGATATAGGAGTAAATACAGTAACCTTAACTGTTACTGATGTAAATGGGAATAGTAATACGTGTATAGCAACCATAACAGTGGAAGATACCACTGTCCCTACAGTAGTTTGTCGAGATATTACAGTTTCATTAGATGACACAGGAATTGCAACGATTAGCACTGCTGATATTGATAATGGAAGTATGGATGCTTGTGGAATTTCTTCAATGAGTTTAGATAAAACCACATTTGATTGTACTGATATAGGAGTGAATACGATAACCTTAACTGTTACTGATGTAAATGGGAATAGTGATACGTGTATAGCAACCGTAACAGTGGAAGATACCACTGTCCCTACAGTAATCTGTCAAGATATTACAGTCCAGTTAGATGATTCAGGAATGATAACTATTACTGCAGATAATATAGATAAAGGGAGTACAGATGTTTGTGGAATAGCATCTATGAGTTTAGATATTACCAATTTTGATACTTCAAATGTAGGGGATAATATGGTTAACTTAACAGTGACAGATGTTAGCGGAAATACAAATACTTGTACCGCTATTGTAAGAGTAGAAGATGTAACACCTCCTATTGCAATAACAAAAGATATAGAAGTAGAATTAGATGCTCATGGAAACGCAATAATTGCTTCAGAAGATATAAATGATGGTTCGTATGATGCTTCGGGTATTGTTAGTATGAGTTTAAGTAACACAAACTTTACTTGTCCTACGTTAACTGAGCATACGGTAGTTTTAACTGTAATAGATGCTAACGGCTTATCAAGTTCAGAAGAGGCTATTGTTACATTTACTGCTACTGATTTAGACAACGATTTAATAGCTGACATCTGTGATAACGATATAGACGGAGATGGAGTGTTGAATGAAAATGACAACTGTCCAACCACCGCTAATGCTGATCAAAAAGATTTAGACGCTAATGGAATAGGAGATATTTGTGATTCAGGAGGATTAACCATACCCAAAGGTTTTTCACCTAACAGTGATGGTATAAATGATGAATTTATCATAAAAGGATTGCATAAATACGCAAGTAATAAGATAGAAGTGTATAACCGATGGGGAAATAGAGTATACCATTCTACAAACTATCAAAATAATTGGAATGGTGAAGGTGACAATCAAGATAAAAAACTCCCGGCAGGTAGCTATTTTTATGTACTAAGTATTGATGGAGATAAACGAGTACTAAAGGGGTGGGTTTATATTAATTACTAAAAAAATCAAAATGAATTTTATAAAAAGAATAAATATAGTAGTAATTATTATATTGAGTGTATCTGCCGTATATAGTCAGCAAGAGCCTTTATATTCTCAATATTATAACAATTTTAGTCTGCTAAATCCAGCTTATGTAGGTACCCATGATTTTTTTACAGTAACCACGAGTGTACGTAGTCAATGGGTTAATGAGCCGGGAAGCCCAAGAACTGGTTCATTAGCATTACATGGAGGTATTGGAAATAATTTAGGAATAGGGTTTTCAGCAGTCTTTGATAAGGTGCATGTGTTGAATGAAACCCATTTGTATGCCGATGTTTCGTATGCTATTCAGCTTTCAGATAAAACAACTTTATCTTTTGGATTAAAGGGAGGAGGAAGCTTTGTAAATGTAGATTTACAAAGTTTAGGAATAACAAATGATCCTCTTTTTAGTCAGAACATTAATAAGTTTATGTCAAACATAGGTACTGGAGTTTTTTTCTATACAGATGCGTTATACATAAGCTTATCAGCATTGAATTTATTAGGAAACGAGTATTATGACAGAGGAAATGGTATGGTAACTTCGGCAACAGATAGCATGATTTTTTATCTTTCATCAGGGTATAATTTTGTGATAAATGATAACGTAAGTTTAAAACCATTTTTTTTAACGAGATATACTAAGGGAGCTCCGTGGTCAACTGATATATCATTAGGAGTATTGTTAAATAAGCAAATTGAATTTGGGTTCTCTCATCGTTTGAATGACGCTGTAGCAGGATTATTTCAAATACGAGTAAAAGATAACATTCGACTAGGATATAGTTATGAAAGTTATTTATCAAATGTGAGCCCATATAATAGTGGTTCACATGAAATTAGTATAGCATTTGATTTAGGAAAAACAGAAATAAAAAGAAACAAAAGAAAGCCTCCTTTTTATTGGGATGGAAAGTAAGAAATAGAACTGAATTGGGGAGCAGCTCTATCTAGGGGATGAAAGGAGAGAGAGGAAGTGTTTTTAAGAGGTTTCTTAGGGAAAATGATTTTTCTGGAGAAGAAGCTATAAAGAAAAGCAATGTATTATCTGGAGGAGAGAAAGTACGTTGTATGTTATCTTGTATGATGATGACTAGGACTAACATTTTAATGTTAGATGAGCCAACTAACCACTTAGACTTAGCATCTATTCAAGCTCTGAACAATTCTTTAATTAATTTTAAAGGAACTGTGTTATTTACTCCGCATGACCACGAGTTTGCACAAACAGTAGCGAATAGAGTGATAGAAATAACACCTAAAGGTATTATTGATAAATATGCTACTTTTGATGAGTATTTAGAAGACCCTAAAGTAAAAGAATTAAGAGAAAAAATGTACTCTTAAGCTATATTTTATAATTACTTAAAAAATAAAAACAGCCGCAATATTAATTGCGGCTGTTTTATTAGGCCACATTTCTATAATATAATTCATCCATAATATCTTTTGATCCCTTGCCACAAAAAAGTAAATTCTTTTCTTTTTTTAAAGAAAACTGATACGCCTCGACTATTGAGTTAACCCCAAGAGTATCAATATTGGTAATGTTACCTATGTCAACAACAATGTTTTTATATTTCTTGATAAAAGAATAAATCATTATTTCAAAAAGCTTCACATTAGCTACGGTTAAATCACCTGATATTTTTAAATAGTTATCAGAACTTTTAATTTTGAACTCCATAATACATCGTTTTAAATTTATACACTAAAATTATGAGGTATTTTGAAGAAAAACAAGGCTATTTCGTTAGCATTCAGGTTTCTATCGTTGGATGGTTAATGTAGATGGATGAATAAATAGCTGAGTGAATAGGTTGAATTATTCTTTATTACTTTCAATAATTTCAAAAAAGCTAAAAACATTACCTCCATAGCGTTTTTCGTAGCTATAAAAAGGGTGCTGAGATAAATCTGTGTGTTTAGAATGCTCAATTATTAAAAGACCGTCTTCATTTAATAAATTACGATTAAAAATTATATCGGCTATTTTTAAAAACTGACTTTCCTCAAAGTCATAAGGAGGATCAGCAAAAATAACATCCGTTTTAAGAGGTGTTTTTTCTAAAAACTTATATACATCACTCTTGTAACTATTAATAGGCATGCCTAAATCTTTTGCTGTTTGATTAATGAATTTTATACACGCATAATGAGCATCAACCGCATAAATAGCTTCAGTACCTCGAGAGGCAAATTCATAGCTTATATTTCCTGTTCCAGCAAATAAATCCAATACCGAAATATTTTCAAAGTAATAGAAGTTATTTAAAATATTAAATAAAGACTCTTTTGCCATATCGGTTGTTGGTCGTACAGGCAGGTTTTTAGGAGCTGTAATTCTTTTACTTTTATATGTTCCAGAAATAATTCGCATTAGGCTATAAGTATAAAATTAGAATGATTCGAAAAATCTTCACTGCCTGCAAAAAAACTATTTACAGGGTTCATAAAGTGAATATTTCGAATGTAGGTGTAAGTAATAGAGTATATATCTGACTCTTTTTCAATATCACCGATAAAAGTCAATTGGAAAGAGTTTGGATCCATTTGTAGCTGTTCAGCGGTGAAAAGAATATAATAGATAAAATCTTCTTTTGTATTGTAAGAAAATGAGTTGTAAAACAATAATTTACCTTCTTTGCAAACGACAATATCTAAATGAGAAGAAGAAACATGCACAAAAAATTGTTCTTCAGAATCGTTTTCAGAATAAGTAAGTAGCTTATCAATTAAAACTGTTGAATGATGTTTGTATTCAAATTCCCCAAAATTTTGAAAAAGATAGTTGTTAATGTTTACATAAGGTATGTAAACTGTATTAGCAGCTATTATAGTATGTAAATCGTAAGTAATAAAATCTGTTTTTAGTGTTTTTACATCGTATTTTAAATAAGGAACTAGATTGTTTCTATCAAAAAGTTTGTTAGGAACTAATGTAGCTAAATTGTTTTGGTGAATGGCAAAAACAGCTGTAAAGTCTTGTTGTAAGTCTTTGTCAGTATCAAAAATATACATGATTTTATCTAGTAACAGTTCTGGGGAAGCGATAGAACTAGTAAAGGTATATTCAGTAAAAAGAAGAGTTTCTTTTGTATCTGAGTTAGAGATACAAAAAGAAAATCCATCCAAACTAAATTGGATGGATAGACTTTTATGCTGCGCAAAAGCGCTATTTTTTTTACTCTTTTTTTGCAATTGCTTCACCTTTATCGTAATAAGGAGGCCAGTTACCACCTACAGTTACTTCAGTTAAAGACCCAACAGAAACAAATTCACCTTTAATTTGATCTGTTTCAATAGCTTCTAATTCTTGTTTTATTAAAGATGGGTTCATTCCTTTTAAGATAGGTTTCTTAGAAACTTTAGCTTCAAAAACAGGAACTTCTAAACCAGCAACTTTTTCAACTCTACCTGTAGCTAATTCAAATTGCTCTTCTGTACCCGGTACAGCAAACATAGTAGCATACTCTTTACCTTCAAAATATTTTGATACAGGCTCATATCCTACAGTATCAACAACTTTAACAGAGATGTCTTTAGTAATACCACCACCTAATTCAACCGTTTTTTCAACGTTTTTAGTTTCAGTAATAGCTAATTGACCATTTTTAATAAAGGTAAGTAACGTATCTTTATTGTTGGTATATGTTCCGTAAACTTCTTTATATTTTACTTCAGCGTCTCGAATCAACTTTAAATTCTTAATAACTTTAGCATAACGTACTCTCTTGTCTTTGTTAAAATTGATAGGCTCCATAACACCATTATAAATTTTATATACTAAAAAGACAGTTGCTCCTAATAGTAAAATAGAGACTAACCATCTCATTTTTAGAGGAACAAACTTAACAACAAGTAATGCTAAAAGAACTGCAACTACAACAGCTGCTAAAATCATTAATAATAAACTCATTTTTTTAATTTTTAATGTATGATATTCGCAAATCTACAATTTTTTTTCAATGATGAAAATAATTATTTATAAATAGACTTATCTTTGAATATTATTTGAAATATGATACAAACTGCTTCGAAATTTTATAAAGAAATACTACAAAAGTTCCCATATACTCCTACAGAAAAACAAAATGAGTTATTAGATGTCTTAACAGACTTCATTTTTTCAGATGACAATCGTGCTTTATTTTTATTAAAAGGATATGCAGGAACAGGAAAAACAACTATAATAAGTACTGTTGTACATAATTTATGGAAGATAGGTCAAAAAGCAGTTTTATTAGCACCTACAGGGCGTGCAGCTAAGGTAATTTCAGGATATTCTAACCGACAGGCATTTACAATTCATAAAAAAATATACTTTCCAAAAAAACAAAGTAGTGGTGCTGTAAACTTTGTAATGCAACCGAATAAGCACACCGATACACTTTTTATAGTAGATGAAGCTTCTATGATTTCTGATGAAAAGCAGAACGCTAAACTATTTGAAAATGGTTCTTTATTGGATGATTTAATCTCGTATGTATACTCAGGAAAAAATTGTAAAATTATTTTTATAGGGGATACTGCACAGTTACCACCCGTAAAATTAACTATGAGTCCAGCTTTAGAAGCTGACAAACTTTCGTTTGAATTTAATAAAGAAGTTACCGAAATTGAGTTAGACGAAGTGGTTCGACAAGAAGAAGGCTCAGGTATTTTGGCGAATGCAACCGATTTACGCTTATTAATTCAGAACGATTCAACACATTTTCAGTTTGATGTAAATTATCCTGATATTATTAGATTACAGGACGGATATGATATACAAGATGCTATAACAATGGCTTATGATGGAGATATAGGCGTGGAAGATACTGCTATTATTGTACGTTCAAATAAGAGAGCTAATCAGTACAACCAACAGATAAGAACTAAAATTCGCGGACAAGAAAACGAGATTTCTACAGGAGATTACGTGATGGTGGTGAAAAATAACTACTATTGGTTAAAAGATTCTTCGTCTGCTGGTTTTATTGCTAATGGTGATATTTGTGAAGTAATGCGTATCAATTCAATTAAAGAATTATACGGATTTAAGTTTGCCGAAGTAGAAGTTCGTATGATTGATTATCCTGATATGAAACCTTTTGAAACCGTTTTACTCCTAGATACTCTTAGTAGTGAAAGCCCGTCATTAACATACGAAGAATCAAACCGTTTGTATGAAGCTGTAAAGGAGGATTTTGCCCATGAAAAATCAAAGTATAAGCAATTTATGGGAGTGAAGAAAAATAAGTATTTCAACGCACTTCAGGTAAAGTTTTCATATGCTATGACTTGTCATAAGTCACAAGGGGGGCAATGGAAAACAGTGTTTATAGAGCAACCATACTTACCAGATGGAGCTTCGGTTGAATATTTACGTTGGTTGTATACGGCTGTTACGCGTGCACAAGAAAAATTGTATTTGATAGGTTTTAAAGACGAGTATTTTTTAGATTAAGGAAGTATCCATTTTCTTTTTAGTTAAATAGACTTTACCAATGAATATGTTAGCATTTTGTTAATGTACTTCATACTTTAGTTAAAAAAGTTACATTTGTGTAGTATTCAAACTATTAAAAATGCACAAAAAAGTACTTTTATTACTGTCTTTTTTATTGATTTCACTAACAATAAATGCACAAAAACCACAAAAACTTACTTCAAACCAGATTTACGAGAAAGTTCAAAAACTAAACTTTCTGGGTTCTGCACTATACATTGCAGCACATCCAGATGATGAAAATACTCGTTTGATTGCTTATTTATCTAATCATGAAAAGGCAAGGACAGGATATTTGTCATTAACACGTGGAGATGGAGGGCAAAATTTAATAGGTCCTGAAATGCGAGAACTATTAGGAGTTATTCGTACGCAAGAATTATTAGCAGCAAGAGGAGTAGATGGAGGAGAACAACGCTTTTCTAGAGCAAATGATTTTGGTTACTCAAAGCACCCTGATGAAACGTTGAAAATTTGGGATAAGGATAAAGTACTTGCCGATGTAGTTTGGGCAATTCGTACTTTCAAACCCGATGTAATCATTAATCGATTTAATCACAGAACTCCAGGAACTACGCATGGGCATCATACTTCATCAGCCATGCTAAGTGTTGAGGCCTTTGATTTGGTTAATGATAAAACGAAATATCCAGAACAATTACAATACACCGATACTTGGAAGCCAAATAGGTTGTTTTTTAATACTTCTTGGTGGTTTTATGGAAGTGAAGAAAAATTTGCCAAAGCTGATAAAAGTAAAATGCTAAGCTTTGATATAGGAACGTACTATCCTTTAAAAGGATTGTCTAATAATGAATTGGCGGCAATTGCAAGCAGTCAGCACTTATGCCAAGGTTTTGGTCGATTAACTACTAGAGGAACACAAACAGAATATGTAGAGTTTTTAAAAGGAGATTTTCCTAAAGATAAAAAAGATATTTTTTCAGGAATCAACACTACTTGGAATAGAGTAGAAGGTGGAGGAGAAATAGGAGATATTTTATACGATGTTGAACAAAATTTCGATTTTCTAAATCCGTCAAAACATCTTCCAGCATTAGTAGAGGCTTATCAAAAGCTTGAAAAATTAAAAGACAAACATTGGAAAAAGATAAAAACCAAAGAGTTAAAAGATATTATTGAAGCCTGTGCAGGTTTGTATTTAGAAGCTTCTGCAAAAAGTTCTAGTACAACACCCAACAGTACGGTAGAGGTAGATTTTGAAGTGTTGAACAGAAGTGGAATTTCGATCGAGTTATCTTCTTTAAAAATACTTCCAGAAAGTAAAAAAATAGTTAAAAATTTAGACCTAGCGAACAATGAGAAAAAAACATTTACAGAAACTATTTCTGTGCCTCAAATTTCTTATTCATCACCGTATTGGTTGCAAAAACCTTGGAGTTTAGGAATGTATACCGTAGAAAACCAGCTATTGATAGGGAAGCCAGAAACTCCGAGACCCGTTCAAGTACAATTTGATATAATGATTGAAAATCAATTAATTTCTTTCGTTAAACCAGTAGTATATCGTTATTCAAAAAGAGATAAAGGAGAGGTTTATGAGCCTTTTGAGGTGTTGCCTAAAGTAACGACCAAACTACTGAACAAAGTACTAGTTTTTTCTTCAAATAACTCTCAAAAAGTAACTGTTGAAGTCCGTTCAGGAATGAAAAACACAAATGGAACAGTTACTTTAAAAGCGCCAAAAGGGTGGACTGTTACCCCAAACGAAGCGAAATTCTCCATAGCTCAAAAAGGAGATATTCAATTGATTGATTTTATGGTTACTCCAACACAAAAAGAAGTAGAAGGAGTATTGAAGGCTATAGCAACAGTTAAAGGAAAAAATTATGATAAAGAATTGATAGAAATCAATTATAGTCACATTCCAAAGCAATCCGTATTATTACCATCACAGGCAAAGGTTGTACGTATGGATATTCAAAAGAATGGTACTAAAATTGGATATATACAAGGCTCTGGAGATGCAATTCCTGAAAGTTTACAGCAAATAGGTTATGAGGTAGTAGAATTGAATGTAAACGAAATTAATGGTAATTTAGAGCAGTTTGATGCAGTAGTTGTTGGTATTAGAGCCTATAATACAATAAAAGAGTTGCAGTTTAAACAAAAGTATTTGTTAGACTATGTAAAAAACGGAGGAAATGTAATTGTACAATACAATACCAATAGAGGGGTAAATGTGCAAGCGCCATACAATTTACAGTTATCTCGTGATAGAGTTACCGATGAAAATGCAACTGTAACATTCTTAGCTAAAGAACATTCGGTTTTGAACTACCCCAACAAAATTACAGAAGCTGATTTTAAAGGATGGGTACAAGAACGCGGATTGTATTTTCCTAACGAGTGGAGTTCAGAATATACCCCAATTTTATCAATGAACGACAAAGGAGAGTCTGCTAAAAAAGGAAGTTTGTTAGTGGCTAAATACGGAAAAGGAAATTACATTTATACAGGGTTAAGTTTCTTTAGAGAGCTGCCTGCAGGTGTTTCTGGAGCTTATAAGCTTTTTGCTAATTTATTGTCAGTTAAAGAAAACACTACAGATGAGAATTAAAGTTTTATCAAATACATAAAATAAAATAAGCAAGGTTTTAAACCTTGCTTATTTTATTTAAAAAGATTAATAGAAACCGTTGCCAATTCCGAGTTTGGAAATTTTCTAAACGTATTTTTATCGTAAGTCAACCCAATAGCTTCCATAGCATTCATGTATTCATCCAGCTCAATAATGTATTGATCAGAATAACCATGCGTAGCATCATAGGCGGTAGCCGCTGTTTTTCCTAAGTTTTTAGCAACCGACTCTGGTTTTGAGGTATGTAATTCAATAAGTAACAAACCAAACTTACTGATATACGGTTTCCACTTGGTAAAATGTTGTTTTAAAGACTCGACTACTAGGTTATTGTTTAAGCGTTTTCCTCTATATGCATAAGCTCCTGTTGAGCTTGTAATGGTCAAATTATTAACAGGAAGAGGCTCTTGCCAAATTCTGTTGTGATCTAAAAAGGTACGAACATTCAATAAGTCAGAAAGATTGATTCCGTACTTATCTTGTAAATCTTCTGATAATGCTTTAGGGTTTCCAATATCTCCCCAAATTACTTTCGCCCAGATATCTGCTTGTACTAAGTTTTTACGAGTAATTTTTAAGGCTGCTTCGTTATAATCAACCCCAATTAGTAAAAGTGGATACTCTTCCAAAATTGCGCCTCTTTTGGTTTGATTTTCGATTACATTAAATAAATGTTTTAGAAAAGCACCATTGCCACAACCAACATCTAAAATGCCTTTGGGCTGCTCGTTGATAGGTTTGTTAAATAAGTTGATGATGATTTCATCAATAACCTTAAAATAGGTTGAGTGTGCACCACCACTTCCCCAAACATTCATCTCTCTATCTACATGGATTTCGTCATTTCCAATTTCGGAAGTTCTAAAAATATCAGGATTTCCGAAAATAAGTTTATCAAGTTTTCTAAGCGTAGGGATGTAAGATACAGTGACTCCATAAGCACTTGCTCTTCGAGCAAAGAATAAGCCTTCATCGGTAAACTCATATGAGTCTTTAGTCTTGGAAAACCAACCTAAACTAGTTAATAGATTGAGTAGTCGACTAAAATTATCAGCATCTTTATGAAATTCATCGGCGCTAAATTTTGTTTGCATAAAGTACTTATGAAACATACCACTCATTCCTAACAATACTGTTGTTGGTCCTACAATAATTCCTTCAATGTGAGTAAGAATTTGTGTTAGAATTTCTCTTTCTTCGGAGGTTATAGGCAGTTCAATTCCGAAGTTATTTGTAAAGTTTTTATAGAGCTTTTCAAGCTTTTCAAAAGGTTCAATTTCAAACTTTCTAGCACTGTAGTTCTCCGAGAACTTCAATAAAGAATAAGCATCTTCATAGAGATGAAAATATGAAAAAGCAATTGTTGAAGCTTTATTGGTTTCAAATTGTACGGTGTTTTGTGTGTTGTTAACATTTTGAACCAGCCAACCTTGAGAACAGAGTGTTCTTAAAGCAACGTTTAAATATCCATCATTCACTTTAAAACGATTGGTGATTTCAGATAAACTGACAGACTTGTGATCTAACAAATATTTTGTAATTCCTTTTTCGTGTAAGGTATAGGCTGCGGGGCAAGTTACAATTCCATCTAAATGCCGAAACAACCTACTTCTTAATGCAGATTTTTCTTGTTTTGTTAACATACAGGGAGATTATTTGTCTTAAATATAGTTATTTAAGTTCATAAGAAGTCTATTTCGTTTTAAGTTTTTGAGAGTTATTGGTAAGTAAACATGAAAGAAGTAACCTGAATAGAGTTGGAGTTAGCAGACTCTTTTTTTTGTTCAAGGCAATTTCCTTTGTAGTCTTTAGAGAGACATTCAAACTTGATTGTATTTACGAGATTGTTGTCTTTATCAGTAACCAAAATTTTGTTAAGTTTACTGTTAGCATATTGATATTGTTGCGTGTAAAACGTTGAAAAATTATCTACTATTTTATCAATCAATCCGTTTTTGGTGTAATGCACAATAACTTCATTTTGTTTGTACTGCTTTTGAGTATAACAACTAATACGTTCTCGTTGATTGGGTTTCCAGCGTGTTTTACAATAATAAGGAAGTTTGTTAGGATATGAGCGTTTTTCAAACCAAAGGCGTTTTTCAGTTTGTTCAATAATATTGCCTAGGTTATCAGTGGTTTTTGATGTTTTTACACGTCCGTTTTTAGTAAAGTTTAAGGTTTTAGTGTTAAGTAGTTTTTTTTGATTGTTTTCGATTACGTATGTTTGTTCGATAATCTTCTTAATTTCACCAGAGAAACCATGCTTTTTTAAATATTGTTTAGAAGCACAAGACTGAAGTATACCAATAAGTAAACAGAATAGTAACTTTTTCATTTTTAATGAAATTAGGTACTATAATATACTAAGTTTTTTTAGAATTTGGCTATGTACAAACGAATAATAATCTTGATATTGAGGAAGTAATAAGTTTTCGTAGTTTTTGGTATGCAGTATTGTTTCTAAGCTAAATAGCTTTAAGTCTGCTACTTCCTCTTCTTGAAGTTTTAATTCTTGGACAGGAACTGTTAATTCGGAAATAAAGACATGATGAAATTCATTATCGATAATTCCATTCGGGTGAGTTACCATGTGCTTTCGAGTGCCTATTTTATGCAAGTTTTCAGGAAGAATATCAAAACCTATTTCCTCTTTAATTTCTCTGATAGCAGCAATTTTAATGTCTTCACCAGCGGCTATATGACCGGCTACAGAAATATCCCATAAACCGGGAAATACCTTTTTGGTAAGTGCTCTTTTTTGAAGTAGTATTTGTTGATTGGTAGTATATAGCCAAACATGAATAGTAGGATGGAAGTAGCCTTTTTTGTGAGCCACAGATTTTAAACAGGTTTTTCCTGTATAGTTTCCGTTTTCATCAACAATGTCTATCAGTTCATCCATGTTTGTTTTTTGTGTCAGTTCGAGTAGTTTTTCTTTTATTTACAAAGAAAAACTGTATCGAGAATTGATGGTTAAGACATCTCGATACATTTTCTTTCAGAAAATCACTCGATGTGACTGTTTGTTATTTAAAATAAGAGAAATCTTCTCCGTTTTCAATTTTTAATAAACTTTCGTAAATCATTTTAATTACGTTTTCAACATCTTCACGGTGTACCATTTCAACCGTAGTGTGCATATAACGTAAAGGCAATGAAATTAAGGCAGAAGCAACACCACCATTGCTATATGCAAATGCATCGGTATCGGTTCCTGTAGCTCTTGATAGGGCAGAGCGTTGGAAAGGAATTTTGTTGGTTTCGGCAGTTTCAATAATTAAATCTCGTAATTTTTGTTGTACCGCAGGAGCATACGCTACTACAGGACCTTTACCTAATTCTAAAAGACCTTCTTTTTTCTTATCAATCATAGGTGTGGTAGTGTCATGTGTTACATCGGTAACAATTGCCACGTTAGGTTTAATGGTTTGGGTAATCATTTCTGCACCACGCAAACCAATTTCTTCTTGGACTGAATTGGTAATGTACAATCCAAAGGGTAATTTTTTCTTGTTTTCGTGTAGTAAACGGGCTACTTCAGCAATCATAAATCCTCCCATTCGGTTGTCTAATGCACGACAAACAAATTTATTTCCATTCAAAATATGAAACTCATCTGGATAGGTAATAACGCAACCAACATGAACTCCCAGACCTTCAACTTCTTCTTTGGTACTGCAACCACAATCGATAAAAATATTATCTGGTTTTGGAGCTTCTTCTTTGGCTTTACTACGTGTGTGAATTGCGGGCCATCCAAAAACACCTTTTACAATTCCATTTTTAGTATGAATGTTTACAATTTTACTAGGAGCAATTTGATGATCACTTCCTCCGTTACGGATTACATAAATTAAACCATCGTCAGAAATATAGTTTACATACCAAGAAATCTCATCAGCATGTCCTTCAATAACTACTTTGTATTTAGCATCAGGGTTTATAACCCCTACAGCAGAACCATAAGTATCGGTAATGAACTCATCAACATAAGGTGTTAAATAGTCCATCCATATTTTTTGCCCTTCCCATTCATATCCAGTAGGAGCAGCATTATTCAAGTATTTTTCTAAAAAGTCGATAGACTTTTTATTTAAAATAGATTTATCAGCCATAACTTAAACGTTAATTTTAATGTTATTAATCTTTCTTTTCTTTTTCTTTAGGTTTATCAGCGCCCCAAAAACGTCTCTTTTCAATAAACTCTTCTTGTTCCTGAAGTTGTTTTGGTGTTAACACCTTTAAAAAAGAGGGGTGTTGCTCTATTGCATACTCAATTTTTTCAACAATACTAGCTACGTCTTCATTTTCGTAATCTATTTCTAAAGGTTCTTTGATAACCATAGATTGTAGCACGTTACGTTTTTTTATCATCAATCCTTTTTTATCAAAAGAACGTCTAAATCCGTCAATTACTATAGGAACTACAATAGGTTTATAGGTTTTAATAATATGAGCGGTACCACGACGAATAGGTTTAAAAGGGGTAGTTGTACCTTGTGGGAAGGTAATTACCCAACCATCATCTAAAGCTTTTCCTATGTTAGAAATATCAGACATTTTTACTTGTCTGTTTACATTTTTACCAGCGCTTCTCCAAGTTCTTTCAACAGAAACAGAACCTACATAAGCAAAGATTTTAGGAAGTAATCCAGAACGCATGGTTTCACCTGCTGCAACATAATAAATATTCAATTTAGGTTTCCATAAATACCCCACGTTTCTAATATTGTCATCTCTACCTTTTAAAGCAGCGTTAAATACGTGAAACATAGCAGCTACATCAGCAAAATACGTTTGGTGATTGGAAATAAATAGTACTTTTTGGTCGGGGAGATTTCTTAAAACATCCATTCCCTCTATTTGTAGGTCATTAAACTTACGGTAACGTCCGTGAGAAATAACTCCGAGAACTTGTATTAAAAATCTTTTAATGAACAATATATGTCCAAAAGGATTCCTTTTAAATAAAGGCATTTTTATAATCAGGTTTTATTAGTGTAAATGCTAAATTACAAAAGAAAAGCATAAAAAAACTATTTAAACAAATCTTTAATTTCTGAAAGCATCATGGCAGTTGCCCCCCACACAATGTAATTGTTTAATTTAAAGCAAGGTACCTCGATATTTTTCATGTATGAGGTTTCCATTTCTACTAAAGTTAAGTTGGAATCATCTAATAAATCAGCTAATAAAACTTCAATAATTTCTGCCACTTCTTCATTAGGAGTAAAATGAGGTGTCTTTTCAGAAACACCTATAAATGGAGCTACTAAAAAATTACTAGGAGGAATATAGGCATTAGACGTTTGTCGTATTATTTCGATAGCTCCATGGGGTATACCCACTTCCTCATAAGTTTCCCGTAAAGCAGTTGCTTGTAAGTTGTAGTCATCTTTATCAAACTTTCCACCAGGAAAGCTAATCTGCGACGAATGTGTTCCATTATAACTCGCTCTTTCCGTAAGTAAAAAACGAGTTTGATTATTATTGTCAGGGTAAAACAATGCTAAGACAGCTGCTTTTCTTGGGTTTTTGCTTAGTATTAATTCTTCTGAAAACCGTGTTCTTAAGTTAGGAGCTAACTTAAATTGAGACGTTAAGCCACCTAGTTGCTTTTGCTGTAATCTTTCTATTTGATTGATAAAATCAGAAAAAGTCATTCGTTTTTAGTATTTTAGAACAAACTTATCAATTTACAAGAGAAAAGTTATAAGTTTTGGCTTGAATTTTGATTTGTTGAGTGTAGAATTAATTTAATACTAAATGACTAAAGAAAAAAAGTACCAAAAACTAGCATTAAGTTTATTGTTTGACGCTATCGGGTATGTATCTTATTTAATACCAGGGCTGGGAGAGTTGTCTGATATTGTTTGGGCACCAGCATCTGCGTACATCATGACAAAAATGTATAAAGGAAACAAAGGAAAAGTAGCAGGAGCTATTGCTTTTATTGAAGAAGCAATGCCTGGGTTAGATGTTGTACCAACATTTACTCTTATGTGGTTGTATACCCATGTATTTTCTTCAAAAGAAACAAAAACTACCATTGAAGTTTAGTTTTTAAATCGTATAAAAAATAAAGAGCTTCCAATTTTGGAAGCTCTTTTTGTATTCTATAACTATAACTATTTTTTGATAATCTTCTTAGTAAATGATTTTTGACCGTCGTTTACTTGAAGAATATATATACCGTTATGTAGGTTTGAAACATCAAGATTATTATGAGTAACTTTTCCTGTTAAAACTTGTTGCCCAGTTAAATTTGTTATTGTAAAAGTAGCATTTCTGTCGTCTGCTAATTTAATTTTAATAAAATCAACACTAGGGTTTGGAGAAATACTAGCATCAAAAATAGAAGCTTCATTTCCTAATTTTCCATCAATTGCTATGTTGTTGCGTTCTATACCTTTAGAGCTACTACCTATGTTAACAGTATAATCTTCAACTTCACCATAAGAGAATGTTTCACAAGCTGATGGAGCTGCATTCCATTTCATAGATACACGCATTCTTGTTGTACCTGTTAAAGCAGAGTTAGGTACAGAAAAATTATACGATAAATTACCAGAGCTAGATGAAGAACCACTAACAACTTCTTCAGAAGATTCAAAAGTTCCGTTTTGGTTGAAATCAATCCAAACTTTCCAATATTCTGTGTATGATGAACTAGAAAACCCTGCGCTTACAACAATGGTATTGCTTCCAAAAGCTAAGTTTCTAGTTAAAGAAGTAAAGTCTGCATATCCACCGTTAGCACCAGTAGCGTTTGAAATTCCGCCTATAACAACATTATCTATCCATTCATAATTTGCATTATTTCCCTTAGAGTTACAGTAAGAAATTGTGTTTGCTAAAGTTGTTACATTTACGGTATTACTTGAAGAAGAAACATTATTGGCAGCATCTTTAGCTTTTACTGAAAAAGTATAGTTTGTAGAAGCTGTTAATCCACTTACAGAATAACTAGTAGTAGTAACAGTTGCTATTTTTGTGCTTCCCTGATACACTTCATATCCTGTAACACCAGTATCATCTGTTGATGCTGTCCAACTTAAGTTAACAGAAGTCTGTGTTATACCAGAAGCAGCAACGTTAGTAGGAGTTGATGGAGCAGTAGTATCAGGAGCAGGAGCTCCTCCATTAATGTTGTGGTTTCCCAAGCCGCTAAATGTATCTTTTGCTAAGATATTCCATTCAGAAATAGTATATGCACTATTAGGAGAGGTAACAGAAGATTTTCTTTGCATTGTTTTGTCTTGTGCAAAAGTTGAAGAGCTATTAGGGTCTCCAATCAAATCGATAAGAGTACTTCCTTTGAATAAACCAACAGCATCGTTTCCGTTAAAAGAAATAACAGCAGTATCTGTTCTGTCAGCTTTATTTAGTATTGTGCTAGAAGCACTGCTATTAGCTATGACATATACCTCACCATTTGTTAGTTGACCACTTAAAGTTAGTGTATTGGTCCATCCACCACCATTGGCAGCTTTCTTTAATGAATACCCTGATAAGTTTACACTGGATCCAGTGAAATTAGCAATTTCAATAGCTTTGTTATTTGAAGAACCTTCTACATATTCAGAAATAAATAAATCTGTTGCTGTTCCGTTTCCTCCTCCTGAACTAGTATTCGTTGTTATTGTAACTGAGTTACTAATAGAAGATTCATTTCCAGCAGCATCTTTAGCTTTTACAGAAAAAGTATAATTAGTAGCTGCTGTTAAGCCAGTAACGTTGTATGAAGTTGTTGTTACAGTAGCAATTTTTGTAGCAGCATTGTATACATCATATCCAGTTACACCAACATTGTCAGTAGATGCAGACCAAGTTAAGTCAACTGTGGTTTCTGTAATGTTTGAAGCTGCTAAGTTAGATGGTGCAGTAGGAGCTTGAGTATCCGATCCGCTACCGCCTCCAAATAAATCTTCAGCTTGAGGACCTCCCCAAATTTCAGTAGCAAATGCAGGGTTGTCGATAAAAGGATTGCGGTTCCCTTGAATTCCTTCTAAAATAGGATTGCGTTGTTTTTCAAAATCAGATACTGGATCGTCAACATTCCATTGAATAAATAAAGCAAGCATGTTAGCATCTGAAGCCATCGTAGCTCCTGTACCGACACCAGTAGGTAAACATTGGTTTCCGTAGCGTAAATACATATACATCATCATACGGGCAACATCCCCTTTCCATTCATCTCCAGGATACCAACCACCAGAAACACTACCTGCATTACCAGAACCATCAGCAAATTTTTTACTACTCCTTTGTGAGTTGAAAGAAATATCAGCAGCTCTTAAATGGTGTGCATCTGCACCAGGACCAGAAGTACCTAAATTAGGACTTCCTAACGACTTAGCATATACATGCTCTCTGTTCCATTGTGTACCCGCTGTACCACCGTTAGCATCCTTATCTCTAGTTCTGTCAGTAACATAATTGCCATCAGTATCACTATAACCATATATTAATAGAACTTTCGTAGGATTGTTAGGATCTAAATCAGTTTGTTTTAGAGCATTCCATACCCCAGGAGTATACGATAAGTTCGTAGTGTGTGTATTGATAATTTTAGTAGCCAGTTCATTTTTTAATGCAGTCCCAGACAAGTTTAAGTTTACATCGTTATAATAGGAAGGGACTTGTGAAAAAACAGCTAGCGAAGCTATCAAAAAAAAGAAGAGTAGTTTATGTTTCATAATTTGTGTTTAAAATGTTAAAATTTTGTTAACTCGCTACAAATCAATAAAAAATATAATTTTCCAATGTTACCAAAAGGTTAATAATCAATTGTATATCTTTTGTAGAGAACTAGTTTATAGTTTTTCCTTTATTTTACGTAAATTTGCACGCTAAAATTAGAGATTGATTATGAAGATATCATACAATTGGTTACAACAATTTTTACAGACAGACTGGGAGGCAGAGAAAACAGGTGAGTTATTAACTGATTTAGGTCTTGAAGTTGAAGGAATAGAAACTGTAGAGAGTATTAAAGGAAGCCTAAAAGGGGTAGTTGTAGGTGAAGTTTTAACTTGTGAAAAGCATGCAAATGCAGACAAGTTAAAGGTTACTACTGTTGATTTAGGAAATGGTTCTCCTGTGCAAATTGTATGTGGAGCACCAAATGTTGCGGCAGGACAAAAAGTTCCTGTAGCTACTGTTGGTACTATCTTGTATGATGAAAAAGGAGAAGGCTTTAAAATTAAAAAAGGAAAGATAAGAGGAGAAGAAAGTCATGGAATGATTTGTGCCGAAGACGAATTAGGCTTAGGGCAAAGTCATGACGGTATTATGATTTTAGATGAAAGTTTGGTTCCTGGTACTCCTTGTTCGGAAGTTTTTAACATTGAAACAGATCATGTTTTTGAAATTGGTTTAACACCAAACCGTGCAGATGCTATGAGTCATTATGGTGTTGCTCGCGATTTAAGAGCTGGATTAATTCAGCAAGGAACTAGTATAGAGTTGATTTCTCCATCTGTTTCAGATTTTCATGTTGATGAGCGTACTCACAAAATTGATATCGAAGTAGAAGATAAAGATTTAGCGCCTCGTTATTGTGGTATTACTATCACCGATGTAGAGGTAAAAGAATCACCAGAATGGATTCAAAATAGATTAAAAGCAATTGGATTGACTCCAAAAAATAATATTGTAGACATTACAAACTATGTGCTACATGAATTAGGACAACCCTTACACGCTTTTGATGCTTCTAAAATTAGAGGTGGTAAAGTAGTCGTAAAAACTTTAGAAGAAGGTACTAAGTTTACTACGTTAGATGATGTAGAAAGAGAGTTGTCTTCTGAAGATATTATGATTTGTGATGCAGATGAAAATCCGTTATGTATCGGAGGTGTGTTTGGTGGAGCAAAATCAGGAGTAACAGAACATACAACATCAATTTTCTTAGAAAGCGCTTATTTTAATCCGGTTTCGGTTCGAAAAACGGCAAAACGTCACGGGTTAAATACAGATGCTTCTTTCCGTTTTGAGAGAGGTATTGACATCAATACTACAAAATATGCCTTAAAACGTGCTGCTTTATTGATAGAAGAGTATGCAGGAGGAAAAATGTCTTCGGATATTTTAGATTTTTATCCTGTAAAGCTTGAAGATTTTGAAGTGTTTTTATCCTTTGAAAATGCGTATAAATTAATAGGGCAGGAAATACCTAAAGAAACGATTAAAAAGATTTTAGCGTCATTAGACATTAAAATTAATAGTGTTACAGAAGCAGGTTTAGGTTTAGTAGTACCTTCTTATAGAGTAGATGTACAACGTGAGGCAGATATTATAGAAGAGATCTTGCGTGTTTACGGATATAATAATGTAGAGTTTTCTCATAAATTAAACACGTCTATTTCTTTTGATAGTGATAAAAACGTAAAAATTGAAAACATTGTAGCAGACCAGTTAACATCGTTAGGGTTTAACGAAACCATGGCTAACTCGTTAACAAAGGCAGACTATATTGAGCTATCTGATAACTTAAATGCTGATTTTAACGTAGAAATGCTCAATCCGTTAAGTAACGACTTAAAAGTAATGCGTCAATCGTTACTATTTAGTGGTTTAGAGTCGGTTGCATACAATATTAATAGAAAGAACAATTCATTAAAATTTTACGAGTTTGGTAAGACGTATCATAAGTATGAAAGCGGATACCAAGAAGACAAGCATTTAACGTTATTTGTTACAGGTAATAAAACACAAGATAGCTGGAAGGTAGCTACACAGACATCAGATTTCTTTTATGTTAAAGGGATTGTAACAGCATTGCTAAGTCGTTTAGGAATTGATAAATTAAAAACTACACCAACAAAATCAGATGTATTTTCTGAAGGAATTACGTTAAGTTTAGGAAAAACGAAGCTAGTAGAGTTAGGAGTTGTTAAAAGAGCGATTTTAAAAGAGTTTTCAATAAAACAAGAGGTATTGTTTGCAGACTTTAACTGGCAGAATATTTTAGATTTAGTAGGTAAGAAAAACATAAAAGTAGCCGATTTACCTAAGTTTCCAGCTGTAAAACGTGATTTAGCATTGTTATTGGATAATAAAGTTGAATTCAAAGAGATTTATAACTTAGCATTCCAATCAGAAAGAAAGCTTTTAAAAGAAGTAGATTTGTTTGATGTGTATGAAGGAGACAAATTACCAGAAGGTAAAAAGTCGTATGCAGTAAGCTTTGTGTTACAAGATGAAAACAAAACATTAGCAGACAAGCAAATAGACAAAATAATGCAGAAACTACAGCAAACATTCGAAAAGAATTTAGATGCTGTATTACGATAATTCAAAAGCTCCATTTTTGGAGCTTTTTTTATATTTAATAAACGAAAGATTATAATTAAAACCGATGTACAAATTACTGATTCGCCCAATATTCTTCCTTTTTGATCCAGAAAAGATTCACCATTTTACTTTTTCGCTAGTTAAATTTTTATCAAAAATACCAGGTGTTCCATCTATTTTTAGAGGAATGTATCAAGTAAATGATAAAAAGTTAGAGCGTAACTTGTTCGGGTTAACCTTTAAAAATCCAGTAGGATTAGCAGCAGGATTTGATAAAAATGCAGTTTTGTATAATGAATTGGCAGATTTTGGTTTTGGTTTTGTGGAAATTGGTACGGTTACACCAAAGGGGCAAGTAGGTAATCCTAAAAAACGTTTATTCCGTCTAAAAGATGATAAAGGAATCATTAACCGAATGGGATTTAATAACGAAGGATTAGAAGCAGCGATTGAACAATTAAAAAAGAACAAAGGAAAAATCATTATAGGGGGAAACATTGGGAAAAATACCAATACAGCTCCTGAAAATTATACTGAAGACTATGTAGCGTGTTTTAAAGGATTGCATCCGTATGTAGATTATTTTGTGCTGAATGTAAGTTGTCCAAACGTATCGAGTCATGCTAAACTTGAAGATGCTGATTATTTAAAGGAATTAATTACAGAAGTTCAGAAATTAAATAATGCAGAAGCACAACAAAAACCAATCTTATTAAAAATAGCTCCAGACTTGAACAACCAACAATTAGATGAAATTATTGAATTGGTTGCTGAAACTAAAATTGATGGTGTGATAGCATCGAATACCTCAGTAAATAGAGATAATTTAAAGGCTTCTAAAGAGCGTTTGCAAGAAATAGGTAATGGAGGAGTAAGCGGACAACCAGTTAAAGATAGAAGTACCAAAGTAATTCAATACTTAACGGATAATTCTAACAAAGCATTTCCTATTATTGGAGTAGGAGGTATCCATTCTGAAAATGATGCTTTAGAAAAGCTAAAAGCAGGTGCAGATTTGGTACAAATTTATACAGGATTCATTTACGAAGGACCAAGCTTGGTAAAAAGAATCAATAAGGCTATTTTAGCTGAAAGTTAACTTATGCTAGAAACCCTTATATCTTTTGTATTAGCTACGGCTACCTTAGCATTTTCGCCAGGTCCTGATAATATTTTTGTCTTAACACAAAGTATTGTCAATGGTAAAAAATATGGATTAGCTACGGTTGCTGGTTTAATGACAGGATGTATCATTCATACAACTTTGGTGGCTTTTGGCGTATCGGAAATCATCAAACAAAACCCGAATTTATTTTTTATCATCAAGCTATTTGGAGCAGGATATTTACTGTATTTAGCCTATCAGGTGTATAAAAGTGATGCTAAAATTGCCTTTTCAACAGAGCATGTACAGAAAAAATCAACCTTACAATTATTCAAAACAGGTTTTTGGATGAATGTATTAAATCCGAAAGTAACCATTTTCTTTTTGGCTTTTTTTCCACAGTTTTTGTTTTCTGACAGCTTGTCAAACGTACTCCAATTTTATGTATTAGGAGGTTTGTTTATTGTAACATCTTTCTTAATATTTTCTTCCATTGCTATATTGGCAGGAAAGATATCAGAGTATTTAAAGCAACACAAAAAGGTAGGAACATACCTAAAATGGGCACAAATAGTGGTTTTTATAGGTATAGCTATGCTAATTTTACTTTAAAAGAATGAATCTTTAATTCCAATTTTTCCTGATTAATAATTGTTCAATATGGGCATAATGGTGGTTGCAATGCCATGCATAAATTCCAATATTTTCTTTTAAACTCACTTCTTCATTTCCATCAGGATGGATAAACGATTTGTTTAAGTCTTCTTCAGTTAAACCTTTTAAGAAGTAAACCCATTTAGTATGTAATGCCTTTAGTGTATCTAAAGAAAGTTGTATAGGAGCTTTTTTAGAGTCGAATAGTTCTGCCCAACGGTCTTCAAAATAAGCCTTTATAACTGGTTTATCTTCCGTAAGAGCCCATTTAAAACGTGTGTAGGAGTTATGATGACTGTCTGCACAATGATGAATCACTTGTCTGATTGTCCAACCCTCCTCTCTATAGGTTGTATCTAATTGTTTTTCAGATAAATTAGAAACCAATTTATTCAGTTTTTCTGGGAAAAATTCTAGAGTTTCAATCCATGTAGCAAGGTCTTCAGAAGAAATATTATTTGGAATCTCAGGTTTACCAATTGGGTATTTTAACTTTTCCATATTACTCTTCACTTTCTGAAGTTAACTTTGCTAAACTTCGTTTAGAACTACTATTTTCAGGATTGATGGCAAGGGCCTTTTTATAGTACTCAATAGCTTTAACAGTATCTTTCATTTTGGCATAAGCATCTCCAGTACTATCATAGGTGTTAGAGCTATTAGGGTATAATTCGATATTAATTTTAAAGACATTTATAGCATTTTCAAACTCATCTTTTCTAAGATACTGGTACCCTAACTTGTTCAAATTTCGTTCTTTAATAACAGGGCTTAAGCTGTCTTTTTCTTTTATAGACTTGTAACCTTTTAAAGCAGCTTCAAAATTACCTTCTGCTAAATGTTCACTAGGAGTTTTTTCTCCTTTTTTTAATTTTTTAAAGACAAATTTTTCACCTTCATGCTCGCGCTTTTCAGCTAATTCTATCTTGTTTTCAGTAGTGTTAAAAATTAGTTTTTCATTCAATTCTCTAACGTAAAAAGAAGAGTCGTTTACCTTTAAAGGTTCCAAATTTTGCTTACGCCACTTTACAAGTAATTTGTTGTCTTCATTAAACGTAACTTCTATAATTTCATCAGCATTAAAGTAATAGCGTCCAGCAGCTTTTTCTATAAACTCAGGAGTATTTGTTTTAGAAGTACAATTAGCAAGCAATAAGATAAGTGAAAGGATTAAAAATTTAAATTTCATTTTGGGTTAGTTTTTGTTGAAATATAATATTAATAAGACGATTGAAAATAAAATAAGTTACAAATTAAGTTATTTATGACTTTTGTTGGCATAAGAATTGAAATATAGATAACACGATAGATAGGAAGGGTTGTGTATTCTTTTGTTTATCAATGAATTACGATATTAAAAAAGTGGTTTTATTTCAGGAGAAAAAACGAAAGTGCCACTATGACAGACATAAATAAGATATGAGCAAATCAAAAATATTACACTTAGACAATTTGTCGCTTCAAGATGTTTTTAATGAAGATTCTGAATTAATCCCATTACTAACACCAGAGGACGAAGAATTAATAAATCAAGAAAGTATTCCTGAAGAGTTACCAATTCTTCCGTTGCGTAACACTGTTTTATTTCCTGGAGTTGTAATTCCAATTACAGCGGGTAGAGATAAATCTATTCAGTTGATTAAAGATGCTAATAAAGGAGATAAAGTTGTAGGGGTAGTTGCCCAAAAAGATAGTGAAGTAGAAGACCCAGGAATAGATGATATTTATCAAACAGGTGTTGTTGCACAAATATTGCGTGTATTAAAAATGCCCGATGGTAATACAACTGTAATCATTCAAGGTAAAAAGCGTTTCGAGATTGAAGAAGTTATTCAAGAAGAACCTTACTTAAAGGCTAAAGTAAAAGAAGCAGTTGATGAGCGAGAAATTGACGATCAAAAAGAGTTTGATGCAATTATCGAGTCGATTAAAGACTTAGCGTTAGAGGTAATTAAAGAAAATCCTATGCTACCTTCGGAAGCATCTTTTGCGATTAAAAACATTCAATCTAGCTCATTTTTGGTGAATTTTATTTCATCAAACATGGAATTAAGTGTATCGCAAAAGCAGGTGTTACTTGAGAAAGACAATTTAAAAGAACGTGCGTTATTAACGTTAAAGAATTTAGATAAAGAGCTTCAAAAGTTACAATTACGTAACGATATTCAATCTAAAACACGTTCCGATTTAGACAAGCAACAACGTGAATATTACTTAAACCAACAGTTAAAAACCATTCAAGATGAATTAGGTGGTGTTTCTCATGAGCAAGAGCTAGATGAAATGCGTACTAAGGCTAAGGCTAAGAAATGGAATAAAGAAGTTGGAGAAACTTTTGAGAAAGAGTTGAGTCGTTTAAGACGTATGAACCCACAAATGGCGGAATATGGCGTACAACGTAACTATTTAGAGTTAATGTTAGAGTTACCTTGGAGTGAATACTCTAAAGATAAGTTTGACTTAAAAAGAGCTCAAAAAATATTAGATAGAGATCACTTTGGCTTAGAAAAAGTAAAAGAACGTATTATAGAGCATTTGGCTGTTTTAAAATTACGTGGAGATATGAAATCGCCAATTATTTGTTTGTATGGGCCTCCAGGAGTAGGTAAAACATCATTAGGTAAATCGGTAGCTGAAGCATTAGGGCGTAAGTACGTACGCATGTCTTTAGGTGGTTTACGTGATGAAGCTGAAATTAGAGGGCATCGTAAAACTTATATTGGGGCGATGCCAGGGCGTTTGATTCAAAATATTAAAAAAGCAGGAACTTCAAATCCTGTATTTGTGTTAGACGAAATAGACAAGTTAAGTCAAAGCCATCAAGGAGATCCTTCTTCAGCAATGTTAGAAGTATTAGACCCTGAACAAAACACTGCCTTTTACGATAATTATTTAGAAGTTGGCTACGATCTTTCTAAAGTATTATTCATAGCCACTGCTAATAATATTAATCAAATTCCATGGGCCTTACGTGATCGTATGGAAATTATAAACGTAACGGGGTATACTATTGAAGAGAAGGTAGAAATAGCAAAAAAATACTTGTTCCCAAAGCAGTTAAAAGAGCACGGATTATCAAAAGAGCATTTAACGGTAGGTAAAAAACAAATAGAAAAAATAGTTGAAGGATATACCAGAGAGTCTGGAGTTCGTGGTTTAGAAAAACAAGTAGCAAAAGTAGTTCGTTTTGCCGCAAAATCTATTGCGATGGAAGAGGAGTACAATGTTGTTTTGACAAATGAAGATATAGAAACTATTTTAGGACCTGCTCGTTTAGAACGTGATAAGTATGAAAATAACGATGTAGCAGGGGTTGTTACAGGATTAGCTTGGACAAGCGTTGGAGGAGATATACTATTTATAGAATCTATTATATCTAAAGGAAAAGGGAATCTTTCAATTACCGGTAATTTAGGAACCGTAATGAAAGAGTCTTCAACAATTGCAATGAAATATATAAAATCTAATGCTGAAGAATTTGGAATTAATCCTGAAGTATTAGATAAGTATGATGTACACATTCATGTGCCAGAAGGAGCTACACCTAAAGATGGACCAAGTGCAGGTATTACTATGTTAACTTCTTTAGTCTCTGTATTTACACAGCGTAAAGTGAAAAATAAATTGGCCATGACTGGAGAGATTACGCTACGCGGAAAGGTACTTCCAGTAGGAGGAATTAAAGAAAAAATATTAGCAGCAAAACGAGCAAATATTAAAGAAATTATTTTGTGTGCTGATAATAAAAAAGATATAGAAGAAATAAAAGAAAGCTACTTAAAAGGATTAACATTCCATTATGTAACTGATATGAGTGAGGTAATTGATATAGCGCTTACCAAGCAAAAAGTTAAAAAAGCAAAAAAGTTAGCCTAGCAATTTTTGTTGATGAGAACTTTTATAAAAAACAACCAGTACCTTTGAAGGTACTGGTTGTACTATGTAAGAGGTTTTGATAAGAGGCTTTTATTTTTTAAATTCTTCAGGTGTATCAACTATTTCAGCTTCACACCAGCAGCCTAACCAGTTACATCTTAGTACTTGCCCTCTAGGGCAAGATATTTGTCCCCCATTAACTTTTCTTTGTTCCGATTTATTCAAAACGCTTCCTAAGTTTACAATTGATTTTAACATGATTATTTAGTTTTAGTTATTGATAATTTTTAGTGGTCAAAGTCTACAGGTAATTCTTCAACATATTCTGGTTCACACCAACATCTTATCCAATTACATTTTAAATAAGTTCCTCTAGGGCAAACAATTTGTCCCCCATTAATTTCTCTTTGTTCCGATTTATTCAAAACGTTTCCAAAATTTGAAATTGATTTTAACATGGTTAATTAATTTTAGTTTTCCTTACTCTATATTATATGCTTTTCAGGAGCCGCATTTAAGAATTATGTATCCCAAATATTAAAAAATAGATAGAACAAAAGAAAAGTACTAAGTGACTATTTAAGAAAAAAGCAGGTACTATTTAAAAAAAATAGCACTATTGATTAGTGGTTAAGTATTTGTTTTTTAGCGTGTTGGATTGTTTGTGTGTGTGTAAAGGTTGGTAAAGGAAAAAGAATAGATAAAAAAAATTAACTTTACCTAAACAGAAAAATTAAAACTTATGAAACGTTTATCTATTGAGTTATTAACAAAGTACGAATTAACAACAGAAGAAAAGATTAAAATATTTGCAGGAGATCCAGTTGAGATACCTGCCAATAAAGTAGATTTTGGAGGCCCCGATACAGATGGAGAAGAAGACTGTTTTACGTTACCTTCAGGTAGTACAAAAGATAAATGCTACGATGGTAAAAACAAATTAAGAGTTTAAGATACTTGCAAGAAACACTATAACTCTTTATTGATTTTTTCTATAAATTGATAAGGAGTTATTCCTATATGCTTTTTAAATATTCGAGTAAAAGATTTAGCATTTTTATAGCCAGCTATTTCTCCAATAGCTTGTGTTGTATAAGACCTCACTTTTTTGTCATTGCTTAATACACCAATAATATAATTAATTCGCAACTCATTTGTATAATCATTAAAACTCATTTTTTTATAATCTTTAATGATTTTTGATAAGTAGGTAGTATTAGTTCCTATTTTTTTTGCCGCATTATATAAATTAAATTCTTCTTTTAAAAAGTACTTTTTTTCTTCTATTTTTAATAAGCCATTTATAATTTGTTGGTGTTGTTCGTCTTTTATTTTTAATGGATTCGATAGCGAAAAAGATTTTTCAGTTAGGTCTTCTTTTTTTGAAATTTTTTCTAACAGATCATTTAATTTTTTCTTTGTTCTCTTTTTTTCTTTAGCGTTTTTAAACACTAAAAAAGAAATAAACAATACTATAGTTATCAAACTAATAACTATAATTTCGTAGTAAAAACTCTTTTTAGTACTATCTTCTTTTAAATCTTTTATTTTTTGATCAAAATCAATTTTAATTGCTTCTTTAAATTGCTCTCTATCTCTCGATGAAACTTTAGAATGGTTTCGTATGTAGGTGTTTAAGTAATAATTGGCAGAATCTACTTTATTTTGATAAGTGTAAATTTGCGAAAGATATCCATGCATTTTAATGTAATTATCATCTAAAATGGTATCTTTTTTTATACTGAGAGCAGCTAAAAAGTTTTGTTTAGCCTTTTCTAATTTATTTAAATTATAATAATTTAAACCGTTATTGTAATAACTTTTATATAAATAAGATTGTGATTTACTTTTTGTAAATAACACTAAGCTTTTTTCAAGGTAAGAACTGGCTTTAGAGTATGCTTCTTTTAAGGTATAAACAGTACCCATACCGTAATAAACCTTACCTGTATAATAGCTGTTAAGATTGAACTCTTTTGTTTCTAATAGGGAATTATAGTAATGTAATGAAGAGTCTGCGTATTGATGTTTATCCTTATCATTTTTATATAAGGAGGCATAAATAGCAGCAACATTAAACATTCTTTTATACTTACTACTGTAGTATTTGTTTGAAAGAATTTCTTTATTCGTTTCTATAAGCTCAAGGGTTTCTTTAGCTTTATTTAGCGCTTTGTCAAGCTCTTCCATATCTTGATAAATAAGTGCTATATTTCCTTTTATTTTAATGGTTCGATTAATATCTTTAGCTAATAAAGCATAATTTTCTGCGGTGATATAATTTTGTAAAGCTGGTTTAATTAACTTTCTTCTTTTATTAGTATTACCTAGTAAAATATGGATGTCAAATAATAAAGTGTAATTTTTATTGGTTTTGGCAATTTTAGGAAGGTATTTATTTATACTGTCTTTAAAAGGAATATTTATAGCCTGTTTCTCTCTTACTTTTAAATATTCTGTGGCGGCATATCCAAAAGTTTTATAAGCAATGTCATTACTCTCTATAAGTCTGTTCATGTAATACAGTGAGCTGTCAACACCAATTTCTCTATTTTGGTAAAACTTATTTTTAAAATCTTTTAAATCACTTTCACGATACTTCTTTATTGTTTGAGCAAAGGAAACAAAACAAGTAAAAAGGACTAAGAAGAAAAATGAGATTTGTTTTAACATGATTTATTAGAAAGCTTAACGAATTATTTAGCACTGCAAAATAAAAAATATTTAAATATTTTTAGCTATTTAGTTGTTGCTTGTTTTATTCTTTTTTAATGGTTTATAGCGTATTAGTAGAAAAAAAAGCTAGTGTAAACATAATTAATAATTTTAAAGGTAAGATTTAGAAGATAATTAAAAGTATAAAATACTTTTTATAAGTAAAAAGCGTTGTTGTTTTAGTTATATTTAAAAAATTAAAAACAATATCAAACTTAAACCCTTAAACTTTATGAAAAAACTTCTTTTATTAGCAGGTCTTTTATTTTCTGTAGCCTCGTATTCTCAAATTGAATTTATTGAAACCACAAAAACTGAAATAGTAGGGAAAATAGAATATGTTTACTTGGAAAAAATAGGAAATGAAGCGTATAATTTTTATTATAAGAATATCAACGATCCTATTCATGAGTATGTTCATTTTTCATTTAAAAACTTAGATAACGATGTAGAAAAGCTATATCAAATAATGATAAAAGGCTTTGAAGAAAACCCTAGAGATCCATATAAAATTAAGGCAAATGGTGATGTAATTTGGTTAAAATATACAAAAGTTGATGGAATTGTTGTGCTGCAAATTCAACAGTATGTAAGTAGAGACCCAGATATTATGACGGTTTCTAAATTACTAACTTATGAAGAGGTAAATAAGTTATTTAGCAAATAATAATAAGACGGTACATAAAAAAAGCAGCCTAAAAGGCTGCTTTTTTTATGACTAGGTTTTGGTAAAACGTATTAATTTTTTGCTTTGTTTTTAAAAGCATCAAACTTGTTTGTTGTTTGTTTAGGCCAGCTGTTGTTTGACGTATCAATATCGGCAGTTTCTAAATCAGGATCTACAACAATACTTTTTATTTCTTGTGATGAAGTAAACACTCGGTATACTTTACGCTCATCTTTCTTCCATATTTGAGCTGGGAAAGTTTCACGTTTTTTAGAACCGTCAGCATATGTTAACTCTACAATAATAGGCATAACTAAGCCTCCTGGTTTTTCAAATTCAACCTGATACATATAGTTAGGAATGTCTTGTAAGCTAGCTTTTTTATCAGATGATAATCCTTTAATATATGCTTCAACTTCAGATTTATCAGCATCTTCTTTATCAGTAGTTAAGTATACTAATTTACCTAATTGAGCAAAGTAAGAAGGATACTGTTGTTGTAATTTCTTAGTTTCTTCGTTTGGCTTATTGGTTAAATATAAAGGCTTAACCTCTTTAATTCCAATATCAGTATAATCAGTTGTATAGAACCAACCTCTCCAAAACCAATCTAAGTCCATTCCTGAAGCATCTTCCATTGTTCTAAAGAAATCGGCAGGAGTAGGGTGCTTAAACATCCATCTTTTAGAATAGGTTCTAAAGGCATAATCGAATAATTCAGGTCCCATAATTGTTTGACGTAACATATATAAACCAGCGGCTGGTTTGGTATAAGCATTAGGACCGAAATTATGTACATAATCTCCTTGAGACATAATAGGACTCAATCTATTTTGATCTAAGCTCATATAACGAACAATGTCTTTAGGTAAGTTACCTGTATTGAAGTTTGGATCGTAATCTAGTTCCGCTAAAATTTCTACAAAAGAGTTTAGTCCCTCATCCATCCAAGTCCATTGGCGCTCATCTGAATTTACAATCATAGGGAAGAAGTTATGACCAACCTCATGAGTAATTACCCCAATCATTCCGTTTTTAACTCTATCAGAATACGTTCCGTCAGGGTTTGGACGTCCGTAGTTAAAACAAATCATAGGGTACTCCATTCCTTGGCGCTTTGCGTGTACAGATACCGCCTTAGAATATGGATAATCGAAAGTCATTTTAGAGTACTCTTCTAAGGTATTAGCAACTACACGAGTTGAATGCTCTTCCCATAACGGATTTCCTTCTTTTGGGTATAAAGACACAGCCATAACAGTTTTACCGTTAATGTTTACTGCCATCGCATCCCAAATATATTTTCTTGATGAAGCAAAGGCAAAGTCACGTACTTGGTTTGCTTTGAAATGCCAAGTTTTAGTTTGGGTAGTGCCTTGCTTCTCGTTTTCTTCAGCCTCTTTTTGAGAAACAATAAAAACAGGATTTTTATACGATTTTCTAGCTTTTTCAAAACGCTTACGTTGCTCTTTGCTTAAAACCTCTTTTTCATTTTGTAACTCACCAGTAGCATCTAAAATATGATCTGCAGGAACGGTAATTTTTACATCGTAATCACCAAACTCTAAAGCCCATTCACTACGACCCCAGAATTGCATGTTTTGCCATCCTTCTACATTATTGTATACGCACAGTCTTGGAAAGAATTGAGCAATGGTATAGTTTTTATTTCCATCGGGAAAAGATTCAAAACCTGAACGCCCACCATCTTCAACAGAATTGTTAATTAAGTAGTTCCACTTAATTTTAAATTTAAAAACTTCACCTGGAGCTAATGGCTTAGGTAAGTTAATACGCATCATTGTACGATTAATGGTATAAGGTAAGTCTCTACCATCAGCATACTTTACAGCTTCAATATTAAAACCAAAGGCTTTAGGCTTGCCCATGTTTTCACTCACAAATTTATCTGGAGTTTGAAAACCAGCAACACTTTTAGATTCTGCTAAAGGCGATTTAGAATCTGGAGCTCGCATATTTTGATCTAGCTGTAACCATAAATACTCTAAATGGTCTTTAGAATTATTGTGGTAAGTAATATCTTCGTCTCCATACAATCTATCTGTAGCTTCATCTAAACGTAAGTTCATTACGTAATCAACTTTTTGTTGTGTGTAAGCATGTCCTGGAGCTCCTGATGCAGTACGTTGATCGTTAGGAGTTGCTAGTACATCTTTTAATTGTCGGAATTTGTTTTGATCGGTATGACCTTGTTGACGTTCTTTTTTAGGAGCTTCTTGGGCAAATAAAGAAGCAGATACAAAGAGCGCTGAAAATAGTAGCGTAGAATATTTTCTCATTATATGCTTATTAGTTTTTGAATAAATAAGCGGAAAGTTAATGAAATCTTATTACTATAAAAGAGGCTTTATTAAAAATTTAACAAACCTTTATCATTATCACTCGATAAAAACAAACTTTTGCGTTCTTTTTTAACAGTTGCTTTAATAAGGTTTTGTTGATCGGGGAAGTGGTCTACTAAAATAGTGTTTTCCACGTTTATTGATTTAGGCAACGAAACATTTTCAATTTCTAAATAAAAGTAAACAATATCTCCTTCGTATTCTTTACCTATAAATTTATAGGTTTTTTCTTTATTGTTAATAGTAATTTTAAAATGCGCTTTTAAGTATTTGTAAAAAAGGTCATCAATTAACTTCAACTCATTTTTGGTAGCAATTTGTAAGTTGGTATCATAATCTTTATTAATGGCAAGCTCAATATCATCCATAAAAACATTCATAATCATTTGTATACTACGTGTATCTTCTCTGTATTCAATCTCGGTTAATGCAACATAGTATTTATGTAAGGTAAATGATAGTAAAGGAAGTATAAATAAAAGGACAACAAGTTTTTTCATGGTTGATTAAAAATCAATTATTGCGCCAAATTAGTATTTTTCAATAATTTTAAGGTACTCTGTATGTTCTTTTCTAAATATTTTTATCACTTTTAACACTTCACGATCTTGGTATAGTTTTTCTATACCTAAGGGATTACAATATTCTAAAAAGTGATAGTATTTATCTACAGGTATTTTAAGCTCACCAAAAAAGAAGTCTTCACCTAATTCATTAAGTAGTTTTGTAGGCATGCTTTCTTTAAAAGCTAATTCTTTACGAAGTTTCCATAGTTTTTCTGAGTCTTTCACAGGAAACGTATTGGTAGTACCCATACCTTCAAAGGCTTTGGTAGGATCAACGTTAACCACAGTAGGCTTTACGTGTTTGCTTATGTAATCATCTGAATGGTAATTAGTGTAATTAACATTAGAAAAGTCGGTAGCATTACTAGCTATTGCTAAGTTTTTATCTCGTTTTACTTTTTTAAGATCTTTGACTAACTCACCCGATAATTCGTTGTTTCTTAATAACACTTCATCGAGTTCATAGTCTTGTTTTTCAAGAGTTGTTCTTTTTCTATACGTATTAAAATCTGCTTTGGTTAGTTTTTCATAAATGGTTTTATAACCAATACTACTATACCTAATAGAATCTGTAGGTCTGGCAAAAAGTCGATATTCCCCTTTTTCATTAGAAAATGTAGCTTGATTTGTTGAAAAGTTAACAATATGAGCATTTTCTAACACCCCATTTTCATCATACACAATTCCAAAAAGTGTTTTTCGTTCTTCTTGTGAGAATGATAGTTGAGATAAAAATAATAAGGCAAATAGTGCTTTTTTCATGGTATTTATAGGGTTAGTTTACAGTTACACCTAAAGGTACAAAATATTTAAGAAAGTATCGCCTAAATAACCAAATGACAAGGGGAGTATTTTACTTATAGTTTTTGGGGTTTAGCTTTTTAAATTCGTCTGATTTCTTTTGTAAAAACAGTATCATGGTAACTTCATTGTGCAAGAAAGAGGGAGTAAAATCGTTAGCAGATTCAACAAAATAGATAAACCGATCAATATCTTCCTTTAGTATTTTTAACTCATATTCAATAAGTATGTGGTAGTTGTTGCGTATATGTTCGATTCTTTTTTCTTTGTCTTCAATAGCTTTAAATTTTTTTAGTTTTTTTATCCTGCCAGAAATCCAATTCAGTAAGGGGTCAATTGCGATTCCTCCATAACTTGAAGTAGCAGTATGTAGTCTTCTTTCAGCAGGCGTAAGTATTCTAGAACCGGCAAAGGGTAGGTTTAATGTTTCAGCGTTTATTTCTTTTTTAGATTTTATGTGTTTGGTATCAGAAGTAATATGGCCGAGTAAATTATGTTTTTTTATGGCTATCTCGTCCAATTCAATAGGTACTTTTTTTAGTTGAATGTAATTTTCTTGCATTCCGAAGTGATTGACATCTACTACAAAGTTTTTAGTCTCATAACCCACAAACGAAATTTGTAAAGTGTCATTTGCTTTGGCTAAAACCCTAAACTCACCATTATTATTCGTAAAAGTTCCTTGTTTCGTATTTAGGTTAATAACATGTGCATTAGCAATAGCACTTACTTCGTCTTGTAGGGTAGCATAAAAGAATTTTCTGTTTTCTTGTGCTGTGACTTTTATTATTAAAAACAGACAAATAATTGAAGGGAGTATGTTTTTCATGTGTTTGGTAACTATATTATTTAAAAGCAGTTGGTCTTATTCTTTTTCGTTAATTACTTTTAAGTAGCTTTTACTTTCTTGTTGTAAGATAGCAATCACTTTTAAAAGTTGTTTTTCTTTATACAACTTTTCTATACCTAGCGGGTTACAATATTCTAAAAAATGGAGGTACCTGTCTTTGGGTATGCTTAGTTCTTTAAAAAAGAAGTGTTCTCCAAAGTCAGAGAGTAGCATTTTCGGAAAACGTTCTTTATATTTTATTGTTTTTCGGGTTTTTTTAAGCCGCTGTGAGTATGCATCAAGGCCAGAGCTAAAACTGGTACCTACGCCTGCAAAATTAGCTGTAGGGTCTGTGGTTTTTCTCATATTAGGAGCTTGTGATCTATCCATTTCATCAATTTCTAAAATTACTTTTTCACTAAAATCAATCTTAGAAAAATCTAGCGCTTTTTTAGCTTTTTCCATGCCAATATCTTTAGGTGTTTGTTTTATATCTATAGCTATAGAACCAATTAAGTTGTGTTTTTTTATTTCCACTTCCTCTAGTTCAAATGGAGCTTTCATTAGTTTTATCTCATTTTCTTCCATCCCAAAATGAAGACTCGTAACCTCAATCTTTTTAGTTTGGTATCCTACAAAGGAAATTTGTAAGCTATCGCTAGGTTTTGCTAAAATTCTAAATTTACCTATATCGTTGCTAAATGTACCTTGCTTGGTCGTAAGGTTAATTACGTGGGCATTGGGTATAACCCCAAGCTCGTCGATTAAAAGACCGTATAAGAACGTCCGTTTTTTTTGAGCGGTAGCACCTAAAGTAATTAAAAGTAAAAGTGTAATGGGTAGTTGTTTTATCATGCAATTATTTTTTGGTAACTCTTATATTTTCATTTTCCAGTAGGTAAGGGGAGGTTTTACTGTTTTCAATTAAAACAGCAGTAAGTTCTAAAACTTTGTCTTTAGTATACAAGTTTATAATTCCTTTAGAAATACAGGCTTGTAAAAACTGATTAATATGTTCTTTCTTTATTTTTAGTTGTCGTATAAAAAAACCATCTGTAAAGTGTTTTCTAATTTTTTCAATGCTTTTATCTTCAACAGTAATTTTTTTTAATTGCTTTTTTCGTTTGTTTGTTCCATTAAGGGCATTTATAAGTCCTGTTAAGCTCACGGCTACACCTGATGCTATTTTTACTGTTTTTTCGTCTTTTGTAGGTGTTACGTTGGCATAAGGTAGTTTTAAGGTACTGGCATTAACAACAGGAGCATTGGTAAGTATATCGCTATCAATTTCTAAAATACTTTTTTGTTTTTCTAACACAACTTCCTCTAACATATGTGTTTTACTATCAACAAAAACAACTATGTTTTTGGTTTTCATATGCTCTTTAGTAATGGTAACTTCTTTATATTCTAAATTAAGGTGAGAAATTAGTAAGACGTTGTTTTCGGTAGCTAGAATTTCAAAGCGTCCGTTTTGATTAGAAACAGCGCCAATAGCTAGTTTTTTATTAATAATGTGTACATCTTGGGTAGCAATACTATCTATAAACACAGTACCAGTTATAATTTTTGGTGTGTTTTGTGCGATAACCACGCAAGAAAAGCAACTAAAAAGAACAAGTAACCATTTTCTCATATTACAAATAAACCACCAAGCAGTCTTAAAAATGTTTTAAGAAGTTTGTAAACTTTTGTTAAATAAAAAAAAGACCAACTAAAAAGTAACTTTTAGTTGGTCTTGTAATTTTTAATACTTGTAGCATCCTTTATTTTTCTAATACTAGAGTTGCTGTTCCTGTAATTGTAATAACGTCGTTGTTCTCTGTTTTGTTTTCAGATAAGTCTTGTTTTAATACCATGCTGTTTTTAGAAAACGATTCGATAGTAAATTTTGATTGTATTACATTGCTACTACCATTTTTAAAGATTAGTTCATTTCCACTAACTTCCCATTTGCCAGCACTTAACCCCTGAACAGCGGTAGCTTTGTGATTTGTAGTTTCTACCGTATCATTTATTTTCGTTTTAGTAACGATGTTCACCGTACCCTTAGTAGTATATTTGTTAGGGTTTTGTGAAAAATTAAACGAAAAGTTATATTCTTCTCCATAAACATTAGATTTACTTTCATAAGATAAAATACGTGAAGTAACCTTAGTGGTTGTTTCAGAGGTTAAGCTCGTTAAACTCCAAGTACCTTCAGGTTTTATTGATGCATTTTCAGTTATGGGAATTTCAATAGAATCTGAACAAGAGAATAAAAATGTAATGGTAAAGAGGAAAAATAATTTTTTCATAGTTTTATATGCTTTTTGATTTATAAAATAACACCTACAAAAACAACTAGGACTTGAATAACCCTACTTTATTTATTAAAAATTTTACGGTTTCTTTTTAACTACATATTTTAGCCATAAATACTCGTAAAGCATAGTATTTATAGTAGGTTGTAAGACACCTGTTTAACACTTGTAAAAGTAAATTGTAAAACATTTAACAAAGAAAAAATGAAAAAACTAATTATAGCAAGTACATCTACTGTTCATGGAAGTGAGTACCTTGAATATATGTTACCAACCCTAACTACTTTTTTTAAAGAAGCCTCTACCGTATTGTTTATACCGTATGCACGAGCAAGTGGAAAAACCTATGATGAGTATACTGCTGTAGCTCGTAAGGCTTTTGCAACAATACATAAAAAAGTTGTAGGTATACATGAGTTTGATAATCCGAAGAAAGCAATACAGCAAGCAGAGGCTATTTTTACAGGTGGCGGTAATACGTTTGAACTGGTAAACCAATTGTATAAAAACGAAGTTTTACCCGATTTAACAAGAGCAGTTGAAAACGGAACACCGTATTTAGGTACGAGTGCAGGAAGCAATATTTGTGGAGTAACAATGATGAATACGAACGATATGCCTATCGTATATCCGCCAAGTTTTACCACTTTAGGGTTTATTCCGTTTAATATTAATGCGCATTATTTAGACCACAATCCTGATTCTACTCATATGGGAGAAACACGAGAAACACGTATTAAAGAATACCATGTATTTAATGAAACACCAGTTTTAGGGTTGCGAGAAGGTAGTTGGCTAGAAGTTAATGGAGATTTAATTGTATTACGAGGAAACTATACTGCACGCTTATTTAAACAAGGAAAAGAGCCTGTAGAGCTAGAAAGTGGCACCGAAGTTATCGTTTAAAATAAAAAAAATAAAAGGGGTATATACAGTGTTTTAACAGGTATGTATATCTTTATAAACAAATTTTCGCGAAGAATAGACATAAACTTGGGTGTCTTTAAAAGACCAAGAATTTAAAAAAAGTAAAATTTTAATTATGAAAAAACAAATTTTAAATTTAGGTAAAACATTAAACAGAAAAGAACAACAAGAAGTAAAGGGTGGATTTCCATTTTCATCTTGTGAACAATTTTGTAGCTTTACCTGGAGAGGTGAAGAAGACAGACAGTTATATTTAGAGCACCAATTAAATACTTATGGGTTAGATTGGTCGCATTGTGTTTGTTAAACAGCAAAAACATATTTAAAATGAAAACTCCAAACAAACGTTTGGAGTTTTTTTATTTTTTAAGGTTACAATACTTATGGTATACGTTAAGATATAGAAAGTAGGAAAGAAGTACAGAACTGTGATATGGAGTGATTTTTTAGTGCTGCTTTGATTGTTGGTTTCGGTTTTTATCAAGAAAAAATAAATGCTAGTTGCTTGTTTAAAAAAACTACTTTCTATAAAAACTATATAAGCTATCTTTGAAAAAATCCTATTTTTACGATATGGACATAAAATTGACAGAACAAGAGAAGATAAAAATATTAAATTCCGATGCTATTTACGGAATAATGCAAAAAATATTGCTTCGTGAAAGTAAGATAGACCAAAACCGTGAACACTTTTGGGTTATAGGGCTAGAAAACAACAACCGTATTCTTTTTATTGAGTTGATAAGTTTAGGTACCGTAAATGCTACTTTGGTTGAACCTATGGAGGTGTTTAGTTTTGCATTGCAAAAAAGAGCGGTTAAAATTATTTTATGTCATAACCACCCAAGTGGTGAGTTAATTCCATCAGTAAATGATAAAAACTTAACAGATAGGTTGATACAAGTAGGTATTATAGTAAATACCCATGTTATAGACCATTTAATTATTTCGGATAAAAGCTATTTGAGTTTTGCCGATACTGGCCTTTTACAAGAGTTAGCAAAAAGTACCAAATATGTTCCTAAATATGTGCTAGAGCAACGTCTTAAAAAAGAGGCTGCTGAAATTGCTGAAAAGAATAAAGCAATTGAAATCGCTAAATCTTTAAAAAGAAAAGGTATTGATACTAATACCATTGCAGACTCCACAGGTCTTACCATTGAAGAGGTAAAGAAGTTGCGTGTTAGGAGGGGGTAGTTAGTTTGAAATGTCTCGTATAAGAAAGGTAAGAAATTTAAAGCACTAACTTTTCGGTTTGATACTGACCAAAAGTTTATAAAATTGATTGTTGTTTAAACACCCAAAATAGCTGTTTTTTAGATACTTTATTGCCGTTTGTTATTTTCCCATTCATCACGTAAAATTCCGAAACTTACAGAGTCGAAATATACTTCCTTAACAATTCTAGCCTTTCTGTACCTTGCTTCTTCTTTCATTTTTAACTTTTGGGCAAGTTTAATCATACTAGTATTCCCAGACCAAGTAGTAATTCCAAGTCTAACAATATTATCTTTAATTCGAAAAACTTCATTTATCCATTGTTTAAGAGCTATATAGCCAATTCCTTTATTCCAAAACTTATCATTAAAAATAACAATACCTATTTCAAGCCAATTAGTTTCTTTTGATTTCCAATACCAACTGACTTCACCAATCATTTCATTTTTTTTATTAGAAATAATTCTAATATGTTCCAAAGCATTACTTCCGTTAAGAAGTTTTAGTTTCAATGCTTGAGTTTCTTTTTCAATTTCTTTTTCGGTTGATTTTTTAAAATATGGACCATTTAATAAATGATAGCTATGCTTTGGATGTTTCCAATACTTATAATTATCAAGGTCTTCTGTTTTAAGTTTTCTAAGTAATATTTTATCTTTATACTTTTTGGGTGCTGTCATAATATTTAACTTTTTTATAAAAGAAATCTAAAACCAAGTTGATCTAATCTTTAAAATTTTGAGTTAAGTAATTGTTTTTTTTAATTTAATTCCATTTTCTTTTGCTAAAGAAGAAGTTACGGATAGATCATCAGAAGTAAAATAGTTAGGCATTTTACTTCTGATAGCTGTTATAATATTGAATTTATTGATCTTCTCTTTGTCTTGTCATATTTATTTTATGAATCTAATTGTCGTATTACTTTAAGTAATGCTTCCATACTCATATCAATATCTTCTTTAGTAGTTGACCATCCTACGGTACTAATTCGCATAGCTTCCCTTCCATGCCAATTCGTACCACCAAACCAAGCTGTTCCTTCTTTTTGAATAGCTTTTATTACTGCTTTTGTTTTTTCATCAGAACCAAAAGAAACCATTACCTGATTAAGCTCTACTTTGTTTAAGATTTCAAAGCCTTCTTCTCTTAATCTTCGCTCAAAATACTTAGCTAAATCGCAAGATTTGCCTATCAAATCAGAGACACCTTGTCTCCCTAAACTTTTTAAGGCTGCCCAAACTTCTGTTCCTCTTGCTCTTCTAGAAGTTTCTAAAGTTCTGTTCATTGGGTCATCGTTTCCTTGAACAAGATAATTTCCCTTCAAAGTAAGCGCCTTTTTTATAATGTTTTCATCCTTATAAAATGCCATACCAGAGTCATAAGGAACATTTAACCATTTATGTGCATCTGTAGCCCATGAATCTGCTTTCTCAAAGCCTTTCATTAAATAACTTAACTTTAAATTTGAAGCTGCCCATAAACCAAAAGCACCATCAATATGTACCCAAGCATTATATTTTTTGGCTTTTTCAATAATCACATCAAAAGGATCAAAAGCTCCTGAATCTACATTTCCTGCCTGTAAACAAATAATAGTTGGTTCATCTCTAAACTCAGGAAGTTTGCTAGCATCAATTGCGCCATTAGCATCTACTGGAATTTTTTCTATTTGTGCATTTCCAATACCTATAGCCCTAAGAGCCCTAAGCATAGTAGTATGAACTTCTTCTCCAACAAGAACTCTAATTTTAGGGGCTCCAAATAAACCATTCGTTTGAATGTCCCATCCATATTGTTCCAAAACATGATTTCTTGCACCAAGTAAACAAACCATATCTGCTGTTGTAGTACCCGTTACAAACGAACAACGTGTTTCTTTGGGTAAATGTAAAACATCGACTAGCCATTTTTCAGCCACTTGCTCTAATTTACAAGCTAAGGGGGAAAGAACAGCCATATTGGGTAATTGATCCCATGCAGCGGCTAGCCATTGAGCTGCAACAGTGACTGGAAGGTTAGCCCCTGTTACGAACCCAAAAAATCGGGGACTAATGGTAATCATTGCGCCTTTACTACCAATATCTTCTAACTCTTCTATAACTTTTATGGATGAAATTGGTGTCTCAGGAAAAGGTTGATCTAATAAAGAAAGATTTTTAAGAGCCTCCTGAGTTGGTTCTATAGCTCTTTTTTGTGCCTCATTTAAAAAAACTATTGCTTTTTGCGCGGCATAATTCAAAGTTTCATCTCTTTCAGAGAGTATTTTATGTACATCCATTTTATTTCTCTTTTAATTGAGAGACAAAACTAAAGCTGGAAGATTTAAAAAAATTGTATAATCTTGCTATTAAAAAAAGGAAGACTGATATTGTTTAGGTGTAATCCCTAAAAACAATTTAAAATTTCTTGTAAAATGACTTTGATCAAAGAATCCGACCATATATCCAACTTCTGTAACAGAGTTTTTTAGTTTTAGTAATTCTTGAGCTTTATTAAGTCTTAGACTCATTAAATACTTATGAGGAGGAATTCCTATTGATTTTGAAAAAACTCTATTTAAATAATAAGTACTTAACCCCGAAACTTCTGATAATTGTTCTAATGTTATTTTAGAATCAAAATAGGTGTGTAAATAATCTTTTATACGGTTAGCAACAATAGAATTGGTGTTTACTTTTCTCGTTTTTAATTTATTTGAACTGTAAGTCTTTATAAGATAAGCAAACGTTTCATAAAAGCTATTTTGATTTTGAATAGTATCAAATTGATTTAAAAAGAGGCTATTATGTAGGAGTAATAATTGTGTTTTAAGATGTTTATCTTTTACAGTAACCATATCAAAACTTGGAATAAAAACTTCGTCTTGTTTAATATCGTTTGCAATTTTTTGGAAAACTTCTGGCTGTATGTTAAAAGTTCTATACTTATATCCTTTATCATCAACATTTTTATTACTATGAATCCTCTCTGGGTTTATCATTGAAATCTGACCTTTTGAAATTATTTTCTCTTTTGGCGATTTAGGGCAATAAGACTGTATGCCGCTTTCCATTACACCAATAATAAATTCAGGATGATAATGTAAAGAAGCTTTATTAGATTTGAAATTAGCATTCATTAACTCAACTCCAGAAATATCATGATTAATATGAAACTTCAGAATGTTGTTTTCCATGTTCTTTGCTTTTTCATAATTAACTACAATTAAATTATATAAACACTTTTAGTATTCTTATAATTCCTAGAAAGGAGGTTAAACCTAAATTTTAGGAATTTTTTTGTGTTTTAATATTAGCTAATATAACAAAAAAGGGTAATTGAATAGTTGGGTAAAAGAAGGTAAAAACTGTTTTCTATAAAAAAAGACTGCTCTTAGAAGCAGTCTTTTATGTTATTATGATAAGTGTGTTGCCTTTGTTTAGAACATTAGCAGTTTTATAGCTAGAGTTCTTAGCATTCCAGAAATTATTCTACTTAAGTCATTATTTGTTGTTACGTTATGCTATCCTAATTTAGGAGTTTTAAGATGTATTAAGTATTTGATATTTTATAAATCATTTGTCCAATAGATTCTCCAAAGTTATACACAAGTGCAACACCTATTAAAACTATATAAATCCAACGAAACTGCTTTTTTCTGTTTGTTTTCTTTTCTTCTTTAATAGCTAAAAAAGCGGCTATAACCAATAGTAATATGTAATAATAATCCATGTTTTAAATAATTTAGTGTTAATAATTAGTATAAAATAAGTTGTTATTATTACAATGATTACTGTTTTTGTTGTTTAACACGAGTTGTATATAACAAAAAAGACCGCCCTTAGGCAGTCTTTTGTAATATATAGTTGTGTATTTTGTTAGCACTCTTCTTGTCTACGTTCGCAAGCTAGTAAGGTGTTTTTTAACAGCATAGCAATCGTCATAGGGCCCACACCACCCGGTACAGGTGTAATGTGCGATGCTTTTTCTGCTACTTCGTTAAAAGCAACATCACCTACCAATCTAAAACCTCTTTTCTTAGAAGGGTCGGCAACACGAGTAATTCCTACATCAATAATTACTACACCGTCTTTTACCATATCACTTTTTAAAAATTCAGGAATACCAATGGCAGCCACAATAATATCGGCTTTTTTAGTTACCTCTGTTAAGTTTTTGGTTCTACTGTGTGCAAGGGTAACTGTAGCGTTTCCTACTTTTCTTTTTTGAGATAGTAAAATACTCATTGGACTTCCTACAATATGACTGCGACCAATAACTACGACATTTTTACCCGAGGTTTCAATATTGTAACGGTCTAACAATTCTAAAATTCCGAAAGGAGTGGCAGAAATATACGTAGGTAAGTTTAAGGCCATTTTTCCTACATTCATAGGGTGGAAACCGTCCACGTCTTTATCAGGATTTACAGCCATTAATACCTTTTGTTCGTCAATATGATCGGGTAGGGGAAGTTGTACTATAAAACCATCAATATCGTTATCTATATTTAAAATAGCAATTTCGTTTAATAGTTCTTCTTCAGTAGTTTCTTCAGGAAGACGAAGTAAAGTAGATTCAAAACCTACACGTTCGCAAGCTTTTACTTTTGCATTTACATAGGTTAAACTTGCTCCGTCATTACCTACGATAACCGCTGCTAAATGGGGTGTTTTTTTATCGTTTGCTTTTAATGCTGCTACTTCTAAAGCAATTTCTTCTTTAATGTCTGCTGATGTCTTTTTACCATCTAGTAAAATCATAGTCTTGTTAAGTTTTCAGTATACAGTTTCTGGTAAAGAGTTTTCAGTACACAGTCTTCAGTATACAGTTGTTGTGTTGTAATTGTTGTGTTGTTATATTCCAAATTTATCAGGATTGTTAATCATATAATAGATTTATTTCCCAACTTTTTTGCTTTTGTATTCAATAGTAATATTTTAAAAGTTACTTCAGTAGAAGTATTATTTTTTAATCATAAATTAAGTTCAAATACTATATGTCAGTTCGAGTATCGACTGGAGGGAGATGTATCGAGAACCCGTTTTAAATGTCTCAATACAATTTATCTTCCTTTTAGTCAGAAAAATCACTCGACATGATATAGAAAGAACTCAATAGTTTTAACTCCCATAAATACAACTTACTGAATACTGTTTACTTTGGCACTGTAAACTAAATAAAAAAAGACAGGCAGAAGCCTATCTTTTTTATATTATCTCATGCCTTTCATCATTTGCATCATTTTTCTTCCGCCACCACCTTGCATCATCTTCATCATTTTGCTCATTTGGTCGAATTGCTTCATCAATTGGTTAACTTCCTGTACCGAAGTACCAGATCCTTTTGCAATTCGTTTTTTACGACTCGCATTAATAACAGAAGGCGTACTTCTTTCTTCAGGAGTCATAGAGTGTATAATCGCTTCAATTCCTTTAAAAGCATCGTCGTCAATATCAACATCTTTTAAGGCTTTACCAGCACCAGGAATCATACCCACTAAATCTTTCATGCTACCCATCTTTTTGATTTGATTGATTTGATTTAAGAAATCATCAAAACCAAACTGATTTTTAGCAATCTTCTTTTGTAATTTTCTAGCCTCTTCTTCATCGTATTGTTCTTGGGCACGCTCTACTAACGAAACAACGTCTCCCATTCCTAAAATACGATCAGCCATACGACTAGGGTGGAATACATCAATTGCATCCATTTTTTCACCCGTACCTATAAATTTAATAGGCTTGTCTACTACCGATTTAATAGATAAAGCAGCTCCACCACGAGTATCCCCATCTAACTTAGTTAAAACAACTCCGTCAAAATTTAATACATCGTTAAAGGCTTTGGCTGTATTTACCGCATCTTGCCCTGTCATAGAGTCTACCACAAATAAGGTTTCTTGTGGTTTTACAGCTTTGTGGATGTTAGAAATTTCCGTCATCATTTCTTCATCAACAGCTAAACGACCCGCGGTATCAATAATTACCACGTTTTTACCGTTTGCTTTTGCATGCTTAATCGCATTTTGAGAAATTTCTACAGGATTTTGATTTCCTTCTTCAGCATATACTTCTACACCAATTTGTTCTCCAACAACACGTAACTGGTTAATTGCGGCAGGACGATATACATCACATCCTACTAATAAAACTTGTTTAGATTTCTTAGTTTTAAGATAGTTAGCTAGTTTACCAGAAAAGGTTGTTTTACCCGAACCTTGTAAACCAGACATTAAAATTACAGTAGGTGAACCTCCTAAGTTAACACCAACGGTATCACCACCCATTAACTCGGTTAATTCATCCTTAACCAATTTTACCATTAATTGCCCAGGATTTAACGTAGTTAATACGTCTTGACCTAAGGCTTTTTCTTTTACTGTTTTGGTAAAATTCTTTGCTATTTTAAAGTTAACATCGGCATCTAGTAAAGCTCTACGAACTTCTTTTAAAGTTTCCGCAACGTTAACTTCAGTAATTTTTCCGTGTCCTTTCAGCGTATGTAACGCCTTATCTAACTTTTCGCTTAAATTATTAAACATGTATCGGCTTCATTTTTTAGAGGCACAAATTTAGTTATTAGTTGTTAGTTTTTAGCAATTTGTTAGTAGATTTTTTCTGCATTATTGTATAAAAGTGTCCAATTTTTAATAATTAGTAAGACTCGTAGTCACTTTTTTTAGTTTTTATATTGGTAACAATACGAGTAAATGCTATAAATCATCCGTAAAATGTTTGCGACTTTTTTCTTGACTGAATTTTTCTTGATTGAAGTTTTTAGAAGCATTTTTAGGAATGGATAGCGATACCCATTTTTCGTTTTGTAGCATTTTGCCTAAAAATACAATTTGTCCGATGTGGTATGGATAATGACAAATTTGACGGTTAATTGCTTCGGTTACCGTATGTCCTTGATTTCTTATGTAGATGATTTTTTCCAAATCAGTTTCTTTTAAAGAGTGAATAGTGTTTAAAAAACAATTCCATCCTTTTTCCCAATAGGCTATCATTTCTTCTTTGGTTGAAAAGGTATTTACAAACTCGTCATCTCTATTTCTCCACAATTTTTCTCCGTCTTCAGTAAAAAAGTTGGTCCAACGAGATAACATATTACCCGCAATATGCTTTGCTATCACAGCAATAGAGTTGCTTTCTTGGTTATATTGGTAAAATAGTTCTTCTTGAGTAAGTTGATTAAAAGTTTTATCGCCTAAACTTTTATAGTAGGTTATTTGTTTTTTGATACTTTCTAGATAGGAGTTTTGCATGGCATAATTTTTTAGTAAACTACCTCGTGACAAGCTCACGATGCATTTATTGGAAAAAAGTTCTTGATTTTCGAGGCAAGTCTTGGGGTATTTATACCCTTTGGCGGCGCCAATAAAAAAAGACTGGTTAAAATCAGCCTTAATTTACAATTTTATTTTTTAGGAATAAATTCTAAAGCAACGCCATTAATACAGTGGCGTTTACCAGTAGTTTTTTTAGGCCCATCGTTAAAAGAGTGTCCTAAATGTCCGCCACAAGTGTTACATTTTAACTCTGTTCTAGCATAGCCTAGTTTATAATCTGTATCTAGTTCTACATTTCCTTTAATAGCGCTATCAAAAGAAGGCCATCCACTACCTGAATCGTATTTGTTTTCAGATTTATATAGTGGGGTTTTACAGGCTGCACATACATAGGTACCTTCTTTTTTGTTAAAGTTTAAAGGACTTGAGTTGGGGCGTTCTGTACCAGCTTCTCTAAGTACATAATACTGTTTGGGTGTTAATAACTTTTTCCACTCACTGTTGGTTTTGTTTACTGCGTACTTTTTCTTGTTTTGAGCATTTAAAGTAGTACTAACTGTTATTGCTAAAAGGAATAAAACAACTAATTTTCTCATGGTTCTTTACTTATAAAATCAACAATTTTGGAAGCTACTTTCGGGTTGCGAAGAATTCGGGTGTGTCCTAAACCTTCTGTAATTAAAAGTTTTCCATTCTGTAAGTTTTGACGTATTGCTATTGCACAACTTACATCAACATCGCCATCAAATGAATCATGAACTACTAGCGTAGGTATTTTTACATTTTTAGCCTTTACGCTCGAAGAGTGTGTATCAATATCTCGGTGCCATTTTTTGTCAAACAAGTATTTCATTTTATGAGCTATAACAGGTTTTACTTGTAAGTTCTTAGTAAAGTTTAACATGACATCCGATATTTTATCAGCAGCGCCAACAGTAACTAGTTTGTTTACAGCAAAGTTTTCTGAAAGGGCGTTATACAAGCATACACCACCAAACGAGTGTCCTATAGCAGCATCAAAAGGACCAAATTGTTTGTTAATTTCAGTAATAGTTTCTAAGAATTCTGGCATTTCGGTAGTTTTTCCTGTAGACTTACCATGTGCAGGTCCGTCAAAAGAAATAACCATGTAGCCTTTTTCCAATAGTTTGTCAGCAATCATATATAATTGAGTACTTCTTCCTGCCCAACCATGTACCCATAATACTTTTTTAGTAGAGTAGCCGTACGATAGTACTTGAATATCTCTTGAGATGGATGGCACATTTATTGTTTTTTTTTGTGCACTCTCTAACATTACTTTTTCTCTCTTAGGAATAGGAAAATTAACAGGAGTTGTAAAAAGCCTAGCCCCAAATTTAGCAGCTTTATTGGTAGATATGAACTGTAAAATTTTAGCTGAAAAGATAAGAGGTTTAGGAATTTTAATACTTGGTATGGCTGTTTTTGAATGCGTAAAATTCATGAATTAGTTTTTAAGATAAAGATAGAATTTGTAGCTTTAAAGACATAATATATTATCAAGTTTGTGACAAATAAGTTAATTTCGTGTCATAAGAGATACAACCAAGAACATAGAATTTTAAACTATTAAACAATGAAAAAAATTATAGCCCTAACATTTTTAGCTGCTTTTTTAGTAGCGTGTAGTACGGTACCAATTACGGGAAGAAAAAGATTGAATTTTGTAAACGATGCTCAAATTTTACCAGCAAGTTTTGCACAATACAAAGGGTTTTTAGAAGAGAATAAATTGTCTACTAATACAAAACAAACAAATCAAATAAGACGTGTAGGGAAAAATATTTCAGCAGCAGTAGATCGTTTTATGCGTGCAAATGGAATGACTACAGAAGCAAATTCTTATGAGTGGGAATTTAATTTAGTAGAAGATAAAACAGTCAACGCTTGGTGTTTGCCCGGTGGAAAAGTGGTGTTTTATACAGGGATTATGCCTATTTGTGCTAATGAAGATGGAGTTGCTGCTGTGATGGGGCATGAGGTAGCTCACGCATTTGCGAAACACGGACAAGAACGTATGTCTACAGGACAATTACAACAATTAGGAGGAGTTGCTTTGGCTTTAAGTACTCAGAATAGTAAAAATGCTGAAATGTGGAATATGGCGTATGGTTTAGGAACCCAAGTAGGAGTAATGTTGCCATTTAGTAGAGAACATGAAACCGAAGCAGATAAGTTAGGCTTAGTTTTTATGATTATGGCAGGATACAAAGGAGAAGAGGCTGCTGAAGTATGGGTACGAATGAGTGAGCGCTCAGGAGGCGGAGCTCCACCAGAGTTTATGAGTACGCACCCATCTAATCAAACTCGTATTCAGACCTTAAGAAATTTTTTACCAGAGGCTAAAAAATTAGCAGCAAAATACAATGTGCCTGCGAGTAAATAAGATTGATAAATTATAGTATATTGCAAACCGTTCATGTTACATGAACGGTTTTTTTATTAGAATTTGTATGTATAAAATAGGAGATAAGAAGTTAATTAACGGATGGGCATTTTACGATTGGGCCAACTCAGTATATTCATTGGTAATTAGTACAGCCGTTTTTCCGTTGTATTACAGCGGGGTAACGGAAGGTAAAATTGTACGCTTTTTAGGAATGAACTGGGAGCATCCTGATAGTTTGTATAGCTATGCGTTGTCTTTTTCGTTTTTAGTAGTGGCGTTTATCTCTCCAATATTGTCGGGTATTGCAGATTATACGGGAAGTAAGAAAAAATTTATGAAGTTTTTCTGTACCCTAGGAGCACTATCGGTAATGAGTTTGTACTTTTTTGATGAAATTGATACTGTATGGATAGGTATTTTATTTACTGTTTTAGCAAGTATTGGCTTTTGGGCAAGTTTGGTGTTTTATAATGCTTATTTACCCGAAGTAGCCCATCCTGAACAACAAGATAGAGCCAGTGCCAAAGGTTTTGTATATGGTTATGTAGGTTCTGTAATTTTATTACTCATCAATTTGGCGATGATTATGTTCCCAGAAACTCTAAGAATTAGTGCAGGAATGGCATCTAGAATTTCTTTCGTAATGGTAGGTTTATGGTGGCTTGGGTTTGCCCAAGTAACTTTTAAACGATTGCCAGGAAACGTGTATAACAAAAAGCCTGAAAAAGATTATATATGGAAAGGGTACAAAGAATTACAAATTGTGATAAAGGAGGTATTAAACTACCCAACCTTAAAACGCTTTTTAATTTCTTTCTTTTTGTTAAGCATTAGTGTACAAACTATTATTTTAATGGCTGCTATTTTTGGTTCTTCAGAATTAGGCTTGTCTTCTACGAGTTTAATTATTACCATTTTATTAGTACAAATAGTCGCAATTTTAGGAGCGATTTTATTTTCAAGGTTTTCAGAAAAATGGGGTAATATTACTGCTTTAAAAGTAACTATCGTGGTGTGGATGTTAGTTTGTTTCTGTGCTTTTATGTTAGATAAATCTCAAGAACATGTAGCAGTTTATTTTTATGGACTAGGTGGTTTACTGGGGTTGGTGCAAGGAGCAATTCAAACCTTAACACGTTCTACCTATTCTAAATTATTGCCAGAAACAGAAGATCATGCTACCTATTTTAGTTTTTATGATGTTACTGAAAAAATAGCCATTGTTTTAGGAACTGCTGTATATGGAACATTAAATTGGATTACAGGTTCTATGCAATGGAGTGTATTGTGTTTAGCAATTTTCTTTTTAGCCTCGTTTATCATTTTAAGTACACTTAAAAAGACAAAATACGTAGTATAAAATTGTGCAATATTAGCTACACAAATAATACTTAAAACTATTTTAAAATAAGTTTAAGGAATTTTTTGGCTATCTATCGCCCTGCGATTAAAAAGGTGCAGGAGCAATAAAACTTACTTGTTTTTTTGAAATAGGGTGTATAAATGTGATTTTTTCAGCATGTAAATACAACCTATCTGCTTTTTTTCCGTACAAATCATCACCTACAATAGGAGTGTTTAGTCCCAAATTATGTGCAGCATGCACACGTAATTGATGCGTGCGTCCAGTTATAGGATAAAAGTATACTTTTGTTTTGTTGTTTAGAACTTCAACTTTTTCCCAAGTAGTCAATGCTTTTTTTCCGTGTTGGTAACACACAAGCTGTTTAGGGCGGTCGTTTAAATCTACTCTAAGGGGTAGCTCAATTTTTCCTTCATCTTCTTTTAAAACACCGTCTAATAAAGCTACATAGCGTTTTTGTATAGTTTTGTGAATAAACTGTGCCTGTAAAGCTTTATAAGTTTCTTCATTTTTGGCAATTAAGAGAATTCCAGAGGTAGACATGTCTAATCGATGTACTACTAACGGACCAGTTGCATTTGGATATAATTTTTGAATGCGACTAAACACAGCGTCTTTTATTTCTTTGCCAGCTACCGATAAGAGTTCATGTGGTTTGTTGATGACCAATACATCTGAATCTTCATAAATAATTGTAATTTCTTTTTGCCCCTTTAATTGAGCAACTAACGGATTCTCTTCTACAATTATTCCTTGTAACATGTGCGTTAAAATAGGCTTGCATTTACCAGTACATGCAGGATAATAGTTTTGATGTTTTCTTATGGATGTTTTCAACGGTTTACCCCACCAAAATTCCCCCATACAAATAGGTTTTAATTGATGTTTGTATGCATATTGAAGTAATTTAGGAGCGCAACAATCACCTGCACCAGCAGGAATGTTTTGGGTGGAGTCTGTAAAAATATCTAATAAGTTTTTAGTCTTTCCTCGATCGTTAAGAAATGCATATTTTTTAAATATTTCTTGTTGTGCCCAAGCTGAAAGATTTGCGCGCTGTTGTTTCAACTGCTCAATTTGCTGTTGTGTTGTTTGATACGCTTTTTGTAAAGGAACTATGTTATCGTTTAAATACACTTCGTATTCACGTAAATAAAACTCCTCATTAATGTTTAACTGATTGTTTTGTTGCTCTAGTTTTTTTCTAAGCTTTCTCCGTTGTTTAATTTTAAACTGCTCTTCGGCTAAAAGCTTTTCGTGCAGTTGTTGCGTTTTTCGATATGCTTTTTTTGTTTCAATAAAATTAGAGGAGCTTTCTAGACTCTTTATTTTATGGGTTAATTCATTAAGTCGTTCTTCTGTTGTAAGGTAGAACTCATTTGTATTTAAAACATCAAAAACAGGCGGAACAAAATGTTTGTGTTGTGTACTCTCAGCAAGTTTACCAGAGAATGCAGCTAAATAGCCTAAGGTTCCATTTTGATCTTGCACGACTAAAACACCAAACATTTTTCCAAGCGAGTTGGTATCTTCAGGGTTTTTAATTCCAAAATTGTGCGAAAAATCAGTTTGATTTGTTAAATATTCTTGTAATTCCTCAGTAGCTATTTGGGCTAGAGTATGAGGTGTATAATTATAAGGATAATCGAATTTTTCAGGTAATTCAATAATAGAAACATCCGAAGAAAAAGTAATAATTTTAGTCATAATCAATTGCCTATGGACTAGTTTACGAGGTGTTCAAAGGAAATTAAGCTTTAGCTATCCTGTGATTAAAAAGAAAAAGTGTTGCTTTCACAACACTTTAAACGATTAGTTTCTATAAATTTTATCGTATAAGTCTTTATACATTTCTTTGATAATATTTCGTTTCATTTTCATGGTAGGGGTAAGCTGTCCTCCATCAATAGACCATTCTTCTTCAGTTAATTCAAACTTTTTAATAGTTTCCCATTTACCAAACTTAGTATTGGCATAGTCTACTTCTTCTTGAATACGTTCTATTACTTTAGGGTTGCTTACCAAGTCTTTGTTATCTCCTACGGTAACGTTATGTCTTTGTGCCCATTCACGTACAAACTCAAAGTTTGGTTGAATAAATGCAGCAGCCATTTTTTCACCTTCACCAATAACTATTACTTGCTCAATAAAGCGAGATTGTTTTAATTGACCTTCTAATAATGGTGGAATAATATATTTACCTCCAGACGTTTTAAACATTTCTTTGGTACGTCCGGTTATTTTTAGGAATCCATCTTCACTTAACTCACCCTTATCTCCTGTGTGGAAATATCCATTTTGTAATGCCTCAGCAGTTTTTTCAGGATCTTTGTAATATCCTTGCATTATGTTTGGCCCTTTTACTAAAATCTCTCCATTATCGGCTATTTTAACCTCAACACCCTCAATCAATCTACCTACAGTTCCTAATCTAAAACCTCCATCACGCATATCGTTTACAGCAATTACAGGAGAAGTTTCAGTAAGACCATAACCTTCCATTACAGGCATTCCAGCAGCTGTAAATACTCTAGTTAAACGTGGTTGCAATGCAGCAGAACCAGAAACCATTATTTTTAATTCTCCACCTAAGGCAGCTTGCCATTTAGAGAAAATAAGTTTTTTAGCAATGCTTAGTTTCTTTTCATACCACCATCCGTTCGCTCCATAAGGTTCGTATTGTAAACCTAATTCTATCGCCCAAAAGAATAATTTCTTTTTAATACCTGTTAAGTCAGCTCCCTTGGCATAAATCTTATCGTAAATCTTTTCATACAGCCTTGGCACCGCAGTCATTACATGTGGCTTTATTTCTTGAGCATTTTCACTCAACTTATCAATAGCTTCAGCAAAATAGATAGAAATACCACAGTATTGATATAAATATAAAATCATACGTTCAAAGATGTGGCAAACAGGTAAGAAACTTAAAGCTCTCCCTTGACCGTATTCTAACGGAACACGTTTTTCACTGCTCAGTACATTTGAAACTACATTTTTGTGGCTTAACATAACTCCTTTTGGACGTCCTGTTGTTCCAGAAGTATAAATTAAGGTAGCTAAATCATCAGTTTGAATAGCATTTTTACGCTCTTCAACTTCATTCTGATTGCTTTCATCTTTTCCTAAATCTAAAACTTCTTGCCAGCTTTTTTCTCCTTGGATATCATCAAAAGTAAAAACTTCTTTCAGCTTAGTATTTGCTTTTATTTGATTTAGTTTTTCTAGAATAGTATCATCAGAAACAAAACAATAAGTAGCTTCAGAATGGTTTAAAATATATTCGTAGTCTTCTTTAGAAATAGTTGGATAGATAGGAACGTTTTGCGCTCCTGTTTGTAATATTCCAATATCACAAACATTCCATTCGGTTCTATTATTAGTTGAAATTACAGCGATTTTATCGTTAGGTTGTACACCTAATCGTAACAAACCTCTACTTATGGAATTGGCTTGTTTAATGTATTCACTTGTTGAAATAGATTGCCATTTTCCATCTTTTTTTGTGGTAAATGCTTTATCTAATTTATAATTTTCTTGTTGATAATAAGGAAAGTCAAAAAGACGCGTAATTTCAATCGACATATGTTCAAATTTTTGGGCTTTGCAAAGTATGAAAAATACCCCGATTGCACAAGTTGTAGTTTACTGGTTGATTTATTGAGGATTATATATTTTTTGATGCAAACTGTTGTATTTTTCTAAGATTATTTTTCGTCTCATTTTCAATGTCGGAGTTAAATGCCCCGAATTGGTCGTCCATTCATCGGGAGTTATTTCAAAGCGTTTTATTTGTTCCCACTTCCCAAATTTTTCATTGCAAAGATCAATCTCTTTTTGAATTCGTTTGAGTAGTTTCTCATCTGTAGTAATATCCGCAATTATATGATTGTGCCTTTTCGACCATTCTCGAACAAACTCAAAAGCAACTTGAATTAATGCAGCGGGCATTTTTTCGCCTTCACCAATCACCATAACTTGTTCAATAAAGCGTGATTTTTTCAACTCACTTTCTAATACAGCTGGAGCAATATATTTACCTCCAGAGGTTTTGAAAATTTCTTTTTTTCTATCTGTAATTTGTAAAAAGCCGTCATTGTCTAGTTCTCCAATATCTCCTGTATGGAAATAGTTATTTATAATTGATTCGTTAGTTTTTTCTGAATCTTTATAATAGCCCATCATTACATTAGGTCCTTTGACTAAGATTTCCCCATCCTCAGCTATTTTTACTGTTGTGTTTTCAATCACTTTACCAACCGTTCCTATTTTAAAACCGTTGTTTCGCATATCGGTAACAGAAATTGCAGGAGAGGTTTCGGTAAGCCCATAGCCTTCAAAAACAGGAATTCCCGTCGCAGTGAAGATTCTTACAAGTCTGGCTTGCGTAGGTGCACTACCCGCTAACATAAACTCTAAGTTACCTCCTAGCGCTTCTTTCCATTTAGAAAAAATAAGTTTGCGTGCTATAGAAAGTTGAAATTCATACCACCAGCCGTTTGCCTTATAAGGTTGGTACTCTTCCCCTAATTGTAATGCCCAAAAGAACAGTCGTTTTTTTAAACCAGATAGACTACTTCCTTTATCTACAATTTTATCAAAAACTTTTTCTAATAAACGTGGTACAACTGCCATAAAATGAGGTCGAATCTCTCGTAAATTCTCTCCAACTTTATCAATACTTTCCGCAAAATGAATTTCGAAACCCATATATTGACAATAATAAGAGGCTGCACGCTCAAAAATATGACAAATAGGTAAGTAGCTTATCACTCTTTTTTGATTGCCTTGTAAATCGAGCCTTTTGCCTACCGCAAACACATTGCTAACTATGTTATTATGTGAAAGCATCACTCCCTTGGGCGTACCTGTAGTGCCTGAGGTATAGATAATAGTAGCTAAATCAGATGGTTTCACCGCTTTTTTAAATTCATTCACTGTTGTTTGATGGGTTTCATCTTTGCCAAGGCTTAGGAAAGAACTCCACCCATAATCTACATCTAATTCTTCAAAAGTAAATACTTTTTTAAGTAGTGTTTGTTCTTGAACTTTGATTACTTTTTGATAAAGTTCATCATCAGAAACAAAACAATACATACTATCAGAATGGTTTAAGATATAGGCATAATCTTTTTCTGAAAAAGTAGGATATAAAGGTACATTTACAGCGCCAATTTGCATTACTCCAATATCTAGCAAATGCCATTTAGGTTGGTTTACAGAAGTAATTACAGCAATTTTATCGCCAGGTTTAACACCAAGGTTTAGTAAAGCTTTACTTATGGTATTGGCGTCTTCAATGTATTTTTGAGTAGCAATACTTTTCCATTCATTATTCTCTTTGGAAACTAAGCAATGTTGTTGTGGATAGTTTTCTAATTGATGATAAGGAAAATCAAAAAGACGCGTAACTGTTGAAGATATATGCATGTAAATAATTTTGAATATGCATAAATCTATGAAAATAAATGAGATAAATAAAAAAATAAAACAGTGCTAACTATATAGTTTACTAACCGTGCTTTTATAGGTTTGACCAATAGGTATTTTATGCTCGTGAATTATAATGCGATTACCTTCCACAAATTTAATTTTATCAATAGCCACAATAAACGATTTGTGTACTCTTAGAAAATTGTTCTTATCTAAGATAGTTTCATAATGAGAAATCTTTTCGTGGCTCACAATCATTTCATCTGCTAAAAATAACTTTGTATAGTTTCCGTAAGCTTCTATGAATAACAAATCACTTAAATCAATTTGGTGGTGTTTTTTATCTCCTTTAATAAAAAGTCGGGTATTGGCTATGCTTGGTTGTACACTTTCCTTGTGGATTGTTTTGGTAGATATAGCATCAGATACTTTATTGACCGCTTTTACCAAACGGTCAAAGCTAAAAGGCTTTAAAAGGTAATCTACAACATTGAGTTCAAAGCCTTCAAGAGCGTATTCTTTGTAGGCAGTGGTAATAATGGTTTTTGGTGGGCTAGATAGCGTCTTTAAAAAATCCAATCCTTTTAATTTGGGCATGTTGATGTCTAAAAACATAAAATCAACCGCATGTTCATTTAAAAACTGTATAGCCTCCATAGCATTATAGCAGTTTTTTACTAATTGAACATGCGGGAGCATGCTGCAAAATTCTGTTATAATTTCATGAGCCAAAGGCTCATCATCAATAATTATATAGTTAAGCATGCTTTGGAATTTTTAATTGTGTTTTATAGATATTATTTGTGGAACTAATACTTAGTTCGTGTTGTTGCTTGTATAGCAAAGATAATCGTCGTTTTAGGTTTTGTAATCCAATCCCTTTAGAATTATTGAGTTCACTAGAATCAAAATTGTTTTCTATGTCAAAGCAAATAAAATGAACATCTTCGTATAAATTGATATGTATAAAAGCATTTTCTGCAAGTGTTTCTATACCGTGTTTAAAGGCATTTTCAAGTAAAATAATATACAGTAAGGGAGGAATATTTAAAGAGACATCGATGTGGTGATTAAAAGTAATTTCTACAGACTTTTTATAGCGTATTTTATGGAGTTCGATGTAGTTGTTTAGGTATTCTATTTCTTCTGAAACTTTTACTGTTTCTTTTTCCCCATCGTAAATGGTATAACGCATCATGTCAGATAGTTTTAAAATAACTTCTGGTGCTTGAGGGGAATTTTTGACTGTAAGTGCGTACAAGTTATTTAACGTGTTGAAGAAAAAATGCGGGTTTATTTGTGTTTTTAAGAGTGATAATTCAGTTTTAGATTTTTCTTTTTTTAACTCTTGTACCCATTTCCATTGTTCAAAAATCCAAAGAAAAAAGAAAATAGGAATAGGTAAGAAAAAAATATAGAAAGGAGTTTCTTGTTTTACTTTTAAATAAGCTTCTAAATCACCAGAAAATAATCTGAGATAAAAAAAGTATAAGAGTAATGGAGTATATAGAAGGGCTATGAATTTCCAATATTTTTTAATGAAGTTAGGTACTAAAAAATAAGCCAACCCACACCAAAATATTATTAATAAAATGAAGGTGATTGGATTGTCTGGAAGTTTCATAAAAGAATCAATCAACACCGTAATAAACAACAGTAGAAAAAGCAAAAGAATACCCATTACTGCTTTCTTTTTCCTTTTTAAATACTGATAATTATGTATGGGTAAGGCAACAATTAGCGCCCAAAAAAGAGTGATCACGATAACTTCAGCAGGTTGATCATTTGGGATGTTTATAAAATCGACATAATCTAATAAAATGAACAACGGAATTATAATTAGAAGTCCAATAAAAAAGGCTTTGTATTTCTTTAAAAAATCAATCATACTTCAAAATTACTCATGTAAAACTGTTTTCACAATTATATTGACAAACACTATTGTTTTTTAGATGAACAAGTAGCTTTTTTAGTTGAGTTTTAGTTAGTGTTTAAATAAATATTATGTGTGTTAAAAATAAGTTGATATATCATTTTTAATTTATCAGAAAGGTAAGGTAGTGGAGATTTGCTGAAAACAAATACCTAACCACATATGAATACATTAACAATTAGAAACCTTACCAAAACATATCCTAACGGTGTTAAAGCATTAAACGGAATCAACTTAAAAATATCAAACGGTATGTTTGGCTTGTTAGGAGCCAATGGAGCAGGGAAATCTTCTTTAATGCGTACCATAGCTTCTTTACAGGAGCCTTCTTCAGGAGAGCTTGTCTTTAACAATCATGATATTATTCAAAAACCAGAGGAGATAAGAAAACACTTAGGCTATTTACCTCAAGAATTTGGTGTATATCCTAAAATATCAGCCGAAAGACTGTTAGATCATTTAGCCGTTTTAAAAGGGATAACTAACAATACAGAACGCAAAAACCAAGTCGCTTCATTATTACAACAAGTAAACCTATATCAGCATAGAAAAAAAGCGGTGCATACATTTTCAGGAGGTATGCGGCAACGTTTCGGAATAGCGCAAGCTTTGTTGGCAAATCCTCAGATAATCATCGTAGATGAACCCACTGCGGGCTTAGATCCAGAAGAAAGTAATCGGTTTTTAAATTTACTAAGTGAAATAGGGGAGAATGTGATTGTCATCTTATCTACGCATATAGTAGAAGATGTTCGAAACTTGTGTACGAAAATGGCAATCTTATCAGAAGGTCAAATTATTTCTCAAGGAAATCCGAAAGAATTGGTAGCGAGTATTCAACATGCTATTTGGACAAAAATTATTACTAAAGATGAAGTTGAAGATTATAAAACATCGTATAAGGTTATTTCTACAAAACTAGTTGCAGGTGAAACACAAATAAGAGTTTTTTCTGAAACGCCTTTATCCAATGATTTTGAGAACATTATTCCCAACCTTGAAGATTATTACTTCGCTACATTGTTTCACCATAAAAACGCCTAAGCTATGTTTAAGAAATTAGTACAGTTTGAAATCTACTATCAATTAAAACAACGAGCATTTCCCCTTTTTTCAATTTTATTTTTAGGTTTAGGATACTTTACAGGAAGTCAAGAACACGCTCCTACAGGAGTCCATTTTAATGCTCTTTATCAAGTCTATTTTCATACAGGACTTTTTACTTTAGGAAGTGTTTTTATTATTATGTTTTTTGCGGTAACAGCTGCCATAAGAGACAAACAGTATCATATGGAAGGATTGGTTTATAGTACTTCAATAACCAAACAGCATTATTTTTGGAGTCGATTTTTAGGAACCTTTATTTTTAGTGTTCTGGCATTTTCTCCTTTTGTAGTTGGGTATATTTTAGGAAATTATTTTTCTGGTTTGGATACGGAAAGATTGGGGGCTTTTAGATTGCTTAACTATATGCAGCCATGGTTTTATATAGTATTGCCGAATATTTTTATATGTACAGCTTTGATATTTTCTGTGAGTGTATTTACCAAAAAAAGCATTGCCACCTATGCAAGTGCAGTAGGGATATACATGTTGTATTTTGTGAGTTCTATTTTTTTAAACTCACCTTTGTTAGCACAATCCGTCCCTGCATCACCAGAAATGATGTCGGTAGCTGCTATAGCAGATTCTTTTGGAATAGCAGCTTTTTTTGAGCAAACTCAATACTGGACTGCTCATCAAAAGAATACGCAGCTACTTTCTTTTTCTGGATTGTTTTTATGGAATAGAATACTTTGGATAGTTCTCTCTGTAGGGATATTGTTACTTACTTACAAGAGTTTTTCTTTTAGGAAAATAACGAAGAAAGTAAAGAAAGAGAAAACACTAAAAAATGAGACGAAACAATTCGTTTCTTACAAACCGACAGATGGAGCATACAATTTTTCAGCACAAATAAAATCGCTTTTGTCGTTGGTACGATTAGAGTTAAACAGTGTGTGTAAAAGCTTGCCTTTTTTAGTAATTGTAGCTATGTGGTTGATCATTGTTTTTTCTGAACTGTATGCAAATGTTGTAGAAGGACGTGAATATGGAGTAAGTATATACCCATTAACAAATCAGTTGATAGAACTTATCACAAGTCCGTTAACTCTTTTCGGACTCTTACTGCTCATCTTTTATGGTTCAGAGATTGTATGGAGAGCACATAGCGTAAATTTTAATTTACTTATGGGGGCTACTCCTACAAAGAACTGGGTGTTTTTTATGGCTAAATTTATCAGTTTATCGCTGTTACCCGTGTTATTAATAGGATTAGGTGTGTTGATGTGTATCGCTTTTCAAATTAGTCTTGGTTTTAAAAATATAAATATCAGCATGTATGTCTCTATCTTTTACTATTACGGTTTGCAACTAATTATATACGCAATGCTTGCTGTATTTATAAATAGTATAGCTAAGAGTAAGTATGTAGGAATGGGAGTTTTTGGTTTGTTGGTTATCGCAAGTATGAAAGCGAGTGTTTTAGGACTAGCACACCCCTTAACAAGCATAGGTTTTATGCCCAGAGTGAGTTTTGGAGACATGACTATGTATAACAGTAACGTGACACAGTTTAATCATCTAGGACTGTATTGGCTAGCCATAGGAATCTTATTCGTTTTAATAGCTTTTAAAGTTTGGAATAGAGGTATGCTAAAAGGTCTTTCGTATAAAATGAAACAACTAAAGCAAGGTGGTAGCTTAATAGAAAAGGTATTGTTGCTAAGCTTTTCTTTATTGGTTATTGGAATTGGAAGTTTAGTATTTTACAATACCAATGTTCTTTCAGATTATCAAACGGCTAAGGATAATTTAAATTTTAGCGAAAGTTATGAACGCAGGTATAAACAGTATGAAGTCTTAGAAAAGTTATACCCAATTTCTCAAAAAACAGAAGTCGCTATTTTTCCGAAGGAAAGAAAATATACCGTTAAGGCAAACTATGTTTTAAAAAATAAGAGTAATGAAGCGGTAACTAAACTGTTATTAACTGAACGAATACCTATAAAACAAATTCATATTGAAAAAGCGCGTTTGTTTACGAAAGATACCATACATGGAGCGTATGTATTTGAATTTGAAGAAAAACTACAACCCAACGATTCTGTAGCTTATACTTTTGTTATAGAAAAAAAACTAAAAGGGTATGAAGAAGACAAAAGCATTGTTTATAATGGAACTTACATTACATCTAGGAGTTTTGAGCCTATTATAGGGTATGCTTCAGGATTGGAAATTAGGGATAAAACAGAACGTAAAAAAAGAGGATTACCAGCAAGAGAAGACGAAGATAATTCAGAGGTTCACATAGCACTTGAAGATATTCAAATTGAAAAGGTGGTATTTGAAACGGTGGTATCTACAAATAACGATCAAACGGCTATAAGCTCGGGAGAATTGCTACGAACTTGGTCTGAGAATAACAGAAACTATTACCACTACAAATCAAAAGGTAAAATATTTCCTATAATAGCCTATTTTTCTGCCAAATATGAAGTTCAAAAAACAATACACGAAGGAATAGCAATTGAGCAGTATTACAACCCTAGCCATAATTTTAATATCAACACAATAGAAAATAGTACAAAAGAAGCGTTAACATATTGTCAGGAAAACTTTGGTTCGTACAATTTTAATTACATCCGTATAGCAGAAATACCTTCACATTGGGGATTTGGTGGATTTGCGCATCCCGGAGTTATTAGCATGACTGAAGATCGTTTGTATTTGTCGGATGTACGTGATGAAAACACCTTTAATTTAGTCGCTAAAAGAACGATTCATGAAGTAGCTCATCAATGGTGGGGACATACGTTAACAGCCAAACCAGTTGCGGGTGGTTCTTTATTAGTAGAAGGGTTTGCGAAATATACAGAAGGAGTGGTATTAGAAAAGATGTATGGAAAACGCGCTTTGTATGCGTTAGCTGAAGATGCACGACGAAGGTATTTCTTAGGAAGAGCATTTGGTGAAAATATTGAACCTCCCATTTATAAAGTACAAGAAGAAGGTTATATTTCTTATGGTAAAGCGTACACAATGTTAATGGCATTGAGAGATTTACTAGGAGAGGAGCAAGTAAATCATGTTTTAAAAAACATGACAGAAAAACACCGATTAGATAGTACTCCTAAAGCACATACCATAGAGTTACTTGAAGAAATATATAAGATTACTCCAAAAAGATATCACCGACTGGTAAATGATTGGTTTAAAAAAGTAATTTCTTACGATATAGCTGTAGAAAAAAGTTCGTATAAGAAGTTATCTGATGGAACCTATGAAGTTATCGCCACCATAAAAGCAAAACGGTTTGAAACAAAGGAAAACGGAGATATTAAAGAAATTGGGATTAATGAGCCTATCAAAATAGGAATTTTTTCAACCCACCCTTCAGAAGTAAAAGACAATAGTACAGTGTTGCATTATGAGTCTAAACAAATCAACAAAGGGCTCACTGAGGTTTCATTCATCGTAAATAAAAAGCCTAATTATATTGCTATAGATCCTTACGGAACAAGAAATGATGAAAATTTAGTAGATAACATAGTTAGATTGTAAGAATAAAAAATGCCTCATATTTGAGGCATTTTTTGTGTTAAGCATTTAAAAAATCTTTCAATTCTTGGTAAGAGCTAATTTGTATCGCTTCTTTTTGTTTGTCTATTACAGATGCTATTTGCGAAGGGATTTCAACAGTTACATTTAAAACCTCTTCAACAATATCTAAAAATTTTACGGGATGTGCAGTTTCTAAGAAAATTCCATACTCGTTTTGTAATCCGTATTTTTTCAAGCCTAAATATCCAACGGCTCCATGCGGATCTGCAATATAATTAGAGTTATCATAAATGTTTTTCATGGCTGTACGAGTTGCATCATCAGAAAAAGAAAAAGAAGAAAATGCAGCTTTTAAAAGCGCTAAATCGTTATTAAATAATTCTTGAATTCTGATAAAATTACTCGGATTTCCAACATCCATGGCATTCGATATGGTTGCTTTAGATGGTTTAGGGTGGTATTCACCACTTGCTAAATAATTAGGAACAGTATCGTTTACATTGGTCGAGGCTATAAAATGTTTGATAGGCAATCCTAGTTTTTGCGCCATAATTCCTGCACAAATATTTCCAAAATTTCCACTAGGCACTGAAAAAACTACTTCTTTATGCTGTTTGTATACGTGTTTATAAGCAAAGAAAAAGTAAAACATTTGTGGTAACCAACGCGCAATATTAATAGAGTTTGCTGAGGTTAAGGTACGATTGATATCTGCATCTAAAAAAGCAGTTTTTACCATGTCTTGGCAATCGTCAAAAACACCGTCAACTTCTAAAGCAGTAATATTTTGTCCTAAGGTTGTTAATTGCTTCTCTTGAATATCACTTACTTTTCCACTAGGGTAGAGAATGACCACATCTACACCTTTCACTCCTAAAAAACCATTAGCAACAGCACCTCCAGTATCACCAGAAGTCGCAACCAATACGGTTACTTGTTGATCTTTATTACGATTAAAGTAGCCTAAGCAACGTGCCATAAAACGAGCACCCACATCTTTAAAAGCCATGGTAGGTCCGTGAAATAATTCTAGTGTACCGATATTTTCTTCAATGGGTACCACAGGAAACTCAAAATTAATGGTTCCTTTGATAATTTCTTGTAAAACGTCCTTTGGAATTTCATCACCCACAAATTGTTTGATGGCCTCATACGCAATTTCTTCATTAGAATATTCTCCAATATTATTAATAAACTCTTTAGGTAATGGCGTAATGTTTTCAGGGAAATACAATCCTCTATCTGGAGCTAATCCGTTTACGACAGCTTCTTCAAAGCTAACGTTAGGTGATGTATGATTGAGACTATAATAGTTCATAATTTCGTGTTTGTTTTTTTCACTTCGACTACGCTCAGTGAACATTTTATATTAGTTAGTGTCTAAAATTTTAATTCCTTCTGTATTGATTTTAGAAAGAATCATATTAAAATCAATTTGTTTGTCTTGGTAAGTGTTTTGTATGGTTTTGTAAACATTTTCAGCAGTTTCATCACCTCTACATAAAGTGAAAATAGTTGGACCCGAACCTGAGATTCCTGCTCCTAAAGCTCCTGCCTTAATAGCTTGTTGCTTCACTTCATCAAAATGTGGAATCAGATGTTTACGAGCAGGTTCAACAATGATATCGGTTAAGGAGTCTGCGATTAATTGATAATCATTGGTATGCAATCCACTAATCAATCCGCCAACATTAGCCCATTGCGTAACCGCATCTTTTAGAGGAACTTCTTTCGGTAATACCTCTCTGGCATCTTTGGTTTTTACTTCAACTTGAGGATGGATTGCCACCACTCTTAAATCAGCAGGCACAGGGATTTTTACGATACTCAAAGGTTCGTAACTACGTACCAACGTAAACCCACCATAAATAGCGGCAGAAACATTATCAGCTATCGGAGTTCCGCAAGTAGCTTCTTCTCCTAACATTGCAAATTGAGTCAATTCAAGGAGCGAGAAGCTATTTCCTAATAATTGATTTACTCCAAATGCAGCTCCCGCAGCACTGGCAGCACTGCTACCTAAACCACTTCCTGGAGTATATCCTTTGTGAATGGTGATGTCGATACCAAAATCAACTGGATGTTTTTCTAGCATAGCTAGTGCAACTACTCCCGCAGCATTTACTTTAGGGTCAGATGGTAAATCAGCCCCGGTTATTTGAGTAATTTTGATACCTTTTGTAGTTGTTTTGGTAAAAGTCATGGTATCACCAACCGTTTCGAGCGCTAAACCTAAAGCGTCAAATCCGCAGGAAACATTAGCAACAGTGGCCGGTGAAAATATTTTTAAATAGTTCATTTTTTTGCGATTAAAAACAAGTCGGTATCACCACCTTCTTGATATAGTTTGGTGTAATTTTCTAAAATTTTGAATCCTTGTGCTTTTAGAGCATCCATCAAATATGCTGGTTCATGATAGTGAATAAACATCGAGTTTTTCCCGTCCGAACTAGCAGTGATACGAGAGTCTTTTTTGTAATCCCCAATCATGGTACTGATGTAGAGTAATCCGTTTGGATATAACATCGTAACAGCATCCTTTATAAGTTTTAGAGCATCCTCTTTGGTAAGATACGGAAAGCAAAATCCGAAGATGATTACATCAAAACCTTGTTGTAAACTGTTAATTTCTCTACAATCTAGCACTTTAAAGGAAGCTTTTGGATTGTTTTGTTTTGCTAAATCCACCATATTTTCAGCAGCATCCACTCCTAAAATGCTAAGTGCAGGATTGTGACGTAAGAGATACTTGGTAATCTTCCCAAAACCACAAGCTACGTCCAACACATTATGATGAGTTGATTCTAGATGTTTTAAAAGAAGGTCATAACTATGATTGTACACGGTATCATTGATAAATTTATCTTGATACGCCTGTGCTATATTGTTATAGACTTCTATGATATTTTGATAACGTTTTTTCATATACTATTGATTTCCAATTCGTATCACATCAGCAAAAATTCCAGAAGCGGTTACTTCAGCACCCGCACCAGCTCCTTTTATTTGTAGTGGATTTACAGGATATCTATCCGTAAAAAACAAGACAATGTTGTCGCTTCCTTCTAAATTATAAAAAGGATGGTCAAACGGAATGTGTTGTAAACCTACACTTGCTTTTCCATCATTGAATTCAGCAACATATTTTAAACGACAATTTTTATCGGCAGCTTCTTTATATACTTGTTGAAATTGTGTCTCAAACTCAGTTAAAGAAGCATAAAAATCTTCATTATTCGTAGTTTTTAAACTCTTTTCAGGTAAAAAAGCATTGTTTTCGATGTCTGAAAGTTCCAAATCATAACCACTTTCACGTGCAAGAATTAATATTTTTCTGGCTACATCCACACCACTTAAATCAATTTTAGGGTCGGGTTCTGTATATCCTTGTTCTTGCGCTTGTTGTACGACATCATGAAAAGAAATACTTTCATTAAAATTATTGAAAACAAAGTTTAAAGAACCCGATAACACCGCTTGTATTTTATGCACTCGATCACCAGAAGCAATTAAGTTCTTAAGCGTATCAATAATAGGCAAACCAGCACCCACATTGGTTTCAAACAAAAATGGAACGCTGTACTTTCTTGAAATGTGTTTTAACTTTTTATAATTGTTAAGTTCAGAAGCACAGGCTATTTTATTACACGTAACCACTCCAATATTGTTGACTAAATAGTGTTCGTATATTTCAGAAACTTGTTGATTGGCCGTATTGTCAATAAAAACCGAATTACGAAGGTTTAACGCTTTTGTTCTTTGGAAAAAAAGCTCTAAAGAACTTGCTTCTCCGTTTTGTAATTGTTGTTTCCACGATTTTAAGCTGATACCCCCTTCATTAAAAATCATTTGTTTGGAATTAGAAATCCCCACAACACGTACATTTAGTTTTAACTGCTCTTTTAAGTACTTTTTTTGTTGATGGATTTGTGCTAAAAAGCGTTCACCCACATTTCCTACACCCGTAACAAACAAGTTTAATTGTTTTATTTTTTCTTCAAAAAACTGTTCGTGTAGCGTATTCAATGCTTTTTTTGCATCTGAACTGTTGATAACCGCAGAAATGTTTTTCTCTGAAGCACCTTGGGCAATGGCACGAATATTCACGTTGTTTTTGCCTAAAGAACTGAACATTTGTCCGCTTAACCCTTGGTGATTTCTCATTTTATCGCCTACCAAAGCGATAATTGCCAAACCTTGTTCTACAATAATTGGGTCTATTTTATGACGCTCTATTTCAAAAGCGAAAGCTTCATTAATTTTTAAAGCTGCTTTTTCAGCATCGTCGTCATAAATTCCCACGCAAATAGAGTGCTCAGAAGAAGCTTGCGTGATTAGCACCACATTGATGTTGTGTGTCGATAAGGTTTCGAACAAACGTTTAGAAATGCCAGAAACGCCTACCATGCCACTTCCTTCTAACGTTAATAGCGTAATATTTTCTATATGCGATATTCCTTTTACAGGTTTTCCGTTTTCGGTAACTTTAGAAATAAGTGTTCCTACATTTTCAGCTTCAAAGGTATTTTTTATGCGAATAGGAATTTCTTTTTCCAATACTGGTTGAATGGTAGGAGGGTAGATAACCTTTGCCCCAAAATGTGACAATTCCATGGCTTCTTGATACGAAATATGTGGAATAGGAAATGCCTGTTTTACTAGATGCGGATTCGCAGTGTACATACCACTAACATCTGTCCATATTTGCAATTCATCAGCATTGACAGCCGCCGCATAAATAGCGGCAGAATAATCGGAACCCCCACGTCCTAAGGTAGTTGACTTTCCTTCTTTAGTGCGAGCTATAAATCCAGGTAACAAGGTTACTCGGTGCTTATTATTGTCAAAATACTCCTTGCAATTGGCGTTGGTTAGTTGAAAATCAACTTGTGCTTTATCAAAGGCGTTGGAAGTGAAGATTAGCTCTCTACTGTCTTTATATACGACATCCAGTTCCTTACGAGCAATGCTTGCAATAATGTAAGAAGATAACAATTCACCAAAACCACTAATGGTAGCTAAAGTCTTGGGTGTAATTTCGTTTAGTAACAAACAACCTTCTAATAAGGTTTTTAATTGTTTAAAAAGGGAAGTTATATGCTTTTTAACTTCTTCTTGCTGATTATCAGGAACTAATTTTTCAATTACTTCAAAATGCAATCGTTCAACTTCTTGATAGTTTTCAAGGTAATTCGCATTGTTTTGAGCAGCTTGTTCTGCCGATGCAATGAGTTTATTCGTTGTTTTTCCAAAAGCAGAAACCACCACAATAAGTGGATTGTTTGCAGAGGCATTGGCAATGATTTGTACTACTTTTTCTATGTTTTGAGGGTTGGCTACTGAGGAACCACCAAATTTTAAAACGTTCATTTTAAAATGAATAATAAATTAAAAATAAGATTTTTTAAGCTATTTATCTGTTTTCAAGTCTTTTGAAAAAATAAATATATACGGAAATGATATGTAGAAAAATAACCCCTAAAGGGTTGTAGTAGTAATTGTAGTTGTAGTGCCAACAAAAGAAGCCGTAGTTACAGCTGGAATAGAAATGATATGTCTTTTGTTGTTTAACATTGAGCCAAATGTATACATTATGTTCTAAAAAACAAGAAAAGTTGTTGTTTTTTTGTGAAAAGCCTTTTTGATAGTTTCTAAAATACACCTATATTGCTAAAAAATAAGAAGAATAACATCAGCGCCCCATGCCGTGGTGTCTTCGGAGTACGCCGTAATACCAGGGGCCCGTGCCGTAGTGTCTTCGGAGCATGCCGTGATATCAGCGACCCAATAACGGAGACTATCCAATAAAGTGTGTCAACTTGGTTTTTGATTTTCTAAATAAGGTATCAGAGATCGTTAATAATAACTAAAACTACTTTTAGTATCTAAATAGTTGAGCTTATGGTATTCCGTAAGAAAATTAAATTATTATTAGTAAGTTCGTAAGAGTATAAACAAACATAAAATACAACTATAAACCTACCAAAATAGGTGTATAACGATGTGTTTTACATCTATATAAATAAGTTATGCGCAATTAACTCCAAGCTATTGCCAATAATAGTAAATGTAAAATTTATAATGTCTCAAAATGCCAAACATAGAAGGAATAGGTTTACAAAATTTTAGGACTTTTAATAAAAAAGAAGAACTTGAATTTGCACCAATTACATTAATTACAGGCACAAATAACGCTGGGAAAAGTTCTGTTTTCAAAGCAATACAATTCATGGTTCATAATTTTAAAGATGGAATTGATTCAGAAAGTTTAGACTTTAAAACAATGAAACATGAACTTGGTAACCTTGAACGTATCTTTAATAGAGATACAATGGCGACTTTAAAAAAATCAAATAAATCAAAAGGTCAACATATGTATTCGAGACTTGCTGATTTTCATAAAAATAACGACAACCTCCCAGTTGAACCGCCGATTTTTGAAGAAAATGAAGATTTAGTGTTTTCTTTTCCAGTTAAATTAGGAGGTAGTCGAGAGATAAGAGCTACTCTTGAAGTTAGATATGGGTTACGTATGATACATAAGACTGGAAATAAAGAAGATTTAACAGTTTCACATGACATTAAAAATATTGCGATTGTTTGGAATGGAGAATATTTACACTGGTCTAATATAATCGGATATAGAGAGTCTTATGATGACTCTCCTTATTGGGAAATGGAAACATGCATTAATTTAAAAAAAATAATACAACTTATCAGAGAAACACCTTTTGTTGAAAGAAGTGAAGGATTAGAACCGAATGAAAAAACAGAAGAATATTTTACCATTGACTTATATAGGAGAATAGAGATGTATAAACACACCTATTTTGATTTTCCTTTCTTTAAAAAGAGAAAAGATGGTTATGAAGGCTTTACAGAAAAATTTATCCAAGGGAAAAGTTTATTCTCTGATTATTCAGAATTGACAGAAGAAGAAAAGTCGAAACTATTGGCTATAGAACAAAAAATTACTACTAAACTTCTTAAAGGGAAAGATAATCACCAATCCAAAGTTTTAGAATGTTTCAAACAACCCTTTTCTAGTATTTTTGATGGAATGGAAAGAGACATTGCAAGTGAGGAACTGAAAAATGAGCAAACTGAAGAAAAACAGATAAATAGCGAGAAACAAAATTTACGTGATGATTTAACTTCCTCAATGTTTCAAACAACTCCTAATAGTGAACTATTTACAAATCTATTGGGAGCAATAGAGAAAGATTTCTTAGATACTGTTCAGAGAAAAATTGATAGTTTAAAAAAGGTTTATTTTCTACCAACTGCACGAGGTAGAAATAGAGAATGGTTTATTGACGAACAAAACAGTGAAGATATTCTGATTGTACGGGATTTTTCAGCTATATACTTAGAACATCATCCGCAAATCAAAGAATTTGTAAACTTTTGGATTGGGAAAGGAGAGATTAATGATGAAAATGGAGAAAAAAAACAGAAAGGCTTCAAAATTGGAAAAGAACTTTCAGTCTATAGAGATGAAGCGATAGGCTTAACTAAGATTTTTTTAGTCAATTTTGATGATACAAAAACGCCTTTGGTCGATTTAGGATATGGTGTTTCCCAATTGCTTCCAATCATCATGAAAATAGCTGTTATTGCCCAAAATCACCAAATAACACATGAATATGATTTTAATCATCAAGAAGGATATTGTGAAAAACAGACAATATATTTTATCCCTTCAACTTTATTAATTGAAGAACCTGAAGCCAACCTACATCCATCGTTACAGTCAAAAATGGCAGAGTTATTTATTGATGCAGCATCTAGGTTCAATATTTAGTTCCTTATAGAAACTCATAGTGAGTATCTAATTTATAAATTTCAAGAATATATAGGTCGAAAAATAGTTTCATCAGATGATGTTAAAATGTTTTATTTTAATCACCCAAATGATGTTAGAGAAGGGGTGAAAAATGAGTATGTTAGTAATGTACATATTGATGAAGATGGAAGTATTGATTACGAAAAGTACTTTGGAAAAGGTTTTTTTGACGAACAGACTAATTTGAAATTTAGTTTATTAAACATTCAAAGAGATAGATTTTTACAAGACTTTGATGAATTAAAAAAGAATAAAGAAGAGAATGAAAATAAAATAACTGAATTAGAACTAAAAATTGACGATTATATTAATAAATTGGACATACAGATGTATCAAACGATTATAAATAATCGGTTTGATGTTTCTAAAATATCTTCAATTAGTGCTAAATATTTATCTTCTGGTCAACTTTTACTTAATACAATTCATGAAACAAGCGATTTCTCACCAGTCATAATTCAGTATGGGAGAACTATAGAGAATGAATTAAAGGAGATATTTATTGCAATAGGAATTACAGATGTTAAAAAATTAATGCTTGGAAAATTTCAAGGCTCTCTTGAAAAATATAAAACAGGTACAACGACTCAAAGTCCTTTAAGTAATATTGAATTAGTCCAATTACCCTCAGAAATGGCAAACAGATTTAAAAATCCCCTAAGTTTAAAAATTGAATTGCTTGAAGAAATAAGGGTTGGTAGGAATGATTCGGGGCATTCAGGTCAGACAAAGACAAAACAAGAAGCTATTAACTATATTGAGAAAGTTAATGAGTTTCTTGACAAATGGATATTAGAGAAAAAGTAAATAAAAGCGCATAACACTGTATATACAAAATGGGCGAAATTGTATTAAATTCAAGGACTGTAGCCCGCTTTAAATTTTCACGGTTTGATAAGTTTGAAGCTCGCAATCGCCCACATTTGCATATACTTGTCCGTTATGCATTATTTGAGAAACACCGCAACTAACCAACATTTATGAACGAAAAGAAGACAAAATACTCGCAAAGGTATGTTTTAAGCTCATCGAATATAGACAAGCACGGACACGTTATTACGAAAGAAGCTTTGGAAAGTTCTCTCAAATTCATAAATGGAAAAAGAAAACCAAGATTAGGACTTGACCATAATCGAAATTTCCCACCGATGGGTAGAATAAGTAATGGAGAAGTAATTGAAAAAGATGGAGCATATTATTTAGTTGCAGACCAAGAGTATTTTGACATTAGTAAAACAGAAATATTGGAAAATGGATTGGAACTAATTGAAATGTCATTTTCTGATGAAAATTTTCCATTTATAGAGTGTGAATTTGAACCGATAGAAACTATTGAAGTTCAAATTGACCCAATAAATCTTGGTTCTTTTGAAAAAGGACAAGCATTTATAAGTGACCTAAAATCAGAATCGGACTTAGAAATTAAAGGCTCTGAATTTATTAGAAAATCCGAAATACCAGACCCTGAAATTGTTCTGAAATTAACTGAAATAATTGGAATTGCACTTGGAATAGGACTTAGAAAAATTCCTGAAAAATTAGGAGAAGCCATTGAAGAGGATTTGGTTAAATTCTACAAACTAATTGGAAAAGCTATTCGAAAATCTGTCAAAGAAATGATTCCTAAAAATAGACCGATTCATTTTGTTGTAGAAATTCCAATTAAGAAATCAAAAGTAGAATTAATTGTAACTACTCGAAATCCAGATGTTGCAATAAACGCATTTAAAAAAGAGGTTATTGAAACCTTAAAAAAAGAAGTGGAAATTTTTATCAAACAGTTAAAAGCAGAAAAAATTCAGTTCTACTTTAACGAAGAAAACAAATGGGAAATAAACTATATTTTAGCTTCAGACGGAAAAGTAATTGGAACAAAAAAATCATTTAAAAAACGTGACGAATATTTCCAGAAAATGGTTGAAAAACAGAAAAAAAGAGATAAAAAAAAACAATGCATAACACCGTATAAAAAAAATTGCTAGTTTTAACTAAACCAAAGTTAGTTGCTCGTTTGCTTGCTTCTGATTTTCCTTCGGAAAATCCTCGCACTCAAACACGCAACTTTCCTTATACATAAACGTTGTAAAACATATAATGACCAAACCTGAAATTATAAAATATCATAAAATAATTGGATACCTGAATTTGATTTTAAGTATACTATTTTTGATTTTTTCAAGGGAGAATGAATTGACAGAAAGATTCTTTACTGTATTGGCTATTAATGTCGCATATCACATGCTCTATTACTTCTTTTCTGGGATATATAGAAGAACGGAAAAAATGCGTAGCCATAATGACTTTAATAAAAGTATTGGTGGAATAATGATAAGAATCTTTGCTATGTTTGGTATTCTTGCATCGATATTAGTAGCTTATATTTTTGTATCTGACGCAATAACCAACAATGAATATTATAGACTATTTGCAATCTGTATTCCTTTTGGAATTTTACTTGGCGCATATTCTTTATGGATAGATATTCAAAATGACGAAACAACCTCATGAACTGAGAAAAAAACGTTTTACAACAAAGTGTATAATTAATTGCGGCTGAATTTTCTCTTGGAGATTAAATTTGATTAATTATTTTTAGGCTACAATGGAAAAGGACTCATGTCCTTTTTCCACAAAAAAAAATCATACACAAATACGTTGTATGCTATTAAAACCGAACAAATTTTAAAATGAATTTAAGAGAAAAAAATACAGCACTAATTCTGGTTGATGTTCAAAAAGCGTTTTTGGACGAAAATTATTGGGGAGGAAATAGAAATAATAAAAATGCTGAAATTACTTGCGGAAAAATACTTAATAAATGGAGGGAATTAAACTTGCCAATTTTTCACATTAGACATAGCTCTACAAACCCAAAATCTAAACTTAATGAACAAAATCCGGGATTTGAGTTTAATGAAAATGTTTTGCCTAAAGAAAACGAGCCTATAATAACGAAAAATGTAAATAGTGCTTTTATCGGAACTAATTTAAAGGAACAGTTAGACCGATTGGGAATTACATCTATAGTAATAGTTGGAATTACCACAAATCATTGTGTGTCGACAACAACTCGAATGGCGGGGAATTATGGTTACGAAACGTATTTAATTTCTGATGCAACGGCAGCTTTTGACCGAATTGGAATCAATGGAGAGAGATATGATTCTGAAATAATACACCTAACAACACTCGCTAATTTGAACGAAGAATTTGCAACTGTTTGGAATTTCGAAAAATTGATGAGTGAAATATAAATAACACAACTACTTGTAAATAAAACTGTTGTGAGTGGTTTAAGATAGACCGAACTAAAAACCTAAACTGCATTAAAACGCTAAAATTAGATAAATAATTTTCTGGGTAAATTAAAAGCTGTTACTAACAAGGTATAACCACAATTATGGCGAATTGAATGGTGTTCGATGCTAATCAGTTTTAAACCAAAAGATAAAGGAATTTAACTTATAGTTGGCGTTTACAAGAGACAATTACAGTTAATTTGAGAGATGACAATAGAAGAATTAAAATCAAATATAAAATGGTGGGAATCTAAAAGATGGAGTTTCAATCTCGTTGTTGGATTAGTTGGAGTCTATACTGTTTATGACGGATTTTCCAGAGGAGAATATTCTTGGGTAAGAGCCGATATTTTAGGGATATTATATTGGGGCGTTGGAGCAAATATATTTTATTCTTTAGGAATTTTATTGGAATTATTTGATTGGTACTATTTTAAAAACAAAATTGGAATAAAAAGGTTTCGAATGATATTTTTCATAATTGGACTTTTATTTAGTTGTTTCTTGACTTTATGGTGTGGTTGGGTTTACTTCGCAAAACCTCACTTATGGTAAAGCAACGAAACAATAATTTAACCGAAATTACGGAGGATTCAACTCTGAATTTCTAATGAAAACTCTAAACGAATAGCTAATTTGATTAAAAATGATGAAATCAATAATTCATAAACTATTTTTTTCTGAAAGAAAACGGAATGAAATTATAAATGATTTGAAAAGTAATCCGAATTTCAGAACTAAAGAAGAAATTGAAAAAAGTGGAACAGATATTGTTCCGTCAGATTTTAGGTTGGAAAAAGGAGAAGTTCAAACAATATTTCTACCTGAAATAGGAAATCAAAAAGGATTGACTTTAACAAGATGGTATTTTAGACAAGGAGATGTTGTAAAAAGAGGTGATATTATCTGTGAAATAGAAAACGAAAATATCATGATCGAATTTGAAAGTCATTATAGTGGGAAAATAATATCTACGTGCAGGTTGAATCAAAAACTAACAAGTGGAATAGAAATTTTAAAAATAGAAGGGATATAAAAACTAGTTATACCAATATATAACCAAAATTATGGCGGATTCGACTGCGTCCGAATCCACTCGGAATTGCTAAGGCCTGTGCTTAATCCAAAAATAATCGCTAACTTGCCCATAACTGACAGCTATACAAAAGCGTTGGTAATAATTGCCTGTGGCACGTAGAAACCGTGCTTTATCAAACACTCCCTTTCTACTAATTATTACCAACGCTCTAGGTTAATTGCGCTTAACTAAGTAAAATTTGTTACTTTTAGATTTCTTCGTGAACTACACACGAAACTAATACCAACAAATTGTATAACAAATGAGACGCAATTATGGCTCCCCGTGAGGCTAGCGCCTCACTCGCCATACACCTAGAGCGTTGTAGTGCATTTAAAACAAGATGCTAAGAATATCAGAGATGAGAACTTATCCAAATAACACTAAAGAACTAGAAAAAAAACACAGTTTTAGTTTTCCTTTAGATAAAACAAAATTAAAGCTTATTCAAAATAATGTCATTTTACGTAATGATATTGCATATATATTTTTAAAATTCAGAATCTTAAATTCGCTGAAAATGCATAATCTATTTGAAAATGAATTATTCAATGAGTCATTTTTGGAAAAGAAATTTAACCAAACGGATAGACTTAAAATTTACAGTGCAATAAAAAATCAGCTTCCTACGCTAGTTACTGAAAGAAATAAATTAAATTTTTCTTCTTTGTTTTTGCTAAATGAAAAACCAAAAATCGATACTAGAGTATTAACAATTAAAGACTTAATTTTTGATTTAATTAAGCAACACAGATTGACTATTAAGGAAGAATTTGAAACATTTTTTAAATATGAACTTGATAATTTAAAATAGTAAAACGACACTACAACAAGGTGTATAATTAATTGCGGCTGAATTTCCTCAACGGAAATTCAATCTTATTAATTATCTTTCCGCAACATCGGAAAAGAACTCGTATCCTTTTCCCGCAAAAAATCATACACAAATACGTTGCTAATAATTGCCTGCGGCACGTAGAAACCGTGTTTTATCAAACACTCCCTTTCTACTAATTATTACCAACGCTCTAGGTTAATTTCGCTTAACTAAGTAAAATTTGTTACTTTTAGATTTCTTCGTGAACTACAATTTGTCTAATTCACTCAATATAAGATCACATCCTTTTTTTAGTTCTTCATCAGAAATGGTGAGTGGAGGCGTAATACGAATGGCTCTTCCTTCAAAAAGTAACCAGAATAAAATTAAGCCTTTGTCTAAACAGTTTAAAATTACTTGTGAGGCAGCTTCAGGAGTATCTACTAATAAGGCAAGCATCAATCCTTTTCCTCTAATTTCTTTAACCGCGGAATGATTTTTAAAAGCATCGCGAATAATTTTTTCTTTTCGTAAGGCTTCTTCCATTAAGTTAGAGGAAGTGATTTCTTGTACGGTAGCTAAACCAGCACTCGCAATAACAGGGTGCCCGCCAAACGTAGTAATATGTCCTAATTTCGGATGCTCTTTTAAACAATCCATCACTTCAAAAGAAGCAATAAAAGCGCCGATTGGCATTCCGCCACCTAAACCTTTACCTGTAATAATAATATCTGGAGTAACGTTGTAATTTTCAAATCCCCAAAATTTTCCTGTACGTCCAACTCCAGACTGGATTTCATCCAAAATTAACAAGGCACCAACTTCTTCACAACGTTGTTTTACTTTTGTTAAGTAGTTGTTTTTAGGCTCAATAAAACCAGCACCTCCTTGAATAGTTTCTAGGATAACACCCGCTGTATTGGTAGTGATTTTTTCTAAATCTACTTCGTTGTTGTATTCAATAAACTTACTCCCTGGAATTAACGGACGAAAAGCACGATTTTGTTGTTCTGCTCCACACACACTCATAGCGCCTTGTGTATTTCCATGATACGCATTTTTAGCGGCAACAATTTCACTTCTACCCGTAAAACGTTTGGCTAATTTTAAAGCACCTTCAGTCGCTTCGGTACCCGAATTTACCAGATATACCGACGATAGGTTAGGAGGTAAGGTAGCTACCAATGTTTTGCACAATTCTAATTGTGGTTTTTGTATAAACTCTCCATACACCATTACATGTGTATATTGTTCCAATTGATTTTTTATGGCTTCATTTACCTTAGGGTGGTTGTGTCCTAAACTATTGGCAGAAACTCCAGCAACAAAGTCTAACATCGCTTTTCCGTTGCTATCATAAATATAGCTACCCTTAGCGTGTGAAATTTCAATCGCTAAGGGATGAGGAGTGGTTTGCCCTTGGTATTTTAAAAAATCGTCTTTCACAGAAATTATTTTAATCCTTTAAGGTTTGGTTTCTTTTGTTTTTCTTCTTTTTTGGTAGTTTCATCAATAAACTGTTTTCTCGCCTTTTTAACAACATCGAGTTGCTTTTGGGTTTTTAAAGGAGCAGTAGCAGCGTTAGTTGTATCTTTTACAAAAATATCTTCGACTGTTTTAGGCTGTTCATCACCACGCCACAAGAAACCTTTAAATTTTTTCTCACCAGGGGGGAATTCGGAGGGAGGATAGGTTTTTCCTTCAGATTTTTTAAAATAGGTAGTCTGAATTATTGCTCCATCTTCTAAAATAAACTCTATATCACTCGCAATTTCTTTGGTAATGGTTTCCAGCTTATGAGTATCTTCATTATTGTTATGATACAACGATTCTGCATTTCCTTTAACCATCATAGTCCGCAAGTCATCATCTTCAAACTTACCATAAATATTTCTTCCTTTTATTTGATTGTAATTATCTGTGTTTACCGAGTCTTGTTGAATCATGAATGCATTTTGTAACACTTTTAATGAATCAAGCTTATTACTCTCTTTATGAGTAAGTAGTTGGATGCTGTCACCTGTTATTTGACTGTTATTAGACCATAAAATAGGTCTGTTAAACATTCTGGTTAATCCTGTTTCTTGACTTGTGTGTATAGAGTCGCATTTACCTTGTAAATCAGATTTAAATATTTTTACATTGTTAAAAATGCGAGCAATGCGTTTTTCTGGTTTTCCAGTAAGTAAAATTTTGTCGCCCGCTACATACATAGAATCTTTTTCTAATACAGAAATGGCAACGGCTCTATCAATAATAAATAAAGAATCCTTTTGTTCGTATAGTTCAGCATAATTCCCTTTAGTAACCATATGTTGTACAGTATCTACCACTTTTATATTGTTGGTTGCTGAAGCAAAACCGTTACGCTTGTCATAATACAAACTATCGGCAGAAACAGTTCGTTCTTTTAAAAATAATTTTGCGCGTTTTACAAAGTAAGAAATATCAGTATTCGTGTCGTAAAAACCTCTTTCAGAATATACTTTTGTGCTATCTTTTAAATTGGTAATGGTACTTGGTCCGTATAAATAAGCCAAGTTGGTATTGGTATAATAGTCTAAATGGTCAGATTCTAAATGATTATCAGGATTAACAACTGTTACTTTAGATTGTGCCGTAAATTTTTTCTCTCTTAAAAGATAAGTTCCTTTTACGCTCTTTAAAGTGTTTTTTGTGTCACGTATGGTTCCTCCATTAGGATAGTATAATACTTGGTTGATTCTGTCAAAATGAAGCGTATCAGTTTTTAGCGTCATTTCTTTATCATTAATTTCTACGTTTCCCCAAGATTTGGCCTTTTTTGTATTTCCATTATAAGTAGCAAAATCACTGTATTGAATAATACTATCTCCTTGCTCAATAATTACTTCACCAATGGCCTTAAATAAGTTTTTGTCTTTGTAAAGTAGTGCTCTTTTACAGTCTAGAGTAGCTCCTTCGTGCGACATTTTAACTTTTCCTATCAGTATAGTAGCTCCGGGATATTTGCTTTCATCAGCAGTACTTAATTCGGTAGAAAGTATTTTGATTTTTTTGGTTTGAGAAAAACTTACAACAGAGAATAATACAAAAGTTAGTAGAAATAGTTTTTTCAAAATAATACGATTTAATGCACAAAAATAATGAAAAGAACATGCCAAAATCTTAATAAAGAAATAAAATTATCAAGATAAATAAAAGGCTGTCATTTAGTAAATGGTTAATTTTGCAACAAATTAAAAAATTATAAAGATATGAGCGCTCATTTTGATTTATCAAAAGAAGAGATGAAATCTTACGGATATAAAATAGTTGATATAATTACTGAACATTGGGCTACTTTAGAGCAACAAAAGCCTGTGGCTAGTGCTTCAAGAAAAGAAATGGATAGTATTTTCTTACAAGAAGCCCCAAACAATGGTATGCCTGCAGAAAAAGTGTTAGATTTTGTGATGGACAATGTAATACCTAACAGTACCGTTATTTCACACCCTAAAGCATATTCATTTGTACCCGGACCTAGTAATTTTATTAGTACTATGGCAGATAGTTTGGCTACTGGATTCAATATTTTTTCAGGCGGATGGATGGTGTCTCCAGCAGCAGCTGAGTTGGAAATTGTAACGATGAACTGGTTATTAAAAATGTATAATTTCCCTGTTGAAAAAGGAGGAGGAATTTTTACCAGTGGTGGTTCTATGGCAAACCTAACAGCTCTAGTTACCGCGAGACGCTTAAAATGTGGTGATGATTTTTCGAAAGCGGTAATTTATTTGTCAGATCAAGCACACTCTTCAAATATTAAAGCAATTCGTGTTTTAGGGTTTAAAAAAGAGCAAATTAGAATCTTACCAACCGATTTAGAGTTTAGAATTAGTATCAACAAATTAAAAAATGCAATAGCAAAAGACCGATTAGAAGGCTTACAACCATTTTGTTACATCGCTTCTGCAGGAACCACGAATACAGGAACTGTAGATCCTTTAAATGAAATAGCAGACATTTGTGAAGAGGAAGATTTATGGTTCCATATCGATGGAGCGTATGGTGGAGCCGCTATTTTAGCTGAAAAAGGAGCAAAAGCTTTACGAGGAATTGAAAGAGCTGACTCTCTTACTGTAGATCCGCATAAATGGTTTTATCAGCCATATGAAATAGGTTGTTTATTAGTAAAAGATGCTTCTTGGTTAAGTGGTACTTTTAGTGAAAAACCAGAGTATTTACGTGATATTGAAGGAAATGAATCTGAAATTAACTTTTACGATTACGGAATTCAGTTAACAAGACGTTTTAGAGCCTTGAAGTTTTATATGTCTATTAAAACCTATGGGTTAGATGCTTTTAAAGAAGCGGTTACTTACAACATCCAATTAGCTGATGACGTAGAAAAAATGTTGCGTAAAAGTAGAAATTGGGAAATTATTTCACCAGCTACGTTGGCAGTAATTAACTTTAGATACAATCCTATTGGATTAAACCTATCAGAAAAAGAAATTGATGAATTGAATCAGAAAATTTCTCAAAAAATAATGGAATCAAGAGAAGCGTTTTTAGTAACTACAATCTTAAATAAACAAGTAGTGCTTAGAATGTGTTTGATAAATCCAAAAACAACTATGGATGATGTGAAAGAAACCTTGGAGTTGTGTCACCATTTTGGTAAAGAAATTTTAAAAGAAAAATAAATTAAAAGGAGCTATCAGCTCCTTTTTTTGTTTTCATGATAAAAGTCATATTTCAAAAGCAATTCTCTTAGTAGTTTTGTTTGTATAAAAGATAAAAAAGTCTTTTATGTAAAATTATTAATAACTACATCAATAGAAGAGATGAAACAAGTGAAAACAATTTCAATGGTTTTGGCAGCTATGTTTTTAATGGCAAGTTGCAAGAATGAAAAATCTGAAAGTATTGCAATGAAAAGCGCTTCAGATATAGCAGTTAAAGGAACGATAGAAGCAGAATTAACAGCTCCGCCTCATGTTCCAACACCTGTTGGTAATAGATCAGCCAAAAAGTTACTGGTAAATATGGAAATTCTTGAAAAAGAAGGAACTATGACAGATGGTGTAGAATACGTGTATTGGACGTTTGGCGGTTCTGTTCCAGGTAGCTTTATAAGAACCAGAGTAGGAGATGAAGTAGAATTTACCTTATCTAATCACCCAGATAATAGATTACCTCACAATATCGATTTACATGCAGTTACAGGACCAGGTGGGGGAGCAACTTCATCATTTGTAGCGCCTGGACATGAAAAAACATTTTCATTTAAAACGTTAAACCCTGGATTATATGTATATCACTGTGCTACTGCACCTGTGGGAATGCATATTGCGAACGGAATGTATGGACTAATTTTAGTAGAGCCTGAAGGAGGTTTACCAAAAGTAGATAAGGAGTACTATATTATGCAAGGAGATTTCTATACAAAAGGAGAAAACGGAGAACCAGGCCTACAAGCTTTTGATATGAGAAAAGCTGTAGACGAAGATGCAGACTATGTAGTGTTTAACGGAAGTGTAGGAGCCTTAACAGGGGATAATGCAATTACTGCTAATGTTGGCGAAACAGTACGTTTATTTGTAGGTAATGGAGGACCTAATTTAACATCATCTTTCCATGTTATTGGTGAAATTTTTGACAATGTGCATATAGAAGGAGGAGATGTAATTAATAAAAATGTTCAAACAACCTCTATTCCGGCAGGAGGAGCAGCAATTGTTGATTTTAAGGTAGATGTTCCAGGTACTTTTATTTTAGTAGACCACGCTATTTTTAGAGCGTTTAACAAAGGAGCTTTAGGAATGCTAAAGGTAAAAGGAGAAGAAAGTAAAAAGATTTATTCAGGAGTAAAACAAGAAGGTATTTACCACCCAGAAGGAGGGACTATTCAAGAAATGCCCAATGGTAAAGAAGAAAAGGTCGTTGTTGCTAAGCAAGAAAAATCATTAGCGCAAAAAATAGCAGATGGTAAACAGATTTATACGAAAACGTGTTTTGCTTGTCACCAAGCAAATGGAGAAGGAATTCCCAATGCATTTCCTCCTTTAGCAAAATCAGATTACTTAAATGCTGATGTAAAAAGAGCTATCGATATTATTTTACATGGTAAAACAGGTGAAATTACGGTAAACGGTCAAAAATACAACAGTGTAATGACCAAACAAGCGTTGAACGATCAAGAAGTAGCAGATGTACTAACCTATGTATACAATTCTTGGGGTAATAATAAAACCAACGTTAGTGTAAATACGGTAATGGAAGTAAAAAGTGCTCACTAAAAATGTAGTTAAACGTTAAACTATAAGAAATGAAAACTATTTTAAGATTGACAATTTGTATATTTTTCTTAGGCATTTCCCATATGAATTGTCAATCTAAAATGGTTCCTATTAAAGGAGGGAGTTATATTCCTTTGTATGGAAGAGATTCAGCAAGAGTTACGATTCAAGATTTTTTAATAGATATATACCCTGTAACCAATGAAGATTTTTTACAGTTTGTAAAAGAAAACCCAAAGTGGAGAAAATCTAAAGTAATTAAACTTTTTGCAGATAAAAGTTACCTGATTAATTGGAAAAATGATGCAGAAATAGGAGAGAAGCTTAGTTTAAAATCGCCAGTTACGAATGTTTCATGGTTTGCTGCAAAATGTTATTGTGAAAAGCAAGGAAAACGATTACCTACTGTAGATGAATGGGAATATGTTGGAATGGCTAATCAGAAATTACAAGATGCAAGAACTTTAAAAACCTACAATGAATACATTTTAAGTTGGTATGAAAAACCAAGAACATTTACTAATGTTATAGGGTCAACATTTAAAAACTATTGGGGGGTGTATGATATGCACGGATTGGTTTGGGAATGGACCTCTGATTTTAATTCAGTATTGGTATCGGGAGAATCTAGAAAAGATGTTGATAACGATAGCAATTTGTTTTGTGGTAGTGCAGCAGTAGGGTCAACAGATTTAATGAATTATGCAGCTTTTATGCGGTATGCTACCCGTGGAAGTTTAAAAGCTAAATACACGATGCGAAACTTAGGTTTTAGATGTGTAAAAGATAAAAATATAGCACAATGAAAGTAGTAAAATATATAACGATACTTCTTTTTTCAATTACGTTAGTAAGTTCTTGTAAAAAAGAAAAAAGCAACACAAATTTAGCAACTGTATATGAATGTCCGATGTTTTGTGAGGGAGACAAAACATATACAGAAGAAGGAAGTTGTCCTATTTGTAAAATGGATTTAACACAGAAAGATCAAAAAGAGGCTAAAGAGTTAGCTTTAGCTACTGATATCTCTGAAAGTTCTATATTCAATTTAGCATCAGAATGGAAAACTGAAGAAAATAAAACGATTCATTTAGAAGATTTAAGAGGAAAAACGCTGGTAATGGTCATGATTTATACGACGTGTAAAGCAGCTTGCCCCAGGTTGGTTGCTGATATGCGTAATATTGAGGCTAAAATACCTAAAGAATATAACGAAGACTTACAATATGTTTTAATTAGTATAGATCCTAAAAACGATACCCCAGAACGATTAAAAGCTTTTGCGAAAGAAAACTTTATGGATGATGAGCATTGGACTTTTTTACAAGGTACCGAAGAATCTGTTAGAGAGTTTGCCAATGTACTGGCTGTGAAATACAAACAAATTTCTCCATTAGATTTTTCACACTCAAATATTATAAGTGTGTTTAATCCGGAAGGGGAGTTAGTGCACCAACAAGAAGGTTTAGGTGTAGATAATAAAGAAACTATAGCGAGTATTTTGGAAACAGTAAAAAATTAGTTGCCATATGTTTCCTATTAAAAACGTCTTTTAAAAATTTAAAAGACGTTTTTTTATGAGTTGTTTTTTTCAAATTGAGCCTGTATAAACTCTTTAGATTTTCCTTTAGCTATAGAAGCGGTTTGCCATTTGTCGTTTAAAATCATCTTACCTACATAAGCAATTTGACCAATGTGATAGGGAAAGTGAGCTATTTGCCTCGTAATGCTTTCAAGTAACTTAACTTGTTTATTTCTGATGAGAATAGGCTGATTGAAGTTTTCTTCATTTAATGAATCTAAAGCAGTAAAAAGACAGTTCCAACCCTTTTCCCATTGAGCAATCAATTCTTTTTTTGATAAATCATGAGTTTCAAACTCAGCATCTCTATCTCTCCACTCTTTTTCTCCATCAGAAGTAAAAAAGTCCGTCCAACGCGATAACATGTTTTCAGATACATGAACAATAATAGCAGCAATGCTGTTACTTTCTTCATTGTATTTCCAGTGTAAGTCTTTTTCTTCTAGTTGAGCAATTGTTTTATCAGCTACTTCTTTATACGATGTAAATTGGGCAGTGATATTCTCTAAGTATTCTTTTACCATCATAAAAAAGGAGCTCTATTGAGCTCCTTTAAATTTTATCTATTAATAGTTTGTTTTCTATCAGGTCCTACAGAAACTATTTTTACAGGTACACCCGTTTCTTTTTCAATAAACGCAATGTAGTCTAATAAGTTTTGAGGCAAATCATCGGCAGAAGTCATTTTTGTTAAATCATCTTCCCAACCTTTGAATTCTGTATAATTTACACTTACATTTTCTGGCTCAATATTATAAGGTAAGTGCGAAATTTCTTCTCCTTTATAGTTGTAAGAAGTACAAACTTTTAAGGTATCGAAACCAGATAATACATCACCTTTCATCATCATTAATTGCGTAACACCGTTTACATCAACAGCATATTTTAACGCAACTAAATCCAACCATCCACAACGACGAGCACGTCCAGTTGTAGCTCCAAATTCATGACCAACTTTCGCCATAGTAGCTCCATCTTCGTCAAATAATTCAGTAGGGAAAGGTCCAGAACCTACACGAGTAGTATAAGCCTTGAAAATACCGAAAACTTCACCAATTCTGTTAGGAGCAACTCCTAAACCAGTACAAGCACCAGCAGCGGTAGTGTTAGATGAAGTTACGAATGGATAGGTTCCAAAATCAATATCTAATAACGATCCTTGAGCTCCTTCAGCTAAAATAGTTTTCCCTTCTTTAATAGCGTTGTTTAAAAACTCTTCAGAATCAATAAACTGTAATGTTTTTAATTTTTCAATCCCTCTAGAAAACTCAGCTTCTAACTCATCTAAATCGTAATCGATTTGAACATTAAAGTAGGCTAACATACTTAAATGTTTTTCAGTTAAAGCTCTATATTTTTCTTTCCAGTTATCTAATTCTAAATCACCAACACGCATTCCATTTCTACCTGTTTTGTCCATATAAGTAGGCCCAATTCCTTTTAAAGTAGATCCGATTTTTGCTTTTCCTTTTGAAGTTTCAGAAGCCGCGTCTAATAATCGGTGAGTTGGTAAAATTAAATGTGCTTTACGAGAAATTAATAATTTAGAAGTATAATCAATGTTATGTTTATCTAAGTTTTCTAATTCTTTTTTAAAGATAACAGGGTCAATAACCACTCCATTACCTACTACGTTTAAAGCTGTTTTATGAAAAATTCCTGAAGGAATGGTGTGTAATACATGTTTGTTTCCATCAAAAATTAGGGTATGACCAGCATTTGGGCCTCCTTGAAAACGCGCGATTATATCGTAGTTTTTTGTTAAAACGTCTACAATCTTACCTTTTCCTTCGTCTCCCCATTGTAGTCCGAGTAATAAATCTACTGCCATTTAGTGTGTTGTTAAGTGTTGTGTTTTATTTGTTGTTTCTTTTTGTTCCGTAGAAATAAAGCGAGTGATTGTGAATGTCTATATCAAAAACATCTTCAATTGTTTTTTTGATGATTTGAATTCTTGGGTCACAAAACTCTTTTACTTCGCCACTATCAGTAAGTATCACATGGTCGTGGTTTTTATCGAAGTAACTTTTTTCGTAACGCGCCATCGATTGTCCGTCAAACTGGTGTTTACGAACCAACCCGCAATCTAATAATAAATCCATCGTATTGTATAAGGTAGCCCTACTAACACGATAGTTTTTGTTTTTCATTTTAATATATAAAGATTCAATATCAAAATGTTCATCAGCATCATAAATCTCTTGTAAAATAGCGTAGCGTTCTGGTGTTTTACGATGCTTATTCTCTTCTAAAAAAGAAGTGAATACTTTTTTTACAATTTCTTGATTTTCGGCTGAATTACTCATTTATATTTAAATTTTACGAAAGGACAAATTTACGTTTATTTCTTGATAAAATACAAGGATGTTAAATACGAAATTTACAAAGTATTAACGCGTTCAACTTTTTGAACGCCTTCCACTTGTTTCATGTTGTTAATTAATTTATCAAGTTGGTTTTTATTTTTTACACTTAACGAGAGTTTTCCGTCAAAAACACCATCATCTCCAGAGATATTGATGCTGTGAATAAACACATCCATACTGTTAGAAATGATTTTCGTAATGTTGTTAACAATTCCTTTATTATCTATTCCTGAAAGATGCAAAATAGCCGTAAACTCTTGCTTGGTAGAATCAATCCATTTGGCAGGCATGATTCTATAAGCATAGTTTGATTGTAACGAAATAGCATTCGGACAATCGTTTTTGTGTACTTTAATACCTTCATTAATTGTAACAAAGCCAAAAACTTTATCACCAGGAATAGGGGAACAACATTTAGCTAAAGTATAATCTAATGTTTGTTCTTCTTTACCAAACACTAAAGCATCGTATTTGTTGGTAACCTCTTCTTTTTCTGATATTTCTTTGGAAGGAGAACGTCTAAAAGTGTTTTTAATGAAACCCATGAAACGATTGCTTCTCTGAGCAACAAAGTCTTTAAGTTGCGTGTTGTCTATGGCTCCATTACCCACTCTATAAAATAAATCGAAGCTCGTTTTTAGTCCAAAATAACTAGCCAATTCATGAATGATTTTTTCACTAGAATTGATTTTTAAATGGCGTAATTTTCGTTGTAAAATGGCTTTTCCTTCTTCCGCTATTTTCTTTTCTTCTGCTTTTAAGGCCGATTTAATTTTAGCACGAGCTCTGGCAGTAATCACAAAATCTAACCATCGTACATTAGGCTTGTTATTTGACGCCGTAAGTACTTCTACTTGATCGCCACTTTTTAACCCGTGACTTAGCGGAACTAACTTTCCATTTACTTTTGCTCCACGACATTTTAAACCGACATCGGTATGCACTGAGAAGGCAAAATCTAACGCCGAAGCTCCTTTAGGAAGCGATTTTAAATCTCCTTTAGGAGTAAATACATAAATTTCTTTGGCATAAAGGTTCAGTTTAAAATCTTCAACAAAATCTACAGCATCTAAACTTTGGTTTTCTAAACTTTCTTTCAAGCGATTTAACCATCCTTCTAAACCATTTTCTTTAACAGATCCTTGTTTATATTTAAAGTGAGCTGCATAACCTTTTTCGGCTATTTCATCCATTCTTTCGGAACGGATTTGAACTTCTACCCATTTAGCTTGAGGACCAATAACAGTAATGTGCAATGCCTCATACCCAGTTGATTTTGGCTGAGAAATCCAATCTCTTAATCTGGCAGGGTTGGGTTTAAAGAAATCGGTAACGATAGAATATATTTTCCAAGCATCAAACTTTTCATCGTCAGAAGTGGGTTTGTATATAATACGAATGGCAAATTTGTCGTACACTTCATCAAAAGTTACGTTTTGTTTACGCATTTTTCTACGGATAGAAAAAATAGATTTAAAACGTCCTTTTATTTCATAAGCAAATCCTTCTTTGTTTAAAGCTTCTTTTAAAACACTAGTAAAGCTATCAATATATTTTTGTTGGTCTTCTTTACTTTCTTTTATCTTATTGGCAATATCTCTATATACATCAGGTTCTGTGTATTTTAACCCAAGATCTTCAAGCTCAGTTTTAATATTATACAGTCCTAAACGATGGGCAAGAGGAGCATAAATATACAAGGTTTCAGAGGCTATTTTTACCTGCTTGTGAGGCGGCATAGAATCCATAGTTTGCATATTGTGCAGTCTATCGGCAATTTTAATAAGTATTACTCTAACGTCATCATGTAACGTAAGTAACATCTTTCTAAAATTCTCTGCTTGAATTGAATAGTCTTGCTCTTGTTTTAGGTTTGATATTTTAGTCAATCCACTTACAATACGAGCGATATTTTCCCCAAATAAGCGCTCCATATCATCCAACGTATAGTGCGTATCTTCAACAACATCGTGTAATAGAGCAGCAGCAATAGAGGTTGCTCCTAAACCAATTTCATCTGCAACTATTTTAGCAACAGCTATAGGGTGATAAATATAAGGTTCTCCTGATTTTCTGCGTTGTTCAGAATGTGCTTCTACAGCAATGTCAAAAGCTTTACGTATCAATTTTTTATCCTCTTCCGATAATGTTTGATATGTTCCTTTTAATAAGTTTTTATACCTGTTGGCTATCTCTTTGTTTTCCTCTTCTATCGTTACATTATAATTCATATAATAAAAACTCTTTTGCTTATTTAGGTTTAAAATAAAAGTAGTACAAAGAATTATATTGGGCAAGTTTTGTAAAGAAATGTTTAACGTAAACTTATTACTTTTACCTGCAATAAAAAAAAACAGTGAACTAGAAAAAAAATTGAAAATATAAATGATGAAAAAGTATGTATTGAATTGCCTGTTGTTATTTGTTGTTTTTCAAATGTATAGCTTTCAGGAGATTGTTGAAGAAGAGCTTGTTGTAACAGCATCGCAACAAGGAGAAGTAAAAAAAGAAGAAAAAGCTCAATTAAACTATCCTGATAGTTTTATTCCTCCAAAATATATTCAAAAAGAGGTTTATTTGGTTAAAGAAGTACCAAACCCTAAAAAGAATGGAGCTAATGGGTTTATATCAGATCCTAATAATTACATAAATGAAATTGAAGAACAACAATTAAACTTAAAGCTTTGGGAGATTGAACAAAATACAACAGCACAAGTAGCTATTGTTATTCTTAAAAGTATAGGAAAAGAAGTACCTAAAAATTTTGCGGTTAAATTGTTTGAAGAATGGGGTATTGGTGATAAAGAAACCGATAATGGATTACTTATTTTAACGGTAATAGACCAACGAAGAACAGCGTTTGAAGTTGGGTATGGCTTAGAACCTGTTTTAACTGATATTGTTTGTCACAGGATAGGAACAGATGAAATTGTACCATACTTTAAAGAAGGAGAGTTTGGTAAAGGATTATTATCTGCTGTTTCTAGAGTTCAAGAAATCATTAATAAACCTGAAATCATTGATGAAATTTTTGGACAAGACATTAATTATTATGAAGAGACAAAAACAAGTAAAGGTCCTTTTCTTATTTACTTAACTTTTTATGCTGTTTTTAGTTTGTTTATAGGAGGTTGGTTTAGTATAAAAGCAACATCAATAGATAGATCTAAAGAAGACCTCTACGATAAATACCAAGACATGAATAAGCTAGGTTTAGGTTGTTTGCTTTTCTTATTTCCATTGCCACTTTATTTTATTAATAGATACGTGAAATCTAAGCTTAAACGATATAGGTTTTATCCTCGTTTTAGTAAAAAGAACGGAAAACAACTTTATTTAAAAGAGGAGTGGAGTGAAAACAGTTTTTTAGAAAAAGCTCAAATTCTTGAAGAAAAAATTCAATCAAAAGAATATGATGTATGGGTAACAGAAGATGAAAGTGACATTTTAATTTTAGCATATGAAGGTTCTAGTAGGAAGTATACAAACTGTAAAGAATGTGGTTATAAAACCTATGGAAGAATTGGTACGAAAATTATACGTAGAGCAACGTACGATTCTAGTGGTGAAAAACAAGAAGATTATTTGTGTAAAAATTGTAATTATAAAGAAAGTAAAATAATAATAATTCCAAGATTAGAAAGAAGTAGTACTTCTTCTTCTGGTAGTTCAGGAGGATCTTCTTGGTCTTCTTCTTCCTCATCTTCTTCAAGTTTTGGAGGAGGTAGTTCTGGTGGAGGTGGAGCAGGAGTAAGTTGGTAAAGATATTTACTCGTGTTTAGGATATAAATAAGTTCAAAAGGTTAAAAACATCTAGGCTTTTTCCTGTGAAAATATTTGTAGATATAGCATAACTTTGCAGCATAATTCAGAGGAGACTCAAAAGAACTAGTCCCCCTGAAATATCATTTAATTATGGTATTTGAACCTCCGGTCTTGTAACAAGTTCGGAGGTTTTTTTATTCTTCAGGCAACCTTTTTTCAAATCCAGTAGTCTTTATATTTGTAAGGCGATAAAACCGTAACTATTGATTTGAAAATTATTTCATTACATAACAAAGAAGCTTCACTTATCAAACAAGCAAAAGAACAGAGTAGAGAAGCTCAGCAACAAATATTTGAGCAGTATTCTCCAAAAATGTTAGGAGTTTGTAGGCAGTATGTTAACGATTTACATCATGCAGAAGATTTAATGTTGCAAGGTTTTTTTAAAGTTTTTACCAATATTGAAAAATTTAAAGGAACAGGAAGTTTTGAAGGTTGGATTCGTAGAATTATGGTAAATACTTGTATAAGTTATTTACGAAAAAAGAATCCTGTTCAAGTATCGGATGAAGACTTTGTTTTTAATGATGCTGCAACAGAAAGCCTTGAAAACACATCGGTAGCAGATATACAAAAGTTAATAGATGAGTTACCTGAAGGGTATAAGTTAGTTTTTAATTTATATGCTATTGAAGGATATAAACATTCAGAGATTGCAGAAAAATTACAAATTTCTGAAAGTACCTCAAAGTCACAATTATTTAAAGCTCGTAAATGCTTACAAGCTAGTTACGAGAAAATTAATTTAGTAAGAAATGTCAAGCAATAATATAGATAAACAAATAGCAGGAAAGCTAAAAAACAGAGAACTTACCCCATCCCATTCAGCTTGGGAAAGGTTAGAGGCTCGTTTAGATAATGAGAAAGCAGCAAAGAAAAGGAACTGGTTTTTATATGTAGGTTATGCAGCTAGTTTGGCTTTGTTAATAAGCTTTGTAGCTCTATATTTTACAGGTTCAGAGTCAAAAGAAACGATAGAAGAAGTTATCGTTACTACTCCAATTGATACCTTAAAAATTAATACTAAAGGCATAGAAAAGTTTCTTAGAAATACTGACGAAGCTGTAGTGGAAATAGAAGAAAACCAACAAGAAAAGCAATTGCTTAAAAAGAAGAAAAAGATTACCACAACTAAGAATTCTACCTTAAAAGAAAAAGATATAATCTTTAAAAAGATACAAAATAAAGAACTGCCAAAAGAAGAGGAGGTAGTAGCAAAGTTAGATAAGCCACTAGTAACAAAGAAGAAAGAGTTTAATTCAAGAGTTAGGGTAAATAGTGATGACTTACTATTTGCAGTAACACATAGTTCTGAAGAGGTTAAAGAATACTATGCGAAAAATAAAGTAAAGCGAGAAGATGTGTTAAAAACTATTGAAGATGAGTTGAAAAAGTCAAACTTAAAAATAGACCCAAATATTATTTTAGCAGAAGTTGAAAGAACGATTGATGATGAAGAGTTTAAAGGAGACTTTATGCAAAAACTAAAATCAAAAATATCAGATATTGCTGTAGCAATTGTTGATAGAAACAAATAAAGCGCTTATTAATTATCGATAATTAACCATTCCAAATTATTATCAATTTAATTTAAAATTATTAAAATGAAAAGAATACTATTATTAGTGTTGTTTGTAACAACTATTGCCCAATCTCAAGAAAAAATATTTGAGAAAGAAGTAAAGAAAATATCAATGAGTATTGATAGTATTACTAAGCAGCAAAAAGACTCTTTAAAGATGAGAGTAAAAGAGATTAATACAAAATTAGAAAAGAATAAAATAACATTTGATGAAGCAACAACATTAAAAAAAGAAGCAGCAGCCTACCATGCAGCTCAAATAGAGAAAAAAGTTAGTTTTCAGGAACAAAAACTACAACAATTGGTACAAGACAAAATTGACGGTAAAATATTTAGCAATGAACAAGAATCACGAGAGCAAACTTTTGAAATAGCAAAATTTAAGTTCAGACTAAATTTTTCTGACAATGAAGAAGATGAAGTTGAAAGAGAAAAGAAAAGAAGAAGAAAAAGAACCACAACACAATTTGTTTTTGCTTTAGGAGTAAATAATACATTGACAGATAGTAAATTAAGTTCTTTAGACGATTCAGACTACAAATTTTGGCAATCGCATTTTTATGAATTAGGTTTTACTTGGAAAACACGCTTATCAAAAGAACCATCAAAAACATATTTTAAATATGGTTTTTCTTTTCTGTGGAATAATTTAAGAGCCAAAAACAATCACTATCACACTGTAAATGGAAATGAAACAACCTTAAGTATGCATCCAGAACAACTTTCTGAAAGCAGGTTGCGACATGTGCAAATGACCTTTCCAATGCATTTAGAGTTTGATTTTTCTAAAAATAAAAAATATTCCGATGGAGAAATTGTAGACAGAACACATCAAAGCTTTCAAATTGGAATAGGTGGTTTTTTGGGTTTCAAATTAGGAACCCGCCAATACTTAGAGTATAAAAATGCAGAAGGAGTTACTGTTGAGGAAGTTCAGAAGAATAATTTTAATATGAACAAATTTAACTACGGACTAAGTGCTTATGTAGCTTATCAAGGTATTGGATTGTATGCTAAATACGATTTAAATCCTTTGTTCAAAAATACTGATACGAGAAATATTTCATTAGGTCTTCGATTTGATATTAATTAATAAAAGGAGAAGTTTAAACTTCTCCTTTTCTATTTTCTTCCCATTGTTTCCGTAAATCGGTAGAAAGTTTTCCCGTTCCATCGTGTTTCCATCCCGGAGGTTTGATAAAATACAAAAGCTTTTTACTAACAGAAGTCTTACTTTTCAACACATCGGTAAACATAGTATACCATTCAATAAAAGCAATCTTTATAGGATTATAAGTATTGATATTTGTTACCAAACCATACACAGGCTTTTCAACTTCTGGTTCAAAAGTCCCGAAGAGTTTGTCCCAAATAATAAAAATCCCTGCATGATTTCTATCTAAATATTGTGGATTGGTAGCATGATGAACTCTATGATGGCTAGGGGTGTTAAAAACTGCCTCAAACCATTTAGGCATTTTATCAATCAATTCAGTATGAATCCAGTATTGGTATAGTAAGCTAATACTCATTTGTGTGAGTATCATTAAAGGGTGAAAACCAATAATAGCCAAGGGAGCCCAAAATATAAATGTATAAAAGCTTCCAGACCAAGTTTGTCGTAGAGCAGTACTCAAATTGTATTTGGTAGAAGAGTGATGCACCACATGGCTAGCCCAAAACAGCCTGCTTTCATGTGCTATTCTATGGTTCCAATAATAGACAAAATCTTCCGCAAATAATAAGATAATCCACGACCACCAAGTAAACGGAATGGTAAACAGATGATATTGATATAGAAATAAAAAAACACCAAAAATGATCCCTTTGCTAAGTAATCCTATAAAAACATTCCCCAATCCCATTGTTATGGATGTAAGAGCATCTTTAAATTCATAATCGTCCATTTTTATTGTAACAGTTACAATAGCTTCAATAATAACTGTTATTACAAAGAATGGAATAGCGTAGTGAATTAAGTTAGGAATTTCGGGAATATGCATAAATAAAGGCGTTTAATTACAAACATACACAAAATCATGAAATTATTTAAAGCGAAGAGTTTGTTTATGGAGTAAAAAGCAGTATATTTGCAGGCTTAAAAATAAATTTTAAATAATTTAATTATGAATCATTACGAAACTGTTTTCATTTTGAATCCCGTTTTATCTGAAACTCAGATAAAGGAAACAGTAAAGAAGTTTGAGGACTACTTACTTTCTAAAGGTGCAGAAATGATTTCTAAAGAAGATTGGGGCTTAAAAAAATTAGCGTATCCAATCGAAAAGAAGAAAAGTGGATTTTACCACTTATTTGAGTACAAGGTAGCAGGTGAAGCAATCGCTCCGTTTGAATTAGAGTTTAGACGTGACGATAGCGTTATGCGTTATTTAACTGTAAAGTTAGACAAGCATGCTGCAGCTTGGGCTGAAAAGAGAAGAGAACGTGTTAAATCTGCAAAAAAGTAAGAAATGGCATCTATAGAACAACAAGCAAAAGGAAATAAGCAAGGAGAAGTACGTTACTTAACTCCGCTTGATATCGAAACTAAAAAAGAAGCTAAATACTGTCGTTTCAAGAAAAACGGTATTAAGTACATCGATTACAAAGATGCAGACTTCTTAATGTATTTAGTAAACGAGCAAGGTAAAATTTTACCAAGACGTTTAACAGGAACATCATTAAAATATCAACGTAAAGTGGCTCAAGCTATTAAAAGAGCACGTCACTTAGCTTTAATGCCATACGTTGGAGATATGTTAAAATAATAAAGAAGTAGAAACATGGAATTGATATTAAAACAAGACGTAGAAAACTTAGGTTTTAAAGACGATATCGTAACTGTTAAAAATGGTTATGGACGTAACTACCTAATACCTCAAGGATATGCAATTTTAGCTACTTCTTCAGCTAAAAAAGTATTAGCAGAAAACTTAAAGCAACGTGCTTTTAAAGAAGCTAAATTAATAGAAGATGCTAACAAAGTAGCGGAAACTATTAAAGGATATGAAATTAAAATAGCTTCTAAAGTAGGTTCAGGTGATAAATTATTCGGATCAGTAAACAACATAGATGTTGCTGAAGCATTAGCTAAGGCTGGTACTGAAGTAGAAAAGAAATTTATCAAAGTTACTGGAGGTAACGTAAAAAGATTAGGAAAATATAACGCTGCTGTACGTTTACACAGAACTGTTGTAGCTGACATCGTATTTGAAGTAGTTGCTGAATAGTAACTAAATTGTTAAATACATGTTAATAAAGTAGAAATCCGCTCGGTCGAGCGGATTTTTTTTATGCTTAAATTTGAGTTGTAATATAAACAAAATCAGAACTATTATGAAGAAATTACTAATTTTTTCTTTTGTTTTTTTGAGTTTATCCATCTATTCCCAGGTAACTACATCAAAAATAAAAGGAACCGTAACAGACAATCAGGGAGTACCATTGTTTGGTGCTAACATTGTTGTTTTACATGAGCCTACAGGTACCATATCTGGAGCTGTAGCTCAAGATAATGGTCGATACACCATACCAAACCTGAGAGTAGGAGGGCCATATAAAGTAACGTTTAGCTATATAGGGTTTGAATCGCAAGAAGTAACCAATGTTTATTTAACTTTAGGGAAAACAACTAATATTGATGGTGTTTTATCTGAAGATGGTGAGCAATTGGAAGAAGTTGTTATTTCTTCTTCAGGAAGCAAAGTTTTTAATAATGATAGAACAGGAGCGCAAACTAGTGTGAGTGCTGTTCAGTTAAAAACCTTACCAACTATTTCTCGTTCCGCTGCAGATTTTACGCGTTTAGAACCTACTGCAAGTGGAAACTCTTTTGGAGGAAGAAACGACCAGTTCAACAACTTTTCTTTAGACGGATCTATTTTTAACAACCCTTTTGGTTTAGATTCACCAACACCAGGAGGTCAAACAGGTTCACAACCAATTTCGTTAGATGCAATTGAACAAATTTCGGTATCTACTGCACCATACGATGTTACTTTATCTGGTTTTACAGGAGCTTCAGTAGATGCGGTAACTAAAAGTGGTACCAATGAGTTTACCGGTACAGTTTATGGTTTTTATAGAAACCAAGACATGACCGGAGGGGAGATTAAAGGAGAAGAAGTTGTAAAACCAAAGTTAAGCCAAAGCCAATATGGAGCAAGCTTAGGAGGTCCAATTATTAAGGACAAATTATTCTTTTTTGCAAACTTTGAAAAAGATGACAGAGAAGATTTAGGTACAGCAGGTTGGGTACCAAACTCAGGAAGTGGTGCCATTAATGAATCAAGAGTGTTAGAAGCAGATATGATCGCAGTTCGCGATGCTTTAGCAGCCTTAGGATATAATACGGGAGCTTATGAAGCGTTTACCTACGGTTCTGAGTCTACCAAAGGAATTTTTAAATTAGATTGGAATATCAATGATAAAAATAGATTGGCATTAATTTATAATTTCTTAAGAGCTTCAAAAGAAACTCCTGCACATCCAACAGCTTTAGGAAATAGAGGACCGAGTTTTTCTACATTGCAATTTGAAAATTCAGGATACGAAATTAATAACAACTTAAATTCTTTCCAGTTAGAATTAAACTCTAACTTATCAGAAACAACAACCAATAAATTACAAATAGGCTATACGCATTTTGATGATTTTAGAAACCCCTTATCTGCACCAGCACCAGTAATTACCATACAAGACGGTAATGGTAGTAATTATATCATAGCAGGTCACGAACCTTTTTCTATTAATAACAAGTTAGATCAACGAGTTTTTCAGTTGACCAATAATATGAATTTTTTTAAAGGAGATCATACCTATACTGTGGGCTTCTCATTTGAACAATTTGAATTTGAAAATTCGTTTAACTTAACAAATTACGAGTCTTTTAATTTCGGAATTTTTCCATACTATGGCTTGTTTAGTCCCTATCCGGATGTAGCAACCTTTTTATCTGCAGCTCAACCAGGTGGAGTAGTAGAGCAGTATTTAGCAGCTACTCAAAATGCTTACGATTCATTTAACGCAAATGGAGATGGAAATGATGGTGGTTGGAAATTATCTGAATTAAATGTAGGTCAATTGGCCTTTTACGTACAAGATGAATGGGAAATGACAGATAGGTTTAAGTTAACGTACGGGGTTCGTTTTGATAAACCATTATACTTTAATACTTCTAGTTTAATTCAAAAATTTATAGATACTGATAATGGAGCAACAAGAGATAATTCAGTTTTATATTACAACCCTAATACAGGAGAAGAACAACAATTACTGTCAACTAAAATGCCTACTAACCAATGGTTAATTTCACCAAGAGTAGGGTTTAATTGGGATGTAAAAGGTGATAATACGATGCAACTTCGTGGAGGTTCTGGAGTGTTTACAGGACGTTTACCTTTTGTATGGATTGGAAATCAAGTAAGTGGAGCTGATGATGGTTTCTTCCAATTAGTAGATCCTGAGTTTAAATTTCCGCAAGTTTGGAGAACAAACTTAGGCTTAGACTGGAAGTTTGAAAATGGAATTATAGCAACTACTGATGTTTCATATACAAAAGATATTAATGGAGCTCATGTACAAAACTGGGGGCTAAGAGCACCTAGTGCTACTTTAAATGCACCATTTGATAATAGAGAAATTTATGACGGAAGTGATAAAGGAAATAATGCTTATGTGTTTACCAATTCTGACAAAGGTCGTGTATGGAATGCTTCTGTAAAGCTCCAAAAAACTTTTGATAATGGCTTGTATACAAGTGTTGCCTATAACTACTTAAATGCTAAAGATGTCAACTCTATTGAAGCAGAAATTACAGGAGATGCTTTTGCTTTTAATCCAGTAGTAGGAAATGCTAATAATGATGTTTTATCATATTCTAAATATGGAGACACTCATAGAATTATAGGAGTAGCGTCTAAGAAGTTCACTTACGGAGGAGATAAGTTTGCTACAACTATTTCTACATTTTTTGAATATGCTCAAGGTGGACGTTTTAATTACACTTACGGAGGAGATATTAATAATGATGGTTCTACTGTAAATGATTTATTATATGTACCTACAAGCTCTGAACTCAATCAAATGCAATTTAATGATCCTGCTCAAGCAGCTGCCTTTGAAAGCTATATCCAACAGGACGACTACCTAAGTGAAAGAAGAGGAGAATATGTAGCGCGTTATGGAGCTTTAGCACCTTGGAGAGGTAAGTGGGACTTAAAGATATTACAAGATTTTAATTTTAACGTATCAAATGAAAAACAAAATACCATCCAATTAAGTCTTGATATTTTAAATGTAGGAAATTTACTAAGTTCTGATTGGGGAGTTGTACAACAACCTAATAACCTACAACCTTTAGGGGTTAGATTTCCTGATGTAAATCCTGCGAATACCAATCCGGCAAATTATGTTCCCGATTATTCACAGGCACCAATATATTCGTTTACACCAAATTCAACAAAAACATTTGGTTTCGATTCTAGTTTACTTTCTCGTTGGCAAATGCAAATAGGACTGCGTTATATATTTTAATCGTAAAGAATAAAAAAAACGTAAAAAACCACTCATTTTTTGAGTGGTTTTTTTGTTTTTTAATTATCTTTTTTGTAATAAAGGGGGGTTTTCCTGTGAAAACTATAAAATAAATAAGTGATATTTGTACATGTAAATAAAGATAGGGGACTTTAATTACAACGTTTTAAAATATAGTCTTTGAGGGGTTGATTATATTTTAAAAAAACTCTGACCTTACTAGGTCAGAGTTTTTAAATGTTAAGCTATAGTGTAATACTCTCTTGGTTTCGTAGAAGATCTTCCATCGTTTCCCTCTTCCTAATTAAGTAATCTTTTCCTTTGTAAATCATAACTTCGGCTGGTCTATATCTTGAGTTATAGTTTGAAGCCATAGAGAAACAATAGGCACCTGCATTGTGGAAACATAATATGTCATCTTCAGATATTTCATTAATCCTTCTATTAGAGCCAAAAGTGTCAGTTTCACAAATGTACCCTACGATGCTGTAAAATCGTGCCCTTCCTTTTGGGTTCGATAAATTTTCTATATAGTGATAAGAGTTGTAAAACATAGGACGTATTAGGTGATTTAAACCACTATCTATACCCGCGAAAACAGTTGACGTTGTTTGCTTAATAACATTCACTTTTGCTAAAAAATACCCTGCTTCACTTACTAAAAATTTACCAGGTTCAAACATTAAGGTAACTTCTTTTCCGTAGTTCTTACAAAACTCATTAAATCGTGTAGATAGCTTTTTACCCAACTCATTTATGTCAGTTGAAATATCGTCTTTTTTATACGGAACCTTAAATCCACTACCGAAATCAATAAAATCGATATCCTTAAATTGTCTTGCAACATCAAATAAAATTTCTGTAGCTCTTATAAAAGTATCAATATCTAAAATATCAGAGCCTGTATGCATGTGAATTCCATTGATATGCATCCCTGTATTTTCAACAACTCTTTTTATGTGTGGGACTTGGTGGATAGATATTCCAAACTTAGAATCAATATGCCCTACAGAAATCTTGCTATTTCCACCTGCCATTACGTGTGGATTGATACGAATGCAAACAGGGATTTTAGGATGTTTTTGTCCAAACAATTCTAAAATAGATAAATTGTCGATATTAATTTGCACGCCTAATTTAGCAACTTCTTCTATTTCTTGTAAAGAAACTCCATTAGGAGTGTATATAATTTCGTGAGGTTCAAACCCCGCCAACAAACCAAGGTTAACTTCTTGAATAGAAACGGTATCTAAACCGCTGTTAAGCGTATTGAAAACCTTTAGAATATTGATGTTAGATAATGCTTTTACTGCGTAATTAATTTTTACATTTTCTACTTTAGAAAAAGCAGATGTTATCTTTTTATACTGAGAAATAATTTTTTCAGTATCGTAAACATACAAAGGAGACTGATACTTATCAGCTAGCTTTAAAAGGTCTTGTCTATTCATTTACTTTAGTATTTATCGGCAAAAGTATAGAGGTGGACGATTACAAAAAATAAAATGAAAGAAATTCACAAATTTGTGTTTTTTTGTGAAATTAGGGGTTTTACGTCTAGGCAAAAGGGAATTTTCCTATAATATTATCTTGTAAAAAAGATCATATTTGCTACGAAATAAAATTAAGGGGATTTATTTCAAACAGAATGATATTTTTTTAAAGGGGTAAAAATATCATAAAAAAACTCTAGCGAAAGCTAGAGTTTTTGAGCTTATTAAAGGAAAGAAAATTACTTAAATTTTACCGCCACTTTTTGAGCAATACCAACAATTACTTCACTGGCTTTTACAATACTTTCAGCAGGAACGTATTCGTAACGCCCATGGAAGTTATGTCCGCCAGCAAAAATGTTAGGGCATGGTAAGCCTTTATAAGATAATTGCGAACCATCTGTACCACCTCGAATAGGCTTAATTAAGGGAGTAATTCCCATATCTTTCATTACTTCTTCAGCAATATCAACAATATGCATAACAGGAGTTACTTTTTCTTTCATATTGAAATATTGATCTTTAATTTCAACAGAAACTAATTTTTGCCCACGTTTAGCATTTAAAACTTCAGCTAAATCAAGCATTGCTTTTTTACGGTTGTTGAACTGATCCATATCATGATCTCTAATAATATAACTCAATGTTGTTTGTTCAACTTTACCTTCCATATGGTGTAAGTGGAAGAAACCTTCATAACCCGTTGTTCTTTCAGGAACTTCATCTTCAGGTAAAGCATTGATAAACTCACTAGCAATAAGCATTGAATTAATCATTTTACCTTTTGCATACCCCGGATGTACAATTTTACCTTGAATAGTAACTGTAGCACCGGCAGCGTTAAAGTTTTCGTACTCTAACTCACCTATTTGGCTTCCATCCATAGTATAAGCCCACTCAGCTCCAAACTTTTCTACATCAAACATGTGAGCTCCTTTACCAACTTCTTCATCAGGAGTAAAGCAAATACGGATGTTTCCATGTTTAATTTCTGGATGTTGGATTAAGTATTCCATTGCAGAAACAATTTCAGTAACCCCAGCTTTGTCATCAGCTCCTAATAACGTAGTACCGTCAGTAGTAATAATAGTCTGACCTTTGTATTGTAACAAGTCTTCAAAATAATCAGGAGATAAAACGATGTTTTCTTCTTTGTTTAACAAGATATCTTTTCCGTCGTAATTTTCATGAATTTGAGGGCTAACATTAGCGCCAGTAAAATCAGGACTCGTATCAATATGAGCAACAAAACCAATAGTTGGCACTTCATAATCTAAATTACTTGGTAACGTTGCCATCAAATAACAGTTCTCATCTAATTCAACATCTTCCATTCCTATTTCCTTTAGTTCTTCTTCTAGAACCTTTGCTAAATTCCATTGTTTTTCAGTACTAGGAAAAGCAGGGTTGTTCGGATCACTTTCAGTATCAATAGTTACATACTTTACAAATCGGTCGATTATATGTTGTTTGTTCATTGTAGTATTTTTAAAGCCTCAAAAATAGCCATTTCTAATGTATTTTGTCAATTGAAATACAATGAAATTTTTAAGAATCCATCTTTTTAAAATAGGCTATCAATAAATCGACAACATAACTATACGATTGAATTCCTTTAGCTTGATTATTGGCTTTAAGGTAAGAATTATATCCTTTCTTCAAATACGGTTCAATTGGGTTTTTAAACTGCTTCCAGTGTACATAGGTAGCCTTGTAATCTTTATAAATACCTTTATTTACTGTTGCAGCAATTTCTTTACCTGCTGCTTTATCTCTTTTGTAAACTTGACCAATGCAGTAATTATAGACCATACGATACCCAGAATATTTAAAATATAAATCTTTGTTGGCTGTGGAGGCTAAAAAACTTACAAAATTAGCATCGTTTTCTGCGGCCCATCCAATTTGATGTGCCATTTCATGACAGGTAGTTGCCGGATATCCCGTTTTCGGAATCATAGTATTTACTTGTGCTTCTCCGGTTATTGGATTTAAATATCCAGATGTACCATTATACGATTGAAATAAGCTAACCAATGAACTTTTTACCGAGGCAGTTTGATAGGTTAACTGTGGGTATGTTTTAGAAAGCTCTTGAAACCCGTTGGGGGCTAAGTTGTAAATTTGCTTGTGAGTATAAGGAACTATTACTGCCACAGAATCATTTTTTGTTATCTGTAAATGAATTTTGTTGAGTTCTGTTACAATTTGTTTTGTAGTTGAAATAAGCGCTTCTGTAGTGTAATTAGATTGCTTTAGTTTGAGGTTTTTAGCCAGAGGCTCTCTAAAGTAATTTAATCCCCAAAACACATAAAAACAACCGTAAATAATTGACAGTATTGCTGTAAGATTTATGACCTTAGAAAAGAAGTTTTGAAATCGTTTTTTTATTAAAAAATAGATAGATTTTAATAAAAGAAACAATACGATTAAACCAATGATATCTCCAACAGAAAAGGGAATCCAACCAAGAATAGCTCTGAAGAATTGAGAAATATACAGGTATACTCCATTGCTATAATAAGATTCTATCCACAGAGGCTTTTGGCTTAAAAATTGCACTAAAATTATTTGAATAGGCAATAATAAAGCAATTAAAATATTTTTTTTGTCGCTGCGCATGCTTCCAAAAATAAGAAAGTTATAAGGTTATCAACAAGTTAATAACAGTTTATTTACAAAAAATGTGCATAAAGAAATTTGAGTGTAGTGCCTACAAATATCATCTTAAAAAATTACATTTGCTGTCATGGAAAGAACCCAATCTCTCAAAGGAACAAAAATAGATAAAGCTAGAATTATAAGCTTAGAAAAAGGGAAGTTACCACCTCAGGCTCTAGAGTTAGAAGAGGCTGTTTTGGGGGCTATGATGATTGATAAAAAAGGGATTGATGAAGTAATTGATATTTTACATCCTGAAGCTTTTTATGATAAGAGGCATCAAGAAATTTATGCGGCCATTTATGCGCTTTTCCAAAACTCTGAACCTATTGATTTACTTTCTGTATCCAATCAGTTAAAGAAAAATGGAAAGCTAGATTTAGCAGGAGGAGATTTTTACTTAATTGGATTAACTCAAAAAGTAGCCTCATCTGCCCATATTGAATTTCACTCTAGAATTATTCTAGAAAAGTTTATCCAACGCAAACTAATTACCATTTCATCAGAAATTATAGAAAATGCATACGACGAAACTGTTGATGTTTTTGATTTGTTAGATGATGCCGAGGGAAAATTATTTGAAGTAACACAAGGAAACCTTAAAAAAGGAGCCGAAAGAGCCGATTCGTTAGTACAACAATCAATTAATAAGATTCAAGAAATTTCAACCAAAGAAGGAATGAGTGGTTTGGCAACCGGATTTACCAAACTAGATGCATTAACCTCAGGTTGGCAACCTACCGATTTAATCATTATTGCAGCACGTCCCGGTATGGGTAAAACCGCTTTCGTAATATCGATGGCGAAAAATATGGCGATTGATTTCGGACATCCAGTAGCATTATTCTCACTAGAGATGTCATCGGTACAGTTAATTACCCGTATGATTTCTTCGGAAACAGGGTTAACTTCTGAAAAATTACGTAAAGGAAACTTAGAACCACACGAATGGGAGCAGTTGAACGTAAAAGTGAAGAGACTTTCAGACGCCCCTATATTTATTGATGATACACCAGCACTATCTATTTTCGATTTACGTGCAAAAGCACGTCGTTTGGTATCGCAACACGGAGTTAAAATCTTAATTATTGATTACTTACAGTTAATGACAGCAGGTGGAGCAGGAGGTAACCGTGAACAAGAAATTTCGATGATTTCGCGTAACTTAAAAGCACTAGGTAAAGAATTGAATGTACCTGTAATTGCACTTTCTCAGTTATCGCGTGCGGTTGAAACCCGTGGAGGAAGTAAACGTCCGTTACTATCCGATCTTCGTGAATCTGGAGCGATTGAGCAGGATGCTGATATTGTATCATTTATTTATCGTCCTGAATACTATGGAATGACCGAATGGGATGACGACGATCATTCGCCATGTGAAGGACAAGGAGAGTTTATCGTAGCAAAACACCGTAACGGTGGATTGGATAATATTCGCTTGAAGTTTACAGGACACTTAGCAAAATTCTCAGATTTAGAAGAAGGGTTTAGCAGTGAATTCCAATCGAGTATGAACTCAGGATTTAACGATGAAGTAGCATCTAGTAACTTTGCTTCACCAGAAGATGCTTTTGGTCCAAGTGATGACGATGTTCCGTTTTAATCTTTAAATAAAACTTAAAATATAACTGAATACACAATTGCTAAAAAGTAATTGTGTATTTTAGTTTTTTATATGAAACAATTTCTCTACATACTAACATTTTTCCTTTTTTCAAACACCATTTGGGCATCTTTTATTTATGTACCGATGAGTAACGAAAATCAAAAAAACCATTTAAAAGCCTATGGTATTGTATACTATGCTATAGAAAATGGGTTGAAGGCAAAATGGTTGTTAAATTATGATGGAGGTGCTTTTTTAATTGAAAATAATGAAGCAGTAGAAAAGGAATGTAAAATACGAGGTGTATCCTATCAAATTATTTCAGATGCTAAATCAGCCTTAATTTTAGAAGAAATTTCATCGCCATCTAAAAACCAAGAAGCAGTAACGTTAGAAAAAGCCCCCAAAATAGCGGTGTATTCACCAAAAGATAAAATGCCGTGGGATGATGCAGTAACGATGGTACTGACCTATGCTGAAATTCCGTTTGATGTAATCTATGATGAAGAAGTATTGAATGATAAATTGTTACTTTATGAGTGGTTACACTTACATCATGAAGACTTTACAGGACAATATGGACGCTTTTATGGAGCTTTTAGAACCGCACCTTGGTACATTCAACAAAAAAAAGATGCAGAAGCCTTAGCTAAGAAATTAGGGTATAATAAAGTATCAGAAGAAAAAGGAGCCGTAGCGAAGAAAATTCGTGATTATGTAGTAGGAGGTGGGTTTATGTTTGCGATGTGCTCTGCAACCGATAGTTTTGATATTGCTTTAGCAGCTGATGGTGTAGACATTTGTGAAGGAATGTTTGATGGTGATGCTTCAGAACCTAATTATCAATCGAAAATAGATTTTAATAAAACCTTTGCTTTTAAAGATTTTGAATTGATTCGAAATCCTACTACGTATGAGTTTTCTTCAATAGATATGACTCGTAAACGAAGAATAAGAAAAGAAGTAGATTATTTTGTGTTAAAAGAGTTTTCTGCAAAATGGGATCAGGTACCGACTATGCTTACTCAAAATCACACCATGTTAGTGAAAGGGTTTATGGGACAAACAACATCTTTTGACCCCAATACTATAAAATCTACTATTATTGTTTTAGGAGAAAATAAAACCAATAGAGAAGGACGTTACATTCACGGAACCAAAGGAAAAGGAATGTTTACTTTTTACGGAGGCCACGACCCCGAAGATTATCAGCATAGAGTAGGAGATCCTAAAACAGAATTAGATTTGCATCCAACCTCGCCAGGATATCGTTTAATATTAAACAATGTATTGTTCCCTGCCGCTAAAAAGAAAAAACAAAAGACTTAATCTTTTTCAGATTTTTCTAACTCCTTGATAAAATACGAGGGTTTTATACCAGTGAATTTATAGAACGCTTTTGAAAAAGATTCTGCATTTTTAAACCCGACTTCTTGTGCAATAGCTTTAATAGTATACTTTCTCCACAAAACATCATTTTTAAGTTTTTCAACAGCATATTCAACTCTAAGTTGATTTATATAATTAGAAAAAGAATTCTTTTTGTGTTGATTGATTATTTTTGATAAATAGCTAGTATTAGTATCTAACCTATCAGCTAATAATTGTAAGTTTATCTTTGAGCTTAAAAAATCTGTGTTTTTTTCAAAAGCTTCAAGCCCTTTCATAATAATGTTAATGGTTTCACTAGAAATTTCATGTTTATTTGTTATTGGAGAAACAAGTGGTATTTCTTTTTTATTTATAGTTTCTTTTTGATTAATTAATGCTATAAAACGCTTTTTGAAAGTTCTTTTCCTTTTAATTTGATATCCTATTAATAATAATGAAAGGAACAATAAAGAAATATAAATTATTCTATTTTTTTTAGATTCCTTGATTTCTTTTTCTAGTTTTTCTATGATCTGTTTTTTTTCTGATAGTAGGTTTGGGATGTCGTATTCATCAATAAGTGTTTTATTCACTTTATTTTTTTCATTTAATTTAAACTCTTTTACTTCTAGTAGCTTATTTATATAAAGTAGTTGCTTTTTTAGATTTTTATTTTTGTATTGGTTAATTAAATACTTGTAGGAATCTTCCAAAAATCTACTTGGAATTTTTCTAACACTAAACAAAGAGTCAGCTTTCAAATGGTATTTTAGCGATTTGCTGTAAAGACCAATTGAATCATATAGTTTAGCTACTTTTGTGTATGTACTTGCCAGTATTCTATAATTTTCATCATTTTTTATGGCAGGTATAGATTTTAAATAAGATTTTAAAGCTTTTTCATGTTCTTTTTTCTTTTGATATATAAGACCTAGAGAGAAATAAGAATACCCCAAACTAACACTATCATTTATTTTTTTATATAGGCTAACAGCCCGGTTGTTATATAGTAAAGAAGAATCTATTTCATTAAGATTCCTGTATTCTATTGTCAAGTTTATAAGGAGGCTAGAAAAGAAGTCATCTTTTGCTAACAGGTTTTCTTTTAAAGCAAAATAATATACTTGTTTATATAAGTTTAAAGCCTTTTTCTTTTGACCTATGGAATTATAAATAGTCCCCATTAAATATAATACCTTATTTTTTAGATATAAATTTTTATGTTTATCTATTATTTGATTCGCATTTATAAGCTCCTTCAAAGCTTTACTATTTTGTCTTTTATGGAATAAAAAAGTTGCTTTTTTAATATATATATTAGCAGGGAAATTTTTGTTTGGTATTTTCTTTGTTATGTCTATTAGAGAGTCACAAAAATTTAAATAAACTTTTTCATTATTTAGGATATCAGCCAAATAATACTTTCCTGACATCATTCGTATAGTATCTTTTTCTTTCAACGCTTTAGAGAAAAACTTTTTTGCATAAGTGGTTGCTTTTAATGTATCAGGCTTACTAGCATAAAAAAGCTCAGATAATTCTTCAAAACTTTTCTCTAGTAAAGTGTCTTTTTTTGTATGGTTTTGAGAATACACTTTTAAGCTTAGTACAATAACATGAAGTAAAACAAGTATCTTTTTCATAAAAATTAGCGAATTGGAAAGCAAAAATACCAAAAAAACATGTTTTTATTAAGTGTCTGTAATTGAGTTTTTTATATGTTTTTAAAAGTCGTTTTTTATAAAATCCGTGTACCATTGTTTGTATTTCAAATAAACAAACAAGTTCTTTGAACCACGTAAATAAAGGGTTCAGTAATTATTCAATTAGAAAGGGAAAATTAAACGAAAAAGAAAACTTAACTCATATGAACCCTTTTTCTTTTACTTAAATAAAAAAGTAATTGCTCATTTTTTTATAATCAATTACATTTGTGGGCATAAAACAAAACAATAATGCCAACAACACAACAATTACAAGAGTTTACACAACAAGTTCGTAGAGATATCGTTCGTATGGTACATGCTGTAAATTCGGGACACCCTGGAGGTTCTTTAGGATGTGCAGAGTTTCTTACCTGTTTGTATCAAGAAATTATGGAGTATTCTACTGATTTTACCATGGATGGTACAAATGAAGATTTGTTCTTTTTATCTAATGGTCATATTTCACCAGTTTATTACAGTGTTTTAGCTCGTAGTGAGTTTTTTCCCGTAGCTGAGTTAGCTACTTTTAGAAAATTAGATTCTCGTTTACAAGGGCATCCAACTACACACGAGGATTTACCAGGAGTACGTATTGCTTCAGGATCGTTAGGGCAAGGTATGAGTGTTGCTATTGGTGCAGCTCAAGCAAAAAAATTAAACGGAGATAACAAAACGGTATATTCATTACATGGTGATGGAGAGTTACAAGAAGGTCAAATTTGGGAAGCGGTAATGTATGCAGCTGCTAAAAAGGTTGATAATTTAATTTCTACCGTAGATGTAAATGAAAAGCAAATTGATGGTTCTACAGATGAAGTGTTAGCTATGGGAAGCTTGAGAGCAAAATTTGAAGCTTTCGGTTGGGATGTAGTAGAAATTACAGAAGGAAATAATATAGAAGCTGTTTTAACAGGAATGGCAGAAGCAAAATCACGTACAGGTAACGGAAAACCAGTTTGTGTATTATTACGCACAGAAATGGGGAATGGAGTTGATTTTATGATGCATACACATGCATGGCATGGTAAAGCACCTAATGATGAACAGTTAGAGGTTGCTTTAGCTCAAAATCCAGAAACTTTAGGAGATTACTAAGAAAACTTTATAATCAATATTAAAAACGCTATTACAAACTACGTAATGGCGTTTTTATTTTATGAAAATCTTTACAAAAAAAAGTAAGTAATACCGTAAATTTACGTCAGTAATCATATTCAAAAAATAATCAACAGATACAGATGAAAATAGGAATTGTATGTTATCCTACCTTCGGAGGAAGTGGAGTAGTAGCAACCGAATTAGGAATGGCATTAGCAGATAAAGGACATGAAGTACATTTTATAACGTACAATCAACCTGTTCGATTAGATTTCTTTTCTCACCGTTTACATTTTCATGAAGTCGTTTTAGAAGAATATCCATTATTTCAATATCAGCCTTACGAGTTAGCATTGTCAAGTAAAATGGTAGAAGTAGTACAAAAATACGATTTAGAAGTATTGCACGTTCACTACGCCATTCCACATGCCTATGCTGCTTATATGGCAAAAAAAATGCTTCAAGATAAAGGAATTGACGTAAAAGTAGTAACCACATTGCACGGTACAGATATTACTTTGGTAGGAAGTCATCCAACCTACAAAACCGCAGTAGAATTCAGTATAAATAAATCAGATGAAGTTACAGCGGTATCTAACAGTTTAAAAGAAGATACTTTGAGGCTATTCACGATTGAAAAAGACATTAAAGTTGTTTATAATTTTATTGATGGTGAAAAATACGATAAAGCACATGAAGGAGAATGTAAAAGAGTAGCTTTAGCACAACCAGAAGAAAGAATTCTTACTCATATAAGTAATTTTAGACCAGTTAAACGTACCGAGGATGTAATTCGAATTTTTAATACGGTACAGAAAGAAATTCCTTCAAAATTACTCATGGTTGGTGATGGACCAGAACGCTTAAAAGCAGAAAATTTAACGAAAGAATTACAAATAGAAGATAAAGTGCTTTTTATGGGAAACAGCACAGAAGTAGCAAAAATACTATGCTATACAGATGTGTTTTTATTGCCCTCTGAAACGGAAAGTTTTGGTTTGGCTGCTTTAGAGGCTATGGCAGCAAGTACACCTGTTATCTCTACTAATACAGGAGGGCTACCAGAAGTAAACATTCATGGTAAAACAGGTTTTTTAAGTAATTTAGGAGATGTGGATCAAATGGCCAAAAATGCAATAAGTATTTTAGAAGATGAGGCTGTTTTAAACGAATTTAAAGAGAACGCTAAAGAACATATCAAGCTGTTTTCATTAGAGAATATTCTTCCAGCTTATGAAGATTTGTATAAAAAATGTTCTGTAGAAGCATAAATAAAAAAAGAGCGTTTTGAAACGCTCCTTTTTTTATGATTATTTTATTGAATTTCTTCAAGCTTCTTAACTAAAATAGCATCGCTCAAAATAGTATCTCTTTGCGTTTTTAAAAGCGTTGCAGTTGAATTAGGTAAGTGTTCTTTCGAATTAATAACCTCATTATATTCTTCTATAGAAGCTTTTTCTCCCCTTAGCGCTTCTTCTAAAATAGCTTCTTCATTTTCATTAGAAAAAAAAGCTTTTGTATTCATCCACGCTCTATGAACTTTTCCTGTTAAGCTTCCACCTTTTTCAGGACTTTCGCCAAAAGACATAATTTCAGATTTTAATTGTTTTCCAAACTGCTCACGTTCGCTTGCTTTTCGCATGAAAAAACTAGTCAATGTTTCACTCTTGACATTTTCAGCTGCCGTTTTATAACCTTTTGCAGCGTCGTAGTTTTTTTCTAATAATCCGTTTAATTTATTCGATACTTCTTGTGTGTAACTATACATAAAGTTGTGTTTTAAATTACTGAGTAATTATTTTTTGGATGTTTACTCAGATACCATCTGTTTGGTAGCAATTATTGTTTCTTTATGAAAAAAGAAACCATTAAAGTTGCGATACCTATACCTAAAGTTATATATGCATTATTGTTGTTTTGAGAGTTAAACTCCGCAATACCAATATCAACAGTAGCTTCAGGTGATATGATTTTATAAATCCCATAACCAATTAATATAATACCAGCTATGATTAGGAATATTTTTATTATTTTGTTCATAATATGTTTTGTTTAGATGCGTGAAATAAATGTGTAGTTAAATTAAAATTGATATCTAATTCCCAATGCAATATCTAAGTCTAAATCGTCACTGTAATCATTGACTAAGCCTAACTCTGGCCTCATATCTAAAGACATAACTAAAGGAATGTTAAAATTGTATTCAATACCTAAATCACCAGCCACCAAAGCAAAGACACCATCGTTATCTGATGAGTTATAAGAGCCAATTCCAGCACCAGCACCAACAAACCAATTAAAATTTCCATCTAACTTATAAACCCATTGATACAAACCAACAAGTTTAAATGCGTCAACATTTTTCGAGTCCCTAAAGCCTAAATCAAACTCCAGTCTATTATGCTCTTTAAGATAGTGTTGATATGAAATTTCACCCCCAAAACCATCATTGTCACCAACTCTTAATCCTAAAGCATTTTTCGAAATCTCTTGCGCACTAATACTCATTGTCATAAATACCAAAGCAGGAGTTAATATTGTTTTTAAAATGTTCATTTTCATTGTTTTAATGTTATGCTACAAAATTATAATAGTTTAGTAGTTTAGCTTTGCTCATATCTTTTCAATCTTTGCTCATATGATGAGTATAAAAAAATAAATATTAACTAAAGCAATGAATATTATAGGCAAAAAATGTAACTTTATGACCAAAAAAATATGACAACTATTAATATAACTGCCTCTGATACTAAGGGAACAGTAAAACAGATTCAAGAGGTTATTGGGGGAACCATAACAGAAAGATGGGGGGAGTATATTTTAAATGTTAATAGTAAACTAGCTATAGGGAATATTACTTTTTTAACTTTTGAATGGGGAGGAAGTGTACTACAGTACGACATTACTTTTTTAGACGATATCACACTTGTAATGGATGCTTCTGAATTTAATCCAATACATTTTACGTATACTTTAGAAGGACATTCTTTACACAGATTTGAGCTAGAAAACGAAAAAAGAAAGTTAGAAAAATTTCAATCGGTTATTATAACTAGTAAAGATGGAGGGTATAACTATGTTTATTTTGAAAAAAATGTTAAAATAAAAACTCATTTGATTCAAATTAACAGAGTAAAGTTTCTCAAAAAACGCCTGAACGATGCTTCTTTGTTAAACCAAAGACTTTACGAAGTTTTTCATGATCAACAACATGAAAATGTTTTTGCTTATTTTGGTACCTATAACCTAAAATTGGCGAGCCTCATCAAGCAATATAATTCCATAAAGCAAAAAGGAATGATTAGAATTTTGATAAAAGAGGGGATAGTGTATCAGGTGTTATCAGAACACATGCAACAACACAATAAAGATGTAAAGAGAAAGAAAACTCCCTCAACAACACTCACAAAAAAAGAGATTAGTTTGGTTAGAAAAGTGGGGCAAAAAATACTTAAAAATGTTGCGGAAGATTACAATGTAGAAGAATTAGCTAATGAAATAGGGGTAACTCAGGCTAAGTTACAAGAAGGTTTTAAACTGTTGTTTTCAAGAACAGTTATAGAATATATTAGGCATATTCGTTTGGAAGAAGCAAGAGACCTAATGAATACGACCGATTATAATATTTCTCAAATTGTATACTCAATAGGTTTTTCAAGTAGGAGCTATTTTTCTAAAATATTTAAACGTAAATACGGAATCAGCCCTAGTGAGTTTTTAAAAAACAAACAAGAAGTCAGTGAAATTAAAATAGCATAGAAATTACGTGCGAAAATATGATTAAAGAAAAGTACCAATGTTCTCTTCAAAAAATAAAAAATTTAGATACTAAAGTTCCAATAAATTTAGTGTTAAGTGGAGGGGCAGAAAAAGGAGTTGCTCATATTGCTTTATTAGAAAAGCTAGAGGAATTAAATGTTAAAATAAATGCTATTTCGGCTTGTAGCTCAGGTTCTTTAGTTGGATCAATGTATGCTTCAGGAATGAGACCGCAAGAAATATTAAACTTTTTTAAAACTACTGAAATATTCCAGTTTTCTTGGATAACGATTGCTAAACCAGGAATTTTTAATTCGTCAAATTATGCAAGGCTAATAAACGATAAAATTAAACCAACATTTGAAGAATTAACGATACCCCTAACAGTTTCTACCACTAATTTAAACAAAGGAACCACTCAGTACTTTTACGAAGGTGATTTGTTAAAGCCAGTCTTAGCTTCATGTGCATTGCCAGGCTTGTTCAACCCAGTGAAAATAGAGGATATGCTGTATTCTGATGGAGGAATTATAGATAATTTTCCTACAGCGCCGTTTAAAGATTCTGAATACCCTGTGGTGGGAAGCTATGTTGTGTATCCTTCTGAAAAAACAAGTGGAGAGTTGAATACGACTTTAAAGGTTTTAGCACATAGCTCAAAGCTTCTAATGTTGTCTTCAGAAGAACATAAGTTTTTCAACACCTATGCTACTGTTTGCTTTCCATTAGGTGAGTTTAGTGGATTTACTACGAAAGAAGTAGATGCCATTTATAAAACAGCAAAAAAATATATAGAAGAAAAAATAAGTTAACGCAAATACACAGTTTGTTTGTTTCAAGTAGCTATCTTTTGTGCTTGCAACCCAGAATCATACGGATTGTTAATTAAATAATCGATATCGTTTTGGCTTGTTTTAAAATCTAACCACATGCTTTTAAACATTTTTGGTATTTGCAAGGGCATTATCTCATACAAGTTATTAATCGTGTTAAATTCTTCTGTAGCCTTAATGTTAATCACAGTACAGGTTAAAAAACCATCATGGGTAGTATTGTATATACCAGCCAGATAAAAAGGCTCTTGATTGCTTTTTTCTACTAAATAATTTTCAATTGTATTCCCTACTATTTTATGAATGTAAAAACCTGTAACAATGAATAAGCACCTCCTGTAAAGTAAAGCTTCTTTGAATAGAATGTTTTTCTTAAGATCATCCTTTCTTACATGTAAAGTATGCTTAATTTGTTGAAATTTACTCCAGTTATCGGTATAGTCTTGAGGCAAAATTCCCCAAATACCTTGCGTAATTTCATTTGGGTTTTCCATAGTAATAACGTTAACTGTTTGTTCTTTTAACCCATTAATTTTACGTCTAGGTTTATGTAAATGAGGATACTTAAAATTCAATTTAGTAAACTCTTTAATCCGTTCTTTGCTTGCTATGTTTGATAGCTTGTAGCTCATTTAATTTTAATTTATTACTGGTTAAAAATGAAAATCATAGTACTTCCTATAAATAAACAAAAGAAGGTTACCAAGAACGCAATTCTTGTTACCCTGTTATTTTGAAACATATAGCTTCTGTTTTTCGACTTTAAATTTTCTTTAATTACTTTAAAATCATCATTTTGTTTTTCCATAATAGGGGTATATTTATAGTTGTTACACCGCAAATTTAAAATCAGAATATGTTTTAGATTAATTCAAAAGAAATACTTTTTTGCTCATTTCATAATCACCATCATTTTGTAAATGAGTCAAAATCAAAATTAAATGAGGAAAGACACTACAAATCTTGTAGCTAATTTTGTGATGTACAAAAGATGTACGTTATAAATATTAACTTAAAACTTAAGAATATGTTACGTTGGACAATCACATTTATTATAATTGCAATTATTGCTGGTGTTTTAGGATTTACTGGAATCGCAGGTGCTGCAACAAGTTTTGCTAAAATAGCTTTCTTTATTTTCTTAATTTTATTTGTTGTATCGTTAATTACAGGTAAAAGAAAAGTATAGGAACTTAAAATTACTGCATAAAAATACACAAGGGCGTTTTTATGACGCTCTTTTTTTTATTTATTAATAAAACTGTTAAAGTATTATAGTAAATTTAATGGAATTGATTTTGTGAGTTGGTTTTTTACGGAATGAGCAAAAAAACATATCAAATGAGTTAAGCCAAACATGATTATCCCCATACCTTTGCAGTATACAAATATTGTGGTAATCTAATTACTAATAATATTAAGATGTTAAAAAAGTACACATCTTTAAAGAAGGTTACTTGTAATTTTAAATGATATTTTAAAATGAAGAATTTAATATTAGGATTAATGTCCATAGGTACAATAATAACAATGAATGCACAGACTGAAGTGATAAAAACTACTGAAGTTAAGAAAGCAAAAAAAGTAAACGAAAAGGGAGAAGTTTATAATACTAAAGTAAAGGTAGTTACTAAGAAAGAAAAAGAAACGAAGTTTGACCCAAAACAGAAACACAAACTTAACCAAGACGTTGTAGAATCACCAATTACTGTTGATAAAACAATTATGGTAGACAACGATTCAGATGCCTTTTACGATACAAAAACAAAGGTAAAATACTTTAAGTATAAAGGAAATAAGTACGATTTTTTAATTGATAAAAATGACTTATTAATTACATACAAACTCGACGATAAAGACATTACTTCAGCCAGAGCAATAAAATCAATGAATAATAACTTTTACATTGTAGAAGGGAAAGAATTTAATGGAGTAGGTTATTTTAATAAGTACGGAGATTTTATTATAGAATATAGAAATAATGAATCTAAAAAAGTTGAATATGCAGTTTTTGAGACCTTCAAAATGTAGTACTCTTTAATATAAATTTAATGAGCGGTGAGTTGATTCACCGCTTTTTTTTTGCTAAAAATATAGTCTCTACGAAATGAGCAAGAATCGATATTAAATGAGCAAAACAGCTCTATGAGTTCTAATTACTTTTGTATTGTAATTAATTTTTAATCTAACATATATAGAATGAACTATTTAAACATACAAACAGAAAAAGTATTACCAGTAGCAAAAGAGTTAAACCAATTGCTTGCTGAATACCATATTTATTATCAAAAACTTAGAAACTTTCACTGGAATATTGTAGGAAAGAACTTCTTTGAATTGCATGAGAAATTTGAAGAAATGTATGGAGATGCAAGAATAAAAATTGATGAGATTGCAGAACGCATTTTAACATTGCAATACCATCCTGTAAGTAGGTATAGTAGGTACTTAAAAATAGCAAAAATATCAGAAGAAAGTCCTTTTCAAACAGATTCAGATATGGTATTTATTTTATTAGAAGATCATAAAACACTATTAGCTCAAATGTCTACAATTATTGAAAAGGCAACAGAGGTTGGTGATGAAGGTACAGTAGATTTGATAGGAGGATATATAGCCTCTTTAGAAAAAACCAGCTGGATGTTGAATGCATGGAGTAAAAGTACAGTAGAACAATTGAAAGAAGATATTGTACTATCGTAAACAAAATAAAAAAAAACTGTAATTAACAATAAAAATAACAAAAACGATTAACCTTCATGAATTTTAGTGATACTATAGCCAAATTAAAAGAATCTGTTCAATTATACTGGAATGAGTTTATAAACCAAATTCCACAAATAATTATAGCTATCCTCATAGTGGCTATAGGGGTTATTACTGCTAATTTTATATCGAATTTTTTTAGAAAAACAATTTCTAAAAAAACAAATGATCCTTTGATGACTAATTTTTTAGCCAAAACAATTAAAATTAGTTTTAGTGTTTTAGTAATTATGGTTGCTTTAAAAATAGCAGGTTTAGGAGGTATTGCAGCTGGATTGTTAACTGCTGCAGGAGCCTCAGCTATAATTTTTGGATTCGCTTTTAAAGATGTGGGAGAAAACTTTATCTCAGGAGTAATCTTATCGTTTAACCGTCCTTTCGATGTTAATGATACAGTAATGATTGGAGATATTTTTGGAAAAGTAAAGATGATGGAGTTCAGGTTTACCAAATTAAAAACATTCGATGGAAGAGATGTTTACATTCCCAATAGTGATATTGTAAAGAAAGCGGTATACAATTATACTGAAGACGGTTTTTACCGTTTAGACTTTGTGGTGGGGATTGATTATGATGATGATATAGATACAGCAAAAGAAGTAATCATAAACGCCGTAATTAATACATCGGGAGTTATTGATACAGATGAACACCAATGTTTTGTTACGGTAGATGGATTAGGAGTAAGTACCGTAAATTTAAAAGTTATTTTTTGGACCAAAACTAAAGAATACAAACGAGGTGCATTGGAAGTTAAAAGTGATGTAATTAAAAACGTAAAAAATGTGATAATAAAAAATGGGTTAAACATGCCTGCAGACATTACAGAGATAAAACTATATGGTTCACAAGACAGCATTCCAATTACAGTAACAAAATAAAAAAAAGCAACCCATTGGGTTGCTTTTTTATGAATTATAATAACTAAGGCTCTCTTTAATTAAATCATCAGAAGCTTTGCTGTTTATTTTAAAATCTTCATAATCGTTGAGAAGAACAAAGTTAATTTCACCACCAATGTTCTTTTTATCATGTTTCATTAACTCAAGAATAGGCTGAAAATCTTCTTTTAACAAAGTTACTTTACCGTATATTTTAATAATAGCATCTTTTATTTCAGCAACGTTATCTTTTGGAAAATCTAATACTTTTGATGATAAATAGGCTTCACAAACCATTCCAATAGCAATAGCTTCACCATGCGTTAAGGCTTCTTTTTTGGGCTGTTCTAAAAAATAAGACTCTACACCATGTCCAATAGTATGTCCCCAGTTTAAAACCTTACGAACACCTTGTTCTTTAGGATCCTCTAAAACAACTTCATTCTTAATTTCTATTGAACGGTGAATCAAGTCAACAATATTAAGGTTGTCATTATCTTTAATTTTAGTAAACAATCGAATATCATGAGTCATTCCATACTTAATAATTTCTGCTGTACCAGAACGAATTTCTCTAGGAGTTACGGTGTGTAGGTATTCAGGATCAATAATAATTAACTCTGGATTAGCAAATACACCAATCTGGTTTTTTAAAACGCCTAAATCAACCCCAGTTTTACCTCCTACAGAAGCATCTACCATACTTAATAGGGTAGTGGGTATATTTACAAAATCAATTCCACGTTTAAATGTAGAAGCAACAAAGCCACCTAAATCGGTAATAACTCCACCTCCTAAAGTAATTAGTAAGCTCTTTCTATCAGCCCCTAATTCTGTCATTGCATTCCAAACCCCCATACAGGTTTCCATATTCTTATAAACCTCACCAGCATCAATTTGAATAATTTCAATAGGTTTATCTGTAGCAAATAATTGTACAAATCTAGGGTAACAACAATCTAAAGTATTGTCATCTACTAAAATAAAAACTGAAGAATAGTTTTTTTTAGAAATTAAAGAAGTTAATTCATTATAGCCTTTTTCTTCAAAATGAATAGGGTATGTAGCTGCGTTAATTGTGGTCATAATAACAAAAAAATATAAGGCGAAATTAAATAGAAAAAATTAAAATATATCAGTCTACTCAATTATATTTGTCTCAATAAATAAAGATATAATATAACCTCGATAATGAGACTTTTTGACAATACAGAAACTGCTTTTAAATTAAAATCTGACTCAGAGTTAGAACGTGCATATTTTTTGTTTAAAATGATTCAGAGCCAACCTATGGTTCGCATAGGAACTGCGGTAACAAACTTTGCTTTAAAAGCACATTTACCAGTGGAAGGGTTAATTCGCTCAACAGTTTTTGATCATTTTTGTGGAGGAGTAAGTGAAGACGATTGCTTACCTAATATCGAAAAAATGTACGAGCAAGGTAAAGTACATAGTATTTTAGATTATTCAGTAGAAGGGAAAGAAGATGAAGCACAGTTTGATGATGCTTTAAAAATGACATTAAAAACAATTGATTTTGCTGAAGAAAAAGAATCTATCCCGTACGCAGTTTTTAAACCCACTGGTTTTGGACGTTTTGCGCTATATCAAAAATTAACTGAAGGAAAAGAGTTAACTTCAGAAGAAAAAGTAGAATGGAATAGAGTTGTAGAGCGTTTTCATACGGTGTGTAAAGCAGCAAAAACAAAAGATGTTCCGTTGCTAATTGATGCAGAAGAAAGCTGGATGCAGGATGCTGCTGATGATTTAATTGAAGAGCTAATGGAAATTTATAACCAAGAAAAAGCCATTGTATTCAATACGCTACAAATGTATCGTCATGATCGTATGGAATATTTGCGAAATTTACATCAAAGAGCCCACCAAAAAGGATATCATATCGGAATGAAAGTGGTTCGTGGAGCTTATATGGAGAAAGAACGTGAAAGAGCCAAAGAAAATGGTTATGAATCTCCTATTTGTGTTGATAAACAAGCAACTGATGATAATTATAACGAAGCAGTTCGTTATATGATGGATCATAAGAATATGGCAATTTTTGCAGGAACCCATAATGAAGATAGTTCATATTTGTTGATGGATTTAGCAAAAGAACATAATATTGCGGCTAATGATAAACGTATGTGGTTTGGTCAATTATATGGAATGAGCGACCATATCAGTTTTAATTTAGCAAAAGAAGGATATAATGTAGCAAAATATGTTCCATTTGGTCCTGTTCGTGATGTGATGCCATATTTAATTCGCAGAGCAGAAGAAAATACTTCAGTAGCCGGACAAACATCGAGAGAGTTGAACTTACTTAAAACAGAAAAAGCACGTAGAAAGCTTTAATGAATACAGTTGATGAAATAAAAGAAGCTATCTATAAAAATAAAAAAAGATTAGCTAAAGAGCTTCAAGAAAGTAGGGAGCTCGTCTTTCTTGTGAAAAAATCACTAACCACTTCATTGACAGACGAAGAAAAGGCAAAAGTAAAAGAACAAACTATTGATATTTGTAAAGCAATTCCTGCTTTTACTGTGTTTATGCTTCCTGGAGGCGCTTTGCTTTTGCCTTTACTTATAAAATTAATACCTGATATTTTACCAAGTGCTTTTAGAGCTGATGATGAGGAACTGGAAGAAACTAAACCTGAATAGGTTTAATAAATTACGTTTTTTTATCCAAATTAAGATAGAAAACCAAGACTTCAAAAGTTTTTAAAGCAAGAGAAAACTAGATAAAATGAAGTTTTTATAATGCTTTAAATAAAACATTACGATTTCATAAATAAAATTTCGTAATTCGTATACAATAAAACACTACTTTTGCAGCTTCAAAATAAGCACGAATGCAATCAATAAGAAATATTGCTATTATAGCACACGTTGACCACGGAAAGACAACCTTGGTAGACAAAATTATAGATCAAGCTAAAATTTTAGATGAGCGTAAAGAACGTACTGATTTATTATTAGATAACAACGACTTAGAGCGTGAACGTGGTATTACCATTTTATCTAAAAACGTATCAGTAAACTATAAAGGCGTTAAAATTAACGTAATTGATACTCCTGGTCACGCCGACTTTGGTGGAGAAGTAGAGCGTGTATTAAAAATGGCTGATGGTGTTTTATTATTGGTTGATGCTTTTGAAGGGCCAATGCCCCAAACACGTTTTGTACTAGGAAAAGCAATTGAATTAGGATTAACTCCTATCGTAGTGGTAAATAAAGTAGACAAAGAAAATTGTACGCCAGATTTAGTACACGAAAAAGTATTTGATTTAATGTTTGCCCTAGAAGCAAATGAAAATCAATTAGACTTTACTACGATTTACGGTTCGGCTAAAAATGGATGGATGAGTACCGATTGGCAAGAACCAAAAGAAGACATCATCGATTTATTAGATGCTGTTATCGAAACTATTCCTGAAGCACCATATCGTGAAGGGTCTCCTCAAATGCAAATTACGTCGTTAGATTATTCCTCATTTAAAGGAAGAATAGCTATTGGTCGTGTATACCGTGGAGATTTAGAGAAAAACAAAGACTATATGCTTTGTAAAGCTGACGGAAGCACTAAAAAAGTTCGTATTAAAGAGTTACACGTTTTTGAAGGAATGGGGAAAGCTGAGGCAGATAAAGTGCGTAGCGGAGATATTTGTGCTGTAACTGGCTTAGATGATTTTGAAATTGGTGATACTATTGCCGATGTAGATACCCCAGAAGCATTGCCAAGAATTGAAGTAGATCAACCTACTATGAGTATGTTATTTACTATTAATAACTCTCCATTCTTTGGTAAAGAAGGTAAGTTTGTAACTTCTCGTCACTTACGTGATCGCTTATTTAAAGAGATGGAGAAAAACTTAGCTTTGCGTGTTGATGAAACTGATACAGAAGACAAATTTAATGTATTCGGACGTGGAGTATTACACTTATCGGTGTTAATTGAAACGATGCGTCGTGAAGGCTATGAATTACAAGTAGGTCGTCCTCAAGTAATTTTAAAAGACATTGATGGAGTTAAAAGCGAGCCATACGAAACATTGTCAATAGATGTTCCAGAAGATGTAGCTTCTAAAGCAATTAACTTAGTTTCTTTGCGTAAAGGAGATTTATTAGTAATGGAACCAAAAGGTGATTTACAGCACTTAGAATTTACCATCCCATCAAGAGGATTAATTGGGTTACGTAATAAAATATTAACAGCAACAGCGGGTCAAGCCATTATAAACCATCGATTTAGTGAATATGGACCTTATAAAGGAGAATTTGCAGAAGAGTTAAAAGGAGCTATTGTTTCTTCTGAAACAGGAAAAGCAACTGCTTATGCAATTGACCGTTTACAAGATAGAGGACGTTTCTTTATCGATCCTAACCAAGAAATTTACAAAGGTCAGGTTGTAGGTGAAAATGCCAAGGCAGATGATATGGCAGTAAACTTAATTAAAGGAAAGAAGTTAACAAACGTACGTGCTTCAGGTTCTGATGATGGTGTAAAAATTGCTCCAAAGATTGACTTCTCTTTAGAAGAATGTATGGAATATATTAGACCAGATGAGTATTTAGAAGTTACTCCAGAAAGTTTACGTATGCGTAAAATTAACTTCGTAAAATAATACAAAGCTACTTTTAGCATAAAGACTAAACCGCCTGAATTTCAGGTGGTTTTATTTTTTATTAAAAATAACTTGCATAATTAAAAATAAAATGCAAATCTTTGTAGGAACAAAATAACAGACATGAGTTTTATTCAATTACATCATCATCATTTTCATACTTGCACTCAGGCGAGCTGAAAATGTATTGAATAAAGTCAAGATATATTTTAAACCCGTTTGAGTAAATCAAACGGGTTTTTTATTTCTAAGGCGCCAGAAATAAGTTGCTCAAAACGATTTACTCAAACCCATTCAAAACTAGAAATGAGTAAATTAAAAATAGCCATACAAAAATCAGGAAGACTCAACCAAGAGTCGCTACAAATTCTTAAAGACTGTGGAATCGCTATCGATAATGGTAAAGATCAACTAAAAGCCTCAGCCAGTAATTTTCCCATAGAGGTTTTCTACTTAAGAAATGGAGACATTCCACAATATTTAAAAGATGGAGTAGTAGATATAGCCATTATTGGAGAGAATTTACTAATAGAAAAAGGAGAAGGAATTCAATTTATAGAAAAACTAGGTTTTTCGAAATGTAAAGTATCCTTGGCAATTCCTAAGAATGAAGAATACACGGGAATAAACTACTTTCAGAATAAAAAAATAGCCACTTCATATCCTAATACCGTTTTAAAGTATTTACAAGAAAATAATATTCCAGCACAATTGCATATTATTAATGGTTCTGTTGAAATAGCTCCTAATATTGGATTAGCCGATGGTATTTGTGATATTGTTTCTAGTGGTTCAACATTATTCAAAAATAATTTGAAGGAAGTAGAAGTTTTATTAAAGTCGGAAGCTGTGTTAGCGGTTTCACCTCAAATAAAAGAGCAACAACAAGCAATACTCAATAAATTACAATTTAGAATTCAATCAGTACTAAAAGCCAGACAATCAAGATATGTGTTGTTAAACGCACCGAATGAGAAGCTTGAAAAAATCATCGATATTTTACCAGGAATGCGTAGTCCAACTGTATTACCATTAGCTGAGGAAGGATGGAGTTCTGTACACTCTGTATTGAATAAAAATCAGTTTTGGGAAATTATAGATGAGTTAAAAAGTAATGGAGCAGAAGGGATTTTAGTTTGCCCAATAGAAAAAATGGTTGTTTAATCGTAGGTCGATGGCCAAGGATTTAATTTCTTGTATCTGTGCTAAACAAAGTAAAGGCACGACAGTTAAAAACAAAAGAAAAAAACAGATGAAAATTATAAAAAATCCAGCAAGACAAACTTGGAATTCACTTTGCAAAAGAGCTACTTTAAGCGAAAACAGTTTGCAGGAAACAGTACAAACAATATTAAATGATGTAAAGCTTAATAAAGACAAAGCGTTAAAAAAATACACACAATTATTTGATGGAGTGTTGTTAACCGAGTTACAAGTTTCTAGAGAAGAGTTAGAAGAAGCACAAAACTTAGTATCAGAAGAATTAAAATTAGCGATACAATTAGCAAAAAAAAATATTGAAACATTTCACAACTCTCAAAAAGAAGTACCTAAAAAGATAACGACAACAAACGGGGTTACTTGTTGGAGAAAAAACGTAGCCATAGAAAAGGTAGGTTTGTATATTCCAGGAGGTACGGCTCCCCTGTTTTCAACTATTTTAATGTTGGGAGTCCCTGCAAAAATAGCGGGCTGTAAAGAAATAGTACTGTGTACTCCAACGAATAAAGAAGGTAAGATTAATGCAGCTATTTTATACACTGCTTCTTTGGTAGGAGTAACTAAAATTTTTAAAGTAGGAGGTGCTCAGGCTATAGGAGCCATGGCGTATGGAACAGAAACTATTCCGAATGTGTATAAAATTTTAGGGCCGGGAAATCAATTTGTTACGAAGGCCAAAGAATTAGTGCAACAACAAGGAGTAGCTATCGACATGCCAGCGGGTCCAAGTGAAGTGTTGGTCATCGCTGATGAAACTAGTAATCCTGTATTTGTGGCAGCTGACTTGTTATCACAAGCTGAGCACGGAGCAGACAGTCAATCAGTATTGGTAACTACTAACGAAGAAGTCGCTAAAAATGTGGAAGTAGAGTTAAAAAAACAGTTAGAAGATTTACCAAGGAAAGAAGTTGCTAAAAAAGCAATAGAAAATAGTTTTACAGTGGTTTTTAATTCTAAAGAAGAATGTATAGACTTTAGTAACGAGTATGCACCAGAACACTTAATTATAGCTTCAAAAGAGATTGAGGCATATATTGACGGAATCGTAAATGCAGGGTCAGTATTTTTAGGGAATTACAGTTGTGAAAGTGCTGGTGATTATGCTAGTGGAACCAATCACACATTACCTACCAATGGGTATGCAAAAAACTACAGTGGTGTTTCGTTAGATAGTTTTGTAAAGAAAATAACCTTTCAAGAAGTCACGAAAGAAGGAATTGAAAATTTAGGGAAAGCTATAGAGTTGATGGCGGAAGCAGAAGGCTTACAAGCACACAAAAATGCAATAACAGTTAGATTAAAAGAGCTTAACAATGTTTAATTTAGAAAAAATAGTACGACCTAATATTCAACAGCTAAAAGCCTATTCTTCTGCTAGAGATGAATTCAAAGGAGAGGCAGAAGTGTATTTAGACGCGAATGAAAATCCATTTGGAAGCTTAAATCGCTATCCAGACCCACAACAAACAGCTATTAAAAAACGATTGTCTGAAATTAAAGGTGTAAATGAGAATCAAATCTTTATAGGAAATGGAAGTGATGAAGTAATCGATTTGGCTTTTCGAATATTTTGTAAGCCAGGGAAAGACAAAGCATTAACTTTTACACCATCTTATGGAATGTACAATGTTTCTGCGACCATTAACGATGTATCGTTAATAGAGTTACCGTTAACAGAAGATTTTCAGATCGATATAAACAGCCTAGAAACATATTTAGCTGATGAAAGCTTAAAGTTAATCTTCATTTGTTCACCTAACAATCCTACTGGAAATTGTTTTACCAAAGAAACAATTGAGTTTATTCTACGTAACTTCAAGGGAATTGTAATTATTGATGAAGCTTATATTGATTTTAGCACTAAAACATCTTTTATAAATCAATTAAATAACTATCCCAATTTAATTGTAAGCCAAACGTTTAGTAAGGCTTGGGCTTTGGCTAGTGTAAGAGTAGGAGTCGCCTATGCAAATTCTACCATTATAAATTTATACAACAAAGTAAAGCCCCCCTATAATGTAAGTGCCTTAAACCAAAAAGCAGTTTTAGAGAAGCTGGATAATATAGCGCAGTTTGAAATAGAGAAAAACATCATTCTCAATGAAAAAGAAAAATTAGAAAAGGAGTTACAAGAAATTGAATTCATTAAAAAAGTATATCCTTCAGAAGCTAATTTTATTTTAATAGAGGTAACCAATGCTACTGAATTGTATAACCAATTAGTCGCTCAAAAAATTATTACGAGAAACAGGAATGGTTTAGTACATAATTGCATACGAGTTACTATAGGAAGCGAAAAAGAAAATAAACAATTCATAAAGGCATTAGAAAAATTGAGTGTTACACCAAATAAAGTTAACAAAGGAACTTTAAACTTTAAAAAACAATGAAAAAAATACTATTTATAGATAGAGATGGTACCTTAATCAAAGAACCAGCAGATAAACAAACAGATTCATTTGAAAAACTACAATTCTATCCAAAAGTTTTTCAAGGGTTGAGTAAGATTGCTAAACTCGATTTTGAACTAGTGTTGGTAACAAATCAAGACGGATTAGGAACAGAGGTATATCCAGAAAATACCTTTTGGCCTGTACACAACTTTGTGATGAATACCTTGAAAGAAGAAGGTATTGTGTTTTCAGAAGAAATTATTGATAGAACCTTTGCGAAAGACAATCAACCTACCAGAAAACCCAATACAGGTTTACTCTCCAAATTCTTTTCTGAAGAATATGATTTGAAAAATTCTTTTGTTATAGGAGACCGTTTAACGGACGTAGAATTGGCTAAAAATTTAGGAAGCAAAGCAATTTACATCAATGATGAAACGAATTTAGGAACTGATGAAATTACTGTAAAAAGAGAGGAACTAGATGATTTTATAGCTTTAGAAAGTAACGATTGGAACACGATTTATGAATTTTTAAAGTTAGAAGACCGATCTGCTTTTATAGAGAGAAATACCAATGAAACTCAAATAAAAATAGGAGTAAATTTAGATGGAACAGGAAAAAGTGACATTGATACTGGCATAGCCTTTTTTGATCATATGTTAGACCAAATAGCACGTCACGGTCGAATGGATTTGACTATTCAAGTAACAGGAGACTTAGAAGTAGACGAGCATCACACCATTGAAGATACTGCGATTGCTTTAGGAGAAGTGTTTTACAAAGCATTAGGAAATAAACTAGGGGTTGAACGTTACGGTTTCTGCTTACCTATGGATGATTGCTTAGCACAAGTAGCCATTGATTTTGGTGGAAGAAATTGGTTGGTGTGGGAAGCAGATTTTAAACGAGAAATGATAGGTAAAATGCCTACAGAAATGTTTTATCACTTCTTTAAGTCGTTTACAGATGGCGCAAAATGTAATTTGAATATCAAAGCAGAAGGAACGAACGAGCACCATAAAATAGAAGCCATTTTCAAAGCTTTTGCCAAAGCTATAAAAGTAGCAGTAAAAAGAGAGGCTGATAAAATGATTTTACCATCAACCAAAGGAGTTCTGTAATCAATTACGAATTAAAAATTATGAATTACTCAATAGTATGAGAAAATAATTTGTAATTAAAAATTCATCATTTATAATTAAAATATGATAGCGATTGTAAAATACAATGCAGGAAATATCCGGTCGGTACAAAATGCGTTAACACGTTTAGGATACAAAAGTGTTATTACCGATAACCCAGCAGAAATAAAAGCAGCAGATAAAGTAATATTTCCTGGAGTTGGAGAAGCAAGCTCAGCCATGCGATATTTAAAAGAACGAAAACTAGACGAGCTACTTGTTTCTTTACAACAACCTGTACTGGGAATTTGTTTAGGCTTGCAATTAATGTGCACCTCTTCTGAAGAAGGAAATACGAAATGCTTGGGGATTTTTGAAGCACAAGCAAAGCAATTTCCACCCAAAGAAAAAGTTCCTCATATGGGATGGAATAATTTTTCAGAATTAAAATCGGCTGAAATACTAAAAAACATAACTCTAAATAACGATGTATACTACGTTCATGGGTATTATGCAGAAGTGTGTAAAAACACCTTAGCTACCTGTAATTATATTCTTCCGTTTAGTTCCATTATGCAGCGGGATAATTTTTACGCAATGCAGTTTCATCCAGAGAAATCAGCAAATGTTGGAGAGGAATTATTGAAAAATTTTTTAACATTATAAAAGAGATTAAAATGAGAATTATCCCTGCGATAGATATAATAGAAGGAAAATGTGTTCGGCTAACTAAAGGCGATTACAACACCAAAAAAATATACAATGAGAACCCATTAGAAGTTGCTAAAGAATTTGAAACTAACGGAATAGAATATTTACACGTTGTTGATTTAGATGGAGCCAAATCTAATCGGATTATAAATCACAAGGTTTTAACACAAATCGCAACAAAAACAAACTTAAAAGTTGATTTTGGCGGCGGATTAAAGTCTAATGAAGACGCCCGTATCGCATTTGAAAGCGGAGCAAACCAGATAACAGGAGGGAGCATAGCAGTTAAAGACCCAGAAACTTTTATTAAATGGTTCACTACCTATGGAAAAGATAAAATTATCTTGGGAGCCGATTGTAAAAACAGAAAAATAGCTACCAATGGGTGGTTACAAACAGTTGAAATTGATGTTGTTGATTTTATTAGTACATATCAAGAAATTGGCATCACTAATACCATCTGTACCGATGTGGCTAAAGACGGGATGTTACAAGGAGCTTCTTTAGATTTATATTTAGAAATTTTAAGCAAAACTTCTGTCAATTTAATAGCGAGTGGCGGTGTAGCCAATATAAATGACTTATACCGATTGAAAGAAATTGGCTGTGAAGGAGCTATTGTAGGTAAAGCTATTTACGAAGGAAACATTAGTCTAAAAGAATTGCAAAAATTTATAAACTAGAACATGCTAAAGAAACGAATTATTCCTTGTTTGGATATTAAAAACGGACGAACTGTAAAAGGGGTCAATTTTATAGCTATTAAAGATGCTGGAGATCCCGTTGAGCTGGCAAAACAATATGTACAACAAGGAGCAGATGAATTAGTTTTTCTAGATATTACAGCAACACTAGAAAATAGAAAAACCTTAATTACATTGGTAAAAACAATCGCTCAAGAAATTAATATTCCTTTTACCGTTGGTGGTGGTATTAGTACTGTTGAAGATGCAGTAGCCTTAATACAAGCAGGAGCCGATAAAGTAAGTATCAATTCTTCCGCAGTAAAAAATCCACAATTGATTACCGATTTAAAAAATCGATTTGGAAGTCAGTTTGTTGTGGTTGCCATTGATACTAAAAATGTAAACGGAGAGTGGAAAGTGTTTACAAAAGGAGGCACTTTTGAAACTGAGTTCGAAACGGTAAGTTGGGCTAGAGAAGTAGAAAAATTAGGAGCAGGCGAAATTTTATTAACCTCTATGAATAGTGATGGAACCAAAAGCGGATTTGATATTGATGTAACCAAAGTAGTGAGTTCTTCTGTAAATATTCCTGTAATTGCGTCAGGTGGAGCAGGAACAGTAGAACACTTTACAGAAGTTTTTACAAAAACTCAAGCTAGTGCTGGGTTAGCAGCGAGTATTTTTCACTTTGGAGAGATACCAGTACCCATACTAAAAAGCGAATTAAAAAAACAAAACATTCCCATACGATGAATATAGATTTTACAAAAGGAAACGGACTAGTTCCAGTCGTAATTCAAAACAACACTACTATGCAAGTGTTGATGTTAGGTTATATGAATGAAGAAGCCTTTCAAAAAACACAAGAGGAAGGCAAGGTTACTTTTTATAGCCGAACCAAAAAAAGGCTGTGGACAAAAGGTGAAGAATCAGGAAATTTTTTGTGGGTAGAAGGTATTCAGGTAGATTGTGATAATGATACGTTATTGATAAAAGTTAGCCCTGCTGGACCAACCTGCCACAAAGGAACCACTTCTTGTTTTGCTGAAGAGACTTCGAAAGGTTTTTTATATTCCTTAGAAAGTATTATTTCTGATAGAATAGATAATGATGTTGAAACATCGTATACAAATAAGCTTTACAAGAGAGGGATTAATAAAGTAGCTCAAAAAGTTGGAGAGGAAGCTGTTGAAGTAGTTATTGAAGCGAAAGATAACAACGATGAATTATTCAAAAATGAAGCAGCCGATTTGTTATATCACTATTTAATTTTACTAAAAGCCAAAGGGATTAATTTAACGGATATTGAAGATACTTTACAAAGTAGAGTAAAATAAAGGTAGTATTTTTGCACTATGAAAGAAGCCTTACATCAATTATTTATCGAGTTTCAAAACAGCATACAAAAAAACGATTTTGTAAAGCTAACGCTCAGTAAACCTATTCGAAAAAGTGATGACTTATCGAATGTATATGTTCGTCAAATTACCCTAAGAGGAGAAACACATTTTCAGTTTTTATACCGATATACAACAAACGATCAAACAAAAAACTATTCGTTTGAAGAGTGTATAGAAGAATTAACTCATTTACTTTCAGTGAAATTTAGGGCAGCAAGCTTGTTTACGTTGACAAATGATTTATTGGTGTTTGTTTCTAAAAAGAAAAAAGTAAGTTATAAAACTACACAGCCTAGTTTTAAGAACAAATTACCTGAAACTCATGATAAGCCTAAGGAGAAAAGAGCTAAAAATAGTGATTACTTATGTTTTTTAGGAATAACATCTAAAGAAGGAAAAGTAATTCCTAAAATGGCCGATAAATACCGTCAAATTAACAAGTATCTTGAAATAATAGAAACTCAAATACAATCGGTAAAACTACCTAAGCATATCCATATTGTTGATATGGGATCGGGAAAAGGATATTTAACTTTTGCGTTGTATGACTATTTGGTTAATCAAAAGGGGTATGAAGTAAGCATAACAGGGATTGAATTACGAGAAAATTTAGTTGATTATTGTAATGATATAGCAAAGAAATGTGGATTTAAAGGACTGCTTTTTGTAGCCCAACCAATTCAGGATTATGATCGTCATAAAATAGATATTTTAATTGCTTTACATGCTTGTGATACTGCTACTGATGATGCTATATATAAAGGCTTGGTGTCAAAAGCAGAGTTAATTATTTGTGCTCCGTGTTGCCATAAGCAAATTCGCCAACAAGTTAAAGGAAAAGAGCAGGAGAGTCCGTTGTTAAAATACGGTATTTTTAAAGAACGACAGTTTGAAATGGTGACCGATACCATACGTGCTTTAATTTTAGAAAAAAATAATTACAGTACGAAGGTTTTTGAGTTTATTAGTAACGAACATACACGTAAAAATGTAATGTTAATTGGTGCCAAGTCGTCTAAAAAAGTAGATAAGAAACGTATTGAAACTAAAATTTTAGACTTAAAAGAAGCTTACCAAATAGAGCAACACTATTTAGAGAGCTTGCTATAATATTTTGTAATGAGCACCTCTGTTAGTAATGTATTTAAAGATTTTCAGCTAGAAAAGGATGAGTTAAAAGTAGTTGAGCGTATTTTTTCAGAAGTATCCTATACAAAAGGAGAAGTCATTTTGCACACCAATGAAAAAGTATATTACCAATACTATGTAGTAAAAGGTTGTGTACGAACATTTTTTATGGATGCTAAAGGAAAAGAGCACACCATACAGTTTGCTATTCACGATTGGTGGATAAGTGATTATATAGGATATTTTTCAGAATCAACCTCTGTACTTACCATTGAGTGCATTACAGAGGCTACTGTATTAAAAGTAGCTAAGAGTGATTTAGATGATATTTATGAAAAAGTACCTAAAATAGCGCATTTTTTTAGAAGAAAGTTAGAACGTTCAACGGTACGATTTCAAAAGAGGATTTTGAATAACTTGGTGTTATCAGCCAAAGAACGGTACCACTTGTTTTTACAAACTTATCCAAATATAGAGCAGCAAATTAAAAATTATCATTTAGCATCCTACTTAGGTATAACCACCGAAAGTTTAAGCAGAATACGAAAAGAAATTCCTTAGTTTCTTTATTACCATAGATCAATTTTTTTTCAATTTTCATATGCTAATTTTGAGCTAACTTAAAAAATAGAGATATATGAAAAAAGTAGTATTTGTTCTTACCAGTCACGATGAACTAGGAAGTACAGGAGAAAAAACAGGGTTTTGGATTGAAGAATTTGCGGCACCTTATTATTTACTAAAAGATAAAGGAGTAGAAGTAACTTTAGCCTCTCCAAAAGGAGGTCAGCCACCAATTGATCCAAAAAGTAATGAGCCAGATTTTCAAACACCTGCTACACTTCGTTTTAATAAAGATGAAGAACTTCAAGCTGTATTGGCAAATACAATGAAGTTAAACGAAGTTAAGGAGGTTGATTACGATGCAATTTTTTATCCTGGAGGACACGGTCCTTTATGGGATTTAGCTGAGAATAAAGATTCTGTGACTTTAATAGAAGCTTTTTATGCTAATAGTAAGCCAGTAGGAGCTGTTTGCCATGCACCTATTGTATTAAAAGAGGCAAAAGTAAACGGAGAACCTTTAGTAAAAAATAAGAAGGTAACAGGTTTTTCTAATACAGAAGAAGAGGCAGTGCAGTTAACTTCAATTGTACCATTTTTAGTGGAAGATGAACTGAAAAATAACGGAGGAATTTATAGCAAAGCAGCAGATTGGCAAGAATATGTAATTGAAGATGGAAATTTAATTACGGGACAAAACCCAGCGTCATCAGCATTAGTTGCAGAAAAATTATTTGCTAAATTATAGTTGCCTAACAATAGGCGCTCAAGGAAAAAATCGCTTACAAATATTGATAAGCGATTTTTTCTTTTTCAAGAATAAATAAAAAGGTTTTATTGTATTTTTAACTCCTTTCAAAACAAATAAAATGAAAGAATCTAAACCACTAATAATAGCTGCTTTTATTGCTATTTATGTTATTTGGGGATCTACCTATTTACTAAATAAAATTGTTGTAACTGAAGTTTCTCCATTATTATTAGCTGCTATCCGTTTTTCTATATCAGGAGTATTAATTATGTTAATTGCTAAGTTTTTAAAAGTGCCAACTAAAGTAACCAAAAAGCAACTTTTAAACTCAGGAATAGCAGGTTTTCTCTTTTTAGTGTATGGTAATGGAATGTTTGTTTGGGCTTTAAAGTTTGTCGATAGCGGTTTCGGGGCTTTATTGGCAGCAACACAACCCTTGTTTGTTTTGTTATTACTACGCTTAATAGATGGGAAAAAGATGCAACGTCAATCTATTATAGGGGTAGTTTTAGGAATTATAGGGATGTATTTATTAGTAAGTCAAAATGAAATAGCAACTTCAAAAGATATGCTGATAGGAGTTTTTATGATCTTTTCTTGTGTCTTAAGTTGGAGTTACGGTAGTGTATTTGTGGCAAAAGCAACACTTCCTAAAAATTTCTTTGTTAGCACAGGCTATCAAATGCTTTTTGCAGGTGGATTACTTTTTATTGCTTCGCTGGTAGTAAAAGAAACGTGGATCTCTCCTTTAAATTGGTCTTTTAAAGCACAAGGAGCTATGTTTTTGTTAATTGTTTTCGGAAGTATTGTGGCGTTTACTTCTTTTAATTATTTATTAAAAATTGTTCCAACAGAGAAGGTGTCAACATCAGCATATGTAAATCCTGTAGTAGCTTTATTTTTAGGATGGTATTTTTTAGATGAAACCTTAACAATACAATCTGTTATTGCTTCAATTGTATTGTTGTCAGGAGTTTATTTTATTACATCAAGAAAGCGAATATCAAAATTGAAAGTAACTTCTAAACCCCAAAAAGTATAAACAGTTTAACTTTGTACACTTAGCGAAGAGCTTGTTTTTAAATACTTTAAAAATGGAAGATTTTAGTGTTGGCTTTGTAATTTTACTTCTTTTATTAATGCTAAGGTAACTTCATAAATAGGCTGTTGTATCATCTTACTTTTTAACCAAGCATAGAAACTCATCACAAAAATATCTTCTTGTTTCGCTCCAACAAAAACAAATGAGTTTTCAACCAAGTAGAAAAAGTCAGGAGTGGTTACGGTGTCTGGATTTTTATAATAGTGCTCTACTAATTTTAAAAATGTGATGACTCTTTTTTGATTGATCTCTAATAAAAAGGGAATATACTTTCGTTTAAAACTTAGTAACCTAGATTCAAATAAATCTATGTTTTGTAATTCTAAATGCAATAGAATTTCAATTAAATTCTTTTTTACAGTCCATTCAATTCCAACTTTATCTATATACCACTGATCTGAATGATAAAAGGTATGGTGCAATTGCAACGCTTTCCTAAACTCATTACTTTGAAAATAAAAAGTAATGAGACTTAATTTTATTTCTAGCACCGTTTTTATATCAGAATGCTTTTTTTTCAAAACAGTTTCTAATAGCCTCGTTGCCGTGTCTTGATGGTTCGTGTAATTATAATTTAACGCCAATAAAAGCGTGTAATTCAAATAAAAACTAGTAAAATACTTTTTTTTATTCTGTAGCATATAAGTATGCATGCTATTTAAGTACTCCACAGATTCTTTGAATTTTTTGTTTCTAAAAAATGTATTGGCTATTAAATACAAAACTCTAATATGATAAAAAACCTGTTTTTCTTTGCCTTTTTTTTTATTTAAAATGTGATAAGTTTCAGTTAAAAAGATTTCCGTTTTTAAGTAATCATTATGAATAAAGGCAGAAATATTGATTATACTAATTAATTGATATAGAGATTTAAAAGATACGTCTTGTTGTATATTAATTTGATGCTCTTTAAAAAGAGCATCAATCAACGATTGAAAATTCAAACCCTGTTTATATGAATTTACTTTTAGTGTGTCTCTAACTTTTGCATATACAATATTTAATTCTTCTTCTAAGAAAAGATTTCTTTGGTTTTCTTTAAAAGAGAGAATCGTTTCATTTAAATTAATACGAGAATTGGTATGTGCATACTGAATTTTAGTGTGGTATATTTCATTTAAAATAGGGAATAGTTGCTGCTCTTTTGCAATAACTTCTGCTTTGTCTAAAATTTTATAAGCAGCCTTGTAGTTTTTATGAAATAAAAAATCTCTAGCAGCTAAAATATATTTAATCAAAAGCATGTCTATTGAATTTTCACCTTGAATTCTATTATTGGCCACAAAATCAATTAATGATTCATACAAGCGTTGTTTAAGGGTATAAAAGGCTTCTCTTTTTTGTGCCCCATACAATTCTTTACAAATGTGCTGTGTGGAAGTTTTTCCCTTTTGAGCTAGTTTAAACAATTGAATATTTTTCGTGTCTGTCCTTTTGTTTCTCTTTTCTAAAAAGACAATAAAACGTTGTTGTTCTTCTAAAGAAAAAGAAGAAATAACATGGTATAATTCTTTCATTTAATCGTTATCTATCTTGCTTATTTTATTAGTAAATATAGTATTTTATTGTTTTTATGTTTAGATTATATCGTTAGGTTTTAATTAAAAATGTTTTTAGTAATGATGCAGGATGATGCATTTTTGAGGTATAATTAAAAACCAAAAGTTATGAACAATCAATCAGCTTGGTCATCAGATCAAAATAAGAAAACAAAAAAAGAAAATAAGAAGCTCTTAAAAGCATACAATCAGAAACCTACTTCGGCGTACATTGGAGCTTCGTGGGTAGCTTTATTCATAGGAATTTCTTCTTATTGTATTGGTTTATGGAATGTAGAAATGGAGCTTAATGAGAAAGGGTATTATTTTACAGTGTTACTTTTTGCTTTATTTTCGGTAATATCTGTACAAAAATCAGTAAGAGACAGATTAGAAGGAATTAAAGTAACGGAAATTTACTACAGTATTAGTTGGTTTACAACCATTGCTTCTATCATTTTATTAATAGTAGGGTTGTGGAATGCCAACTTATTATTAAGTGAAAAAGGGTTTTATGCGATGTCTTTTGTGTTAAGCATTTACGCAGCAATTTCTGTGCAAAAAAACACCAGAGATATAGAGTGTATAGAAAAAAGAGAGGAGAAAGAAGAGATTTAATATCCTCAACTTTTACAGCAAAGTAAAACACTTAGGAAACTATTTTCTAAGTGTTTTTTATTCTTAACAAGAACTATATTCCATTCCCTGATAAGTTAATTACCAATTCCCCCATCTCGTGCCTTATTATAATGATTCCTTTTCTTGTACCTAATTGAGTAGGAGTAAAAATAACGTTAAAATAAGTAGCTTTTGTTATACTTGTACCTATTGATAGACCTTCAACCTTAAAGTCTTCACGGTGTTGACCTTCAACTTTTATTCCAGTAATCCTTATATCTAAGTTACACCCATTTATTAGATTAACTTCTATATACTTACTCGAATAAACTTCAGCTTCTAATTTGTAATAATCATCTTGAAAAGTTATATCAGTATCAATACAAGAAGGAGTGTCATTTTCTGCTTCTAAACAAGATGTGAATGAGATTAAAGTAAATAGAAGTAAAAAAGAGAATTGAAAATATTTCATAGTTTTTTTAGTCAGCAAATTTAAAAAGTTATTCGAAATACACTAATGATTCCACCAAACCATAAAAAACTTAAAAAGTTCGCCATTTGGTTTCTTTAGCCAACAAAGAGGAGCATTTTCTTCATTTAAAAATTGTTGAAGTTTATTTTGAAAGACTTCAAAAGTCAACCAATTAATATTTGAGTGTGGATTTACTAACCAGTTATGTTTAGTTGGAATATAGAATTTACAATCGGAAAATTGCGGTAACTCGTTCGGGTAGATATAAAACCCATAAATACACTCATTATTTAGTTGTTTAAAGTTTTTTCCAAAGTCTTTTAAAGGAACAAATAATTGTGCTTTAAAATATACTTGTTGTATTATTTCATCTACCCCCAACTTTAATTCATCTAAATAAGTTTTAGTATGATTGGAGTAGAGTAGTGGTAATTGTTTTTCTTGAAGTTTTGTTAGCTTTTGAATAAGAGAATCACGTCGGTTAGGACCAATCCAATGTTCAATTTCAGAATTTCCAATAGTTGCATCATACAAATAAAACTTATATATAATTTCTAAATGAATTGGTTTGTTTTCTTTTAAGAGTAAACAATCTAATTCACCCACGGTAATTTTTTTTTGTTGAATTTGAATGTTTTCTGCAAGAATTGAAATACTAGCAAGTTGGTTTAACTCAAATGAAACAAAGCGTTCAACCAACTTACCTAGGCGTAGTTTTTGTGTGATTTCTTGGTTAAACGAAGTGGTTTGAGTTATTGAAATAGGGAATTGTTCTAAATTAAAAACACCTTTTCCATACCATAGAAAAGGTGTTTTAAAAAATCCTTCGTATTGTAATTGTAAGTCTTTTTGTTTTTGGTGCATAAAAGATTTACTCTTTAATTCCTAGTGTATCCAATACTAGTTTGGTAATGTCAAAACGCTCATCTATATACCCAAACTCGTTTCCTGTAGTGGTTAAAATTTGCGTATAACCATTTGCTTTTGCTACTTCTGCTATTACCTCTTTTAATTTTTTATATAAAGGGCGTAAACTCTGCTCTCTTTGCACTTGCATCATAGTTGTTCCATTCTGACGGAATTTACTCATTTCTAACTCAAGTGTTCTTAATTCTTGGATTCTGGCTTTTTTATCCTCTTCTGTCATTAGCTTTTCTTCAGCCTTAAAAGAATCTACCTTGGTTTTATATTCTGTAGCTTTTATTTGAAAACTAGAATCTAGTTTTTTTCCATAATTTTCTACTCGCTGTAAAACTCCTTTCATTTGCGGCATTTTGCTAATGATTAATTCACTATCTACCGTTCCAACTTTGGTTTGAGCATTTGAAAATCCAATAAAAAATATGGCTAATATAAAAGTGATGTTTAGTTTCATGTATTTCTGTTTTTTGACAAATATAAAAAAGTGATGTTTGTGGTGTTCTTAAAAAGCGTTAAAGTTTATTTTCTATAGTTCTTATAATATTTTGAACCTCTTCTTGAAAATCAAACCATAAAATGTTAGCATCTTTACGAAACCATGTTCCTTGTCGTTTGGCAAACCTTCTTGAATTTTTCTTTATTTCTTCAATGGCAAATTCTTTAGTGAAATTGCCTTCGAAATACTCAAACAGTTCTCTATAACCTACTGTTTGTAGTGCGTTTAGGTTTTTATGAGAGTGTAGTTTTTTAGCTTCTTCTATCAACCCTTTTTCCATCATAATATCTACACGACGATTAATACGGTCGTACATAATTTCTCTATCGGCAGCCAATCCAATTTTTATAGATTGAAAATTACGAGGAGTTTTTGGTTTGTTTTTAAAAGAACTATATGTTTTTCCTGTGCCAATACAAATCTCCAAGGCGCGGATTAATCGATGTGGATTATCAATAGCAATGGTATTATAAGCTTCAATATCAAGCTCTTTTAATTTGTTTTGAAGGTGTATTATTCCTTTGTTTTCTAACTCAGTCGTTAAATCTATTCTTATTTGTGTGTCTACATCAGGAAAATAATCCAAGCCTTTTAAAACAGCATCTACATACAAGCCACTTCCGCCCACCATAATTTGAATTGAACTTTTGGCAAACAATTGGTCCAAGGTTTTTAATGCCTCTTTTTCAAACTGCCCTACAGAATAATCTTCAAAAATACTTCTGTTTTGGATGAAGTGGTGTGGAGCAGCAGCTAGTTCTTCAAGATCTGGAACGGCTGTTCCTATGGTCATTTCTTTATAAAATTGACGTGAATCACACGAAATAATATCACAATTAAAATGTTGAGCTAGTTGAATACTTAGCGCTGTTTTACCAATAGCCGTAGCCCCAACAATGGTAATTAAGGTGTTTTTTTGTGACATTTAGTTCAATTTTGTTCCGCAATGATAACAAAAATCTGCGTCATCTTTATGGCCATCATAAGAACAATTAGGGCAAGATTGAGTGTTAAGGTGTACGTTCTTTTTAGTCATTTCAGAACTTACAATTCCCGTAGGTATTGCAATAATAGCGTACCCAATAATTACCGTAATACTTGCAATAAACTGTCCTAAAGCGGTTTGGGGAGCAATATCTCCATAACCAACAGTTGTAAGTGTTACTATTGACCAATAAATGCTTCTCGGAATACTTGTAAAACCGTTTTCAGCTCCTTCAATGAAATACATTACGGATCCTAAAATAATACAGATAATCAACACAAAATAAAGAAAGACTCCAATTTTAGCTTTACTAGCATTTAAAGCTTTTATTAACTGATTAGACTCTCCAATATATCTTGAGACTTTTAAAATTCTAAAAACTCGTAACAAACGCAATGCTCTTAAAGCAATTAAACTACTATGTGTGCCCACAAAAAAGAAGGTTAGGTACATAGGAATGGTAGACAGCAAATCTATCATACCATAAAAGCTGAAAATATACTTTGTAGGTTTTTTTATTGAAATAATTCTCAGAATATATTCAATAGAAAAAAAAATGGTAATTATCCATTCAGAAACGTATAAGAAGTTATGATGTTTGTTATCAAAACTTTCAATACTTTCAAGCATAACCAGTATAATACTTGCTAAGATTGCAAATAACAAGATGATGTCAAATAATCGACCCGCAGGGGTATCTGCTTCATAGATTACTTCGTGTAATTTTTCTCTCCAATTAAGTGCTTGATTACCCAAAAGATTAGTTTTTTGAATGCTTTATAGCAATATTACAAATTATTTTCAACTTGTAATCGCACTATTTTAAACACCTTGTTTTTTAGTAAATAGTTTTTAATGATGGTTTTCGCAAGCTCTTTATGTTCGATAGGAGTGAGCATTGATTTTAGAATAGACAACTGATGTTCTTGAAAAGCAAGATTGGTGTAAGTATAACCTATAACTTCATTTTTTTCAATTAAAATTACGGCGTGCTCTTCTGGAATTCTACCTTTATCAATAACAAGCATATTGTCGTGATTAAAGTTTTTGTCTGTGAGTTTTCTTTTTCTTATAATATTGTACTTAGGTTTTAGTTTTTCAAGTTCTAAATGGTATTTTAAACGGGTAAAAAGCATATTTCCGGTTTCTTCATAAGAAACCTTACTAACTCTTTTAATTACTTTTAGCGCTTTTCTAGTTTCTTTTAAAAAGAGCTTGTTGGTTTCTTGTTTTATGTTTTTACCTCTGCCTACAAAAATGATTGTTCCTTCGTGATTATGGACATAAAAAAGACCTTCTTTTTCAGGCAAACTATCTAATATTCGTTGGATGCGAAATTTTTCATGTCTGTTATCAAAATACTTTATAGATTGTTGGATAATACCTTTTTCAACATCCTTATCTATCAATAGCTTGAATAATTGTACCGTGGCCAATGCGTCACCTGTTGCTCTATGACGATCAGACATAGGAATTCCTAAAAATTTACAGAGTTTCCCAAGGCTATGAGAAGGAGATTCGGGGATGAGTTTTTTACTTAAAGTAACTGTACAGAGTGTGTTACGTTTGTACTGATATCCTAATCGATCAAATTCGGTACGAAGAATGCGATAGTCAAAATTAGCATTGTGTGCTACGATAAAGCAATCTTGAGTTATTTCAACAATTCTTTTTGCTACTTCATAAAACTTTGGTGCATTTCGCAGCATTTTATTATTAATTCCAGTAAGTTTTACAACAAACTCCTGAATTTCTCTTTCTGGGTTTATTAGGCTAATGAATTGATCTATAATTTGATGTCCGTCATATTTATAGATGGCAATTTCTGTAATTCCTTCTTCGTTATATTTTCCTCCAGTAGTTTCAATGTCTAAAATAGCGTACAAATCTCTCCCTTTTTTAAGCTGGTCTATGTAAATCTAAGCAATATAATTTCTAACTCCAAAAATAGAGCTTCCTATTCGTACCATGGTACTGCCATTTTTTATGGCTACTTCATAATCACCACTCATTCCCATAGATAGTGTTTCTAAATTAGGATAGCTTGCTTTATTCTTATTAAAGAAATTAGCTAGTGATGAAAATTCCTCTTGTAATTGCTCTTGGTTATCTGTAAAAGTTGCCATCCCCATTAAACCTACAATTTTTATATTTTCAAGTTCTTTTAATTCTTCTGAAGCTAAAATATTTTCAATATCTTCAAAAGGTAGTCCAAACTTGGTATCTTCTTTGGCTATCCTAGCTTGTAACAAACAATTGATAACTCTATTATGCTTTTTAGCCTGTTTGTTTATTTCTTTTAATGTTTTAAAACTATCTACACCATGAATTAAATCAACAAAGTGAGCCATGTATTTTACCTTATTACGTTGTAAATGACCAATCATATGCCATTTTATGTCTTTGGGTAATTCATCATACTTAGCTACCATTTCTTGTATCTTATTCTCACCAAATACTCGCTGACCAGCATCGTAAGCTTCTTGTAGGTCGGCAATAGGTTTGGTTTTAGAGACTGCAACTAAGGTTACATTTTCTGGTAGTGTTGATTTTATTTTTTGAAGATTTTCTTTAATTCCTGTAATCATAATAATTGTTTATCGGACCTTACACTAAAACTCGTAAATAGTTAAAGCACTTCTTAATTTAGGTTCTATATAGGTTGTTTTTGGAGGCATCATTAAACCAGCATCAACAATAGTTTTTAGTTCTTGAATATTGGTAGGTAACATTCCAAAAGAAACCTTAAACTCACCACTATCAACCTTTGTTTTTAATTCTAATCCGTCAGATTTATCTTGAGAATATACAATCTTAGAAGCATTTCTAATATCTTCAATTCCTAATATAGGTTCTAAAACGGTTGTGTATAAAATATAAGCATCTAATTCACTTAAACAGTCGGAAAACGCATAAGCTGACTTACGTAAATACAAGGCATAAAATTCACCATTCAAATACATGCTAAAATGGTGTTTCTCTTTAGGTCTGTACAACTCCTGACCTCGATTCTCAATTCTGAAATGAGTATCCAATTCTATTAAAAGTTCTTCAGGAGTCAATCCGTTTAAGTCTCTGATAAATCTATTGAATTCATAAATTTTTACCTGACTTTCAGGTAATAAGTAACTCATAAAAAAATTATACTCTTCTTTTCCTGTATGCTTAGGGTTATTTTCTGCTAAGTTTTGTGCTAATAAGCATGAAGATGTTGAACGATGATGTCCATCAGCAATATATAGCGTGTGAACTTTTTTGAAAGCTTCTGCTATTTGCTCTACATCTTTCGTCTCTTTTATAACCCATAAAAAATGTAAATCTCTATCAGATGTAGAAAACTCGTATTCGGCTCTTTCTTTCTGATATTTTTTTACAATAGCATTAATTACATCATTGTCAGGGTAGGTGAGTAGTACTGGTTCTGCATTAAAACCTGTATTTTTTAAGTAGTTTTCAAATAGCAATTCACGTTCCTTTAACGTGTCTTCGTGTTTTTTAATTACTTCATTATGATAATCTTCTACAGAAGTGGCTGCAATAATTCCGCAGAAATGATCGTTTGGAGTTATTTTTTGATATATGTAATAGGCAGGGATTTCATCTTGTTTAAAGACTTCATTCTCTTTAAATTCCAAGTAGCGATTGTGTACCAATTTAAAACGTTGTTCTCCTGTTACATCTTGTTTGTGATATTTATACCCAGGATTAATTACATGTAAAAAAGTGTACGGATTAAAATCGAGTTTGGCTCCGATTTCCGCAGGGGTATAAATTTCGTACGATTTAGAAGATACTAAAGCAACTTTATCGCGGGTAGCTCTAACAGCTTTAAACGGTTTTACAATTGCCATAGGTAATTAGCTTAATAATTCAATAATTTTATTGGCAAGCTCAATACCAGCTCTTTCTTGTGTTTCAATGGTAGAAGCACCAATATGAGGAGTCATTGATATCTCTGGGTTCATTAATAGTTGAATTTCAGGTCTTGGTTGATTTTCAAAAACATCTAATCCTGCATATTTAACCTTTCCACTTTCAATAGCCTTAATTAAAGCTACCTCATTTAAAACACTTCCATGAGAAGTGTTTATAATTCCTACCCCAGTTTTCATTTTATCAAACAAAGAGGCGTCTATTATATATTCTTCTTGTGCAGGAAGGTGTAGGGTTATAAAATCTGATTTAGACAGTACATTATCGATTGTTTCAGTTTCAATAAAGAAATCTACCGATTGACCATCAAAAAAAGGAATTGTGATGGTTGCATTATCTATTTCTGCATCAGTTGTTATTACTTCCATACCTAAAGCCAGTGCAGTTTTTGCAACTTCTTGACCTACGCTATCAAACCCAATAATACCTAATGTTTTACCTCTTAGCTCCGTTCCTTGCGAGTACTGCTTTTTTAAGGCATTAAAGCGCATATCTCCTTCTAAAGGCATTTCACGATTTGATTGATGTAAAAAACGAACCATTCCGAATAAATGTGCAAAGACCAATTCTGCAATTGAAGTTGCCGAAGCCTCTTCACTATTCACAACATGAACTCCGTTGTTAATTGCATAATCAACATCAATGTTATCCATTTCGGTTCCTAAGTAAGCAATAAGTTTAATACTTGGACAAGCATCTATTAATTCTTGTTGTACTTGAGTAGTATTTCCCACTACAATAGCATCAATAGCATGATCGTTTATATAATTTTCTAGTTGCTCTTGCGCCACTTTTGTAATTAAAACTTCAAAGCCTTTGTTTTCTAAAGCTTGTTTTCCGCTAGTGGAAATTCCATCATTCACTAATATCTTCATCCTTATTTTTATATTAAAATGTCATTGTAAAAAATGACGTTGTATCTAACTTATTCTTTCTAATTCTTGCATTACATCTACTAAAGCCTGTACGCTATATAGAGGCAAAGCGTTATACATGCTTGCACGATAACCACCCACACTTCTATGGCCACTCAATCCATTAATATTGGCTTCTTGCCACATTTGATCAAACTTAGTTTGCAAGTTTTGATCAACGAGGTTAAAAGTTGCATTCATATGGCTGCGATCTTCTATAGCAGCGACACCATTAAACAAAGGGTTTCTGTCTATTTCACTGTATAGTAAATTCGATTTTTTCTCATTCACTTTTTCGATAAATTCGATTCCTCCTAAATCTTTCAACCACTCTAAGGTTAACATGGAAGTATATACTGCAAATACAGGTGGTGTATTAAACATACTATCCTTGTTGATACATACTTGATAATTTAACATTGAAGGAATTTGACGCTCTACTTTACCTAAAATAGCTTCTTTAATCACCACAAGTGTAGTACCGGCTGGTCCCATGTTTTTTTGAGCTCCTGCATAAATCAAATCAAATTTTGAAAAATCCAATTGACGAGAAAAAATATCAGAACTCATATCGCATACCATAGGAACTGAAGTTTCAGGAAAACTTTTCATTTGTGTTCCGTAAATAGTATTGTTACTAGTACAGTGAAAATAATCTACATCTGTTGGAATAGTATAAGATTTGGGGATGTAGTTGAAATTTTGATCTTTTGAAGAAGCAACTTCTACCAAATCACCAAATAATTTAGCTTCTTTTATGGCTTTATCACTCCAAGTTCCTGTATTTAAATAAGCAGCTTTTTTATTTAGCAAATTGTACGCAACCATTAAAAACTGCATGCTAGCTCCACCTTGTAAAAACAATGCTTTATAACCTTTGTTTTCCAACCCTAATAATTCTAAGGCTAAACTTCTCGCTTTTTCAATTACCTCTACAAAAGGCTGGCTTCTGTGTGATATTTCGATTAATGATAAGTTGTCATTATTAAAGTTAATGATTGCTTCTGAGGCTTTTTTAAGTACCTCTTCAGGTAAAATACAAGGTCCTGCACTAAAGTTATGTTTTTTCATTTGTGTTGTTGTGTTTTGCTACACAAAGGTGCAAATTTATATAGAGACTCTTTTAAATTTTAGCTAAAAAATCTAGAGTATTTACACCATCGGCATAGTCCCATAACTTTGGGTGTTGTGTTTGCCCGAATGCTATTTCATTTTCAACAAAATTACTGGCTACGATACACTGAATTTGCGCTCGGTCTTCCCATAATTTAATTTTTAAATCGTCTGTATTGTCGTAATACTCGTAAAAAACAGAAGCAATAGGAGAAGCATAGCTCTGATCTTCTTTAATCATTAAAAAGCCGTTTTCTAAGATGTCAAACTCACTCATTAAGTACACCGCTTTGTTATAATCGTAGTTATTAGCGTACTTGATATTATTGATAATTTCGTGTTGCTTGTACATACCGTTGAAAAAAGCATCAAAATTATAGCCTTTCGGAATGAACACTTTAGAAACAGAACGACAACCTAACCCGAAATAACGAAAAACATCTTCGCTTAAGTTTTGCAATTGTGCTTCAGATTCGTTACCTGTTAATACAGCAACAGAATTTCTGTTTTTTCTGATGATACTAGGTTTATCTTTAAAATAATATTCAAAATAACGGGCTGTATTGTTACTGCCCGTGGCAATTACGGCATCGAAACCTGTTAATTTTTCTTCAGTAAACGTGATTTTTCCTTTTAATTCAGGGGAAACATATTCTAAGTATTTTGTTAAAAAAGGCAATAAATGTTTATCGTTAGACGATTGCTTAACCAATACGGAGTGTCCAGAAATTAGTACCGATAAAAAGTCGTGAAAGCCTACTAAAGGGATATTTCCAGCCATAATAACGGCTACTAATTTAGGGTTGTTGTTGCCTAGTTTTTCGGTAGCTACCCATTGAGTTAAGTTTTCTGAGGTGAGTGCTTTTGCCCAATTTTCTATAGAGAATAATATGTTTTCTCTGGTAAACCAGGTGTTGTTTTCTCCCGCTATTTTTAATTGGTGTTTAAATCCATCAAAAAATAACTCATTATATTCTACAGGTTCTTTTTTTTCTATTTTTTCTTGAGAAAATTGGCTTAAAAATTCCCCTAGTTTATGAAAAGCGTTAATTCTACTTTTTATACCATCCATTTATTTGGTTCTAAATTAAATTGGAACTATTTTTGCGAATGCAAAGTTACAAAACTGAAAGAGATTAATTATGGCAATTATAATAACTGATGAATGTATAAACTGTGGGGCTTGTGAACCTGAATGTCCTAATACAGCTATTTATGAAGGTGCAGATGACTGGAAATATGCTGATGGAACTGATTTAACAGGTAATATCGTTTTACCAAATGGTAAATCTGCCAATGCAGACGAAGATCAAGAGCCAATTTCAGATGAAATTTATTACATTGTTGTAGACAAGTGTACAGAATGTAAAGGTTTTCATGAAGAGCCACAATGTGCTGCTGTTTGTCCTGTTGATTGTTGTGTTCCTGATGAAGATAATGTAGAAACAGAAGAGGAGTTATTGGCAAAACAACGTTTTATGCATAATGATTAATAAAATCTTAGCTTCTCTAGCTAGAGTTAGAGTAAAGAAATAAAAAAATCCTGAGAGTATTGTATTCTCAGGATTTTTTGTTTTACAAATAACCAGTATTAAAGTTTAAATCCTAATCTAGTAAAGAAATAAGCACCGTCTGATCCCATTTGCACAGAATCTGCTAACCCACCTTGGTCTGTCCATCCATCAAATTGCGGAGTAGGGTATACATTAAAAATATTATTTCCTCCAATGGTAAAGGTTATTTTATCGGTAAAAGCATAGCTCAAGCTTAGGTCTGTGGTAATTTTACTTTCATAAGTGTCGGTTGCAACAGCGTATAATGCATCTGCTTCTGCTTGTGTGGTAGCAGGTGAATCTACCCACTGAAAATCTTGTAATTGGACTTCACTAAACTTTGTAAAGTTTAAAGCAACATCTAGTTTTTTGTATCCATATCCAAGGTTTAAACCGAATTTATGATCTGGAGCAGCAGCTTTTAAATAAGCTTCAGAAAAAGGACTGAAAAAAGTAAACCTGTTTAGGCTTCCATTTTTTATTTTTTCAATTTTAGTATCGTTAAAGTTTCCTACCAATCCTACATCTATTCTATGATCTTCAAAAGATTTTTTATAGTTTAGAACAATATCTAATCCTTGAGTTTTGGTGTCAACACCATTGGCAAAGAATTGCGC